>JBAVVP010000037.1:0-3841 GCA_049697355.1 Terriglobales bacterium
ATACGCGCAGCAAACTGGGATGGCGGTGGGCTTCAAGCCGGCGGGCGGCATCCGCACGGCCAAGCAGTCGATTGAATGGCTGGCGATGATCAAAGAAGAGCTCGGCCCATCGTGGCTGCGAGCGGAAATGTTTCGCTTCGGCGCCAGCGGCTTGCTTGGGGATATTGAGCGGCAGTTGGAGCATTACGCGACGGGACGGTATTCGGCGGAGTATCGGCATCCGTTGGCGTGAAGCTGGATAGAGAGCTACGTGTCAAGCTTTTTGAAGAGCCGCATGATTTGTCATCCTGAGCTGAGCGAAGGACCTGATTTTCTGGCGGCGCGAGAGACAGCAGGTCCTTCGCTTCGCTCAGGATGACAACTGAATTCAAGGAGACAATTGAACAAGAAGGAATCGAGTAAACGCCAATGAGCATTGCTGAAAAGTTCGTGAGTATGGAATACGGGCCGGCTCCAGAAGATTCGAAGGAAGCAGGCGCATGGCTGGAACGCCATGCCTTCCGCTTCCAGCATTTCATCGGCGGCGGTTGGCAGGCGCCTGCGGCGGGCGAGTACTTCGACACTGTCGATCCGTCGAACGGGGAGAAGCTCGCTTCGGTCGCGCAAGGCTCGGCGGCAGACGTTGACGCGGCGGTCAAGGCTGCGCGGGCTGCGTCTTCCGGATGGCGCGCGCTCACTCCTCATGCCCGCGCGCGCTACCTGTATGCCATCGCGCGGCTGGTGCAGAAACATTCCCGGCTGCTGTCGGTACTTGAGACGATGGACAACGGCAAGCCCATCCGCGAGAGTCGCGACATTGACATTCCGCTGGTGGCGCGGCATTTCTATCACCATGCCGGCTGGGCGCAACTTCTGGAACACGAATTCCCCGAGTACGTATCCTGCGGAGTGGTTGGTCAGATCATTCCATGGAACTTCCCGCTGCTGATGCTGGCGTGGAAAATTGCTCCGGCGCTCGCGACTGGCAACACCGTCGTGTTGAAGCCGGCAGAGTTCACGCCGCTAACGGCGCTGGCCTTCGCCGGAATTTGTCAGGAGGCTGGCCTGCCCGCAGGTGTGGTCAACATCGTCACTGGGGACGGCTCCGCCGGCGAAGCTCTCGTCAAACATCCGGACGTGGACAAAATCGCCTTCACCGGATCGACCGAGGTCGGACGCGCGATTCGCGCCGCCACCGCGACGAGCGACAAGCGCCTTTCGCTCGAGCTTGGCGGAAAATCTCCGTTCATCGTCTTTGAAGATGCCGACCTCGATAGCGCGGTCGAAGGGTTGGTGGACGGCATCTGGTTCAATCAGGGGCAGGTATGTTGCGCGGGCTCGCGGCTGCTGATGCAGGAAAGTATCGCCGAAACCCTCGTCGCCAAAATTCAGGATCGCATGAGCACCCTGCGCATCGGCGCGCCGCTCGACAAAGCCATCGATATCGGCGCGATCGTCGCCAAGGTGCAACTTGACCGCATTCGCAAACTAGTGGATCAGGGTGTGGCCGACGGCGCGACGTGCTGGCAGCCGCAGGTCGCGTTGCCGGCGCGCGGGTTCTACTATCCGCCGACGCTGCTGAGCAATGTGCATCCGACGTCGATTGTCGCGCAGCAGGAAATCTTTGGGCCGGTGCTGGCCGCGATGACGTTCCGCACGCCCGCGGAAGCCGTGGAGTTGGCCAACAATACGGTTTACGGTCTGGCGGCCTGTGTTTGGAGCGAGAGCGTCAACGTTGCCCTGCATGTTGCCGCGCAGCTTAAAGCGGGAGTGGTCTGGGTCAACTGCACCAACCTGTTCGACGCCTCCTGCGGCTTTGGCGGCTACCGCGAGAGCGGGTACGGACGCGAGGGCGGACGCGAAGGCCTGCTGGAATATATGGAGCCGGCATGGTTCAAGGACGCGCCCATGCTTCCCGCAGAAAAGGCGGTCGCGCCACCGGAGCGGGAACCGGACGAGGAACCCGAGGCTTCAAGGATGGAGCGACGGGCGTCCTCGCCCGTCCATGATGACGAAGCCGGGCGGAGACGCCCGGCGCTCCACCAACACACTCCTGAGATCGATCGCACCGTGAAGCTCTACATCGGTGGCAAGCAGGCGCGTCCCGACTCCGGCTACAGCATGGAAGTACGCGCGGCGGACGGACAGTTGCTGGGCGAAGCTCCGCTCGGAAATCGCAAGGACATTCGCAATGCAGTCGAGGCGGCACGCAAGGCCGCCGCGTGGGCCAAAGCTACGGCGCACAATCGCGCCCAGGTTCTTTATTACTGCGCCGAGAATCTTTCGCAGCGGCGCGATGAAATTGCGCGTTGCCTGGCCGCCGTGGTCGGCGAAAGGCAGGCGGCTGCGGAAGTGGATCTTAGTGTCGAGCGGATCTTCTCGTACGCGGCGTGGGCCGATAAGTTTGACGGCGCGGTACACAATCCTCCGTTCCGGAATGTCGCCATCGCGATGAACGAGGCCATTGGAACGATTGGCGTCATCTGCCCGCGGGAGGCGCCGCTGCTCGGGTTTCTTTCTCTCGTGATGCCCGCTCTCGCGGTGGGCAATACGGTGATCGCGGTTCCTTCGGAAGCTTATCCGCTGATCACGAGCGATCTGTACCAACTGTTCGACACCAGCGATCTGCCCGAGGGCGCGCTGAATATCGTTACGGGATATACGTCGCAACTTCTGAAGACGCTCGCCGAACATGACGATGTGGATGCCATCTGGTGTTTTGGCGATGAAGCCAGCGCCGCGGCGGCCAAGGCCATGTCGGTGGGCAATCTGAAGCAGGTGTGGACGAACGAAGGCCGCGCCATCGATTGGTTCAACTCGAAACTGGCCGAGGGCCGCTGGTTTCTGGAACATGCCACCCAGGTGAAGAATATCTGGGTTCCTTACGGCGAATAGGAGGAGAGCATTTGTAATTTCCAATTTGTAATTTGCAATTTGAAACCTCCAATCGCTGAGGCAAATTGCAAATTACAAATTGCCAATTACAAATGAACGCGACGCGTACACCGCGAGTAAAGATCTGCTGCATCGGCAGTGTTGAGGAAGCGGCTCTGGCCGTCGAGTGCGGAGCCTCCGCGGTGGGCCTGGTTTCACAGATGCCGAGTGGGCCGGGCGTCATCAGCGACGAGCGCATCGCGGAAATTGCCGCGACCATTCCGCCGGCCATCGGGACCTTCCTGCTGACTTCGCGGCAAAATGTTGCCGACATCGTCCGGCAACAGCGTTTCTGCCGCACGAATACGATCCAGATCTGCGATCATCTTGCGGTTGGCACGCACCGCGACCTGAAGGCGGCTCTGCCCGGGATTTCCCTGGTTCAGGTCATTCACGTGACCGGACCGGAGTCCGTCGAGCAGGCCGTGCAAGTCGCGCCGCACGTGGACGCGATCCTGCTAGATTCCGGAAATCAGAAACTCGCGGTCAAGGTGTTAGGCGGTACGGGCAGAACCCACGATTGGAGCCTCAGCCGCGCGATCCGCGAACGCATCGGCGTCCCGCTGTTCCTGGCCGGAGGGCTCACACCGGAGAACGTCGGCCAGGCAATAGAAGAGGTGGGCCCGTTCGGGCTCGATGTGTGTTCCGGCGTGCGCACCGACGGCAGGCTCGATGCGACCAAGCTAAAGCGGCTCTTCTCCACGGTGCGCAATGCGGGCGCACAATGACATGTGACCACCAAGGGGCGCGATTGCCGAATATCCCCACGCGACATGGAGCGGCGCACACCCAGGGGACATTTCTAATGTGGTATGACACCCTTAGGGGGTGACGTAACGTTGATTGTGTAAAAAGCAAGAGGGTGTAAGTTGGCTTTGCCTAGCAAGCAGAAGCCGTTCCGAAAAGGAGACCTACACCCATGGCGAAT
>JBAVVP010000038.1:0-1745 GCA_049697355.1 Terriglobales bacterium
TGATGGACAAGGACGTTCCGCGTCCAGCCACTCTCGACAGCCTGCCGGATATACCACTCCCGTTCCGCCGGGGCCTTGACCATTTCAAGAATCCGCACGTTGTGCCCCCAGGGCAATTGTGCAACGACCTGTTGCACAAATTGCTGTTCGGGGTACGCTTCAGCAAAAGCCCGCATATATTTGAGGTTTCGCGCGCCAAACCCAGTCATCCCCGGAAAAGCTTGGAGCAGGTCATGAGCCAGCCTGTCGACGACCTTTGCTCCCCACCCTTCCGATTGCTGACGGCTAAGAATGTCTCTGCCGATACCCCAATAGAGCAATACGAGTTCCCGATTGACGGACAGAGCGGCGCGCACCTGCGCGCTGCGGATTCGCTCCTTCAGTTCCTGCAAGAACGCGTCATAGCGGTCCGGCAGTTCAGGATGTCTTCGCTTCATGATAGAAAACCAGCATAGCCTAAGAGTCAGATTGAATTGCACCCGATCAGGCAATGTACCCCGCCAGGGATCCTGCGTTCACTTTTGCCAAAGCGTCTTTCGATTGCACGCCCTTCAGATAAACCATGGTCGACTTGATGTCGCGATGGCCCATCCACGTCTGAAGCGTGCGGATGTCCACACCGTGGCGCAGGTGCTCGGTGGCAAATGTGTGGCGGAACTTGTGCAGGAAGAAGTGCTGGCAGTACGGCCCTTCAGCGCACTTGTTGCCGTGCTTCGTAACGCACTGTCCACAATTCAACTTCGCCCGGTCGGCGACTCGCTTCACAATCGTGTCGTTCTCGCTGTTGGGATTTCCACGTTTATTGGGAAACACCAATTGCGCCGGTAAGGCATTGCGTGTCTCTTTTAGTCGCCGCAACTGGTCGATGAGAGCTGAGGGCAACGGTACAACTCGCTCCTCCCAGTTCTTCGGCCGAAAGTCCCAGAGAGCCTTGGCGGTGACCCGAACGTGACTGTTGCGGAAGTCGAGATCGCGCCAGCAAACATGTTGCGCCTCCTGGTCACGGAATCCAGAGCCCAGCATAAACTTCAGAAAGATGGCCTCATCGCCGATGGCGTGAGTGAACATCGACTGGATTTCTTCCGGCTCGTAAATCGGGCGGATCTTTTCCACGTACTTCGGCCAGTCGCTGGATGCGATCAGGCCGCTTTTCCCGTGCCGTTTGAAAAGCTGCAGCACGACGACCAGCTTGTCGTAGACGGTCCGGTGGCCCAGTCCAAGTTGATAGCAATGGGCCATGAAGGCCAGGATGTCCTCGCGCGCCACCTGCTCCAGGGAGCTTTTTTCATAGGACGGGACGAGCAGTTCCTTCAGGGTGTAGCGGTAGCTGATGTAGGTCCGGTGGCTGCGCTGGGCCTGCACCATCGCGAGGTACTGGTCAACGGCCGCGGCCAGCGCAATGCCGGTTGACCTGATCGTGGCAGGCTGCGCCGGGCGCGACATCACGCCGGCTTTGAGAGCCTCAACTTCGATGGCCTTGAGCCGCGCCGCTTCGGCCACGACCGCGAAGTCACGAACGGCCTGGCGGTGACGCTTGACGTGCTCGTACCACTCGAGGTAATAACTGCCCTCGGGGTGGTGTTCGTCGCGGCCCATAATCAGGACGTGGTCGCGTACGATTCTGCCGCTGCGCTTGACGACGTTGGCGAAGCGCCACGCGTCTCCAACTTTCACGTACTTGAGGATCTTGACCCGATGGGCGTAAAGCTTTGGCTTTCCCGGCATATTCCATCTCCCTGTCGAGG
>JBAVVP010000039.1:0-4293 GCA_049697355.1 Terriglobales bacterium
GAGGTCTCATGGAGAGGAGTGGAGAAGTGTTTTTGCTTGACATCCTCTCTCATAGGATGAGCGCTATCGGGATATTTCGCCAACCACCTGATAGGCAGGACTGGCGACTGTTCTAGCCGAATTTGACTGTCACCTTCCCTCTTCCCCGGCGTTCGTTGACTTGCCCGTTTCAACCACGTAAGATTTGCGCCTGATGATCGGCCAAACGATCTCGCACTACCGCGTCACCGAAAAGTTGGGCGGCGGCGGGATGGGTGTCGTCTACAAGGCCGAGGACACGCGGCTTGACCGATTTGTCGCTCTCAAGTTCTTGCCGGAAGGTGTGGCACAAGACCGCCAGGCTCTGGAGCGCTTCCGGCGCGAGGCCAAATCCGCGTCCGCCCTCAACCATCCCAACATCTGCACCATCTACGACATTGGCGAAGAGAACGGTCAGGCGTTCATCGTCATGGAGTACCTGGACGGTAAGACCCTGAAGCACTTGATCGGCAACCGGCCGATGGAACTGGAGACCCTGCTTTCCCTGGGCATCGAAATTGCCGACGCTCTCGATGCCGCCCACGCCGAAGGCATCGTTCATCGCGACATCAAGCCGGCAAACATTTTTATAACCCGGCGAGGGCACGCCAAGGTGCTTGACTTTGGTTTGGCCAAGGTCGCGCCGCTGGGAAGCCGAACCGAGGTGGCCGGAATCTCAGCGCAGGCGACCGCCGCGGAGAGCCTTGAGCACCTCACCAGCCCCGGTTCCACGTTAGGAACGGTTGCCTACATGTCGCCCGAGCAAGCCAAGGGCAAGGAACTCGACGCGCGCACGGACCTGTTTTCCTTTGGCGCCGTCTTGTATGAAATGGCGACGGGGACGCTCCCGTTTCGCGGTGACACGACCGCCGTTGTGTTTGATTCGATTCTGCACAAAGCGCCGGTTGCTCCGGTGCGGCTGAATCCTGATCTTCCGGGCGATTTGGAACGCGTCATTAATAAAGCGCTGGAGAAAGACCGAGAGCTGCGTTACCAGCACGCAGCCGACATTCGCACCGATTTAAAGCGGCTGAAACGGGAGACCGAGTCGGGCCGGGCCAGCGCCGCGAACGTCCGGGAAGAGGATGAGGAAGAAGTTGCCGCACTGGCGCCGCCCGAGAGCCGCCGGTCTGCTGCGCGGTCTTCGAGCAAGAAGCGCGTTGTTTCCTCCGCGCCAGCGGTGGCGTCAGGGCACACGGCGAGCCGGTGGAAGGTGGTGGTTCCGGTTGCGCTGGCGGCGATTGCCGCCCTGGTGGCAGGCGGTCTTCTCTTTCGGTCGCAGAAGACCCAGGCCCTCACCGAAAAAGACAGCATTGTTCTCTCCGACTTCACCAACACCACCGGCGATCCCGTCTTCGACAGTACGCTCAAGAAGGCGCTGGCGGTGAGCCTGGGCCAATCGCCTTATCTGAATGTCGTTTCCGATTCAAAGGTGCAACAGACGCTGAAGCTGATGGGCAAACCGCCAGAGACACGCGTCACCAGGGACATTGGCCTGGAAATTTGCGAGCGCGCTCATATTAAGGCGATGCTCACCGGGGCCATCGCTCCGCTGGGAAGTGAATATGTGATGACGCTGGAGGCGATCAACGCTGCCACCGGTGACTCGCTGGCGCAGGTGCAGGAGCAGGCCACGAGCAAGGAACAGGTGTTGAATGCCCTGGGATTGGGCGCGGAAAAGTTGCGCGGCAAGCTGGGCGAGTCCCTGGCTTCGGTAAAGAAGTTCGCCAAGCCCTTGCAGGAAGTTACCACGTCGTCGCTTGAGGCTTTGAAGGCTTTCACACAGGCTGATGAGTTACGGGAAAGAGGCGATGCGCTTCCCCCGGTTGCGCTTTACCAGCGCGCCATCGAGCTCGACCCCAACTTTGCCATGGCGTATGCGCGCATAGGCAACCAGTACTTGACCGTCGGCCAGGCAGACCTCGCCCGCCAGAACTTTCAGAAGGCGTTTGAATTGAGAGAGCGCGCCAGCGAGCGGGAAAAATTCTACATCACGGAAAAATATTACGATGGCACGGGCCAGTGGGAGCAGGCTCTCCAAGCGCTGGAGCTTTATATCCAAACCTATCCCAACGATGCGTCGCCACGCGTCAATCTATCGGTCGCGTATCAACTACTCGGCGGCTTCGACAAAGGCTTAACCAGTGGCCTCGAGGCGATTCGCCTGGAGCCTGATTCCTGGTACGGATACGTGAACGCGGGTTATTGCTACACAGCGCTGGGAAGATTCGACGAAGCCAAAGCGGTGATCACGGCAGGTTTGCAAAAAACTAGCAACGCAGCGATTATGCATGCCAGTCTGTACTACATTGCCCTGGTTCAGGGCGATACGGCTGCGCAGGAGCGCGAAGGAGCTTTCATCAAGGACTCACCTACTCTCGAGTTGCAATGGGTGTTAGCGAATAAGGCCGGGTTGGCGCTGGCGCACGGCCAGCGGCGGAACGCGCGCGAAACTTACGCCCAGCAGGGGGAGTTGGCGAAGCGTCTCGCTCTTACAGAGAACCAGGCGGCTGCGATTCAGAATCCAGCCTGGACCGATTTGCTCTTTGGCGAGACGGCCGACAAAAATAAGTCGGTCGCGCAGGCAACCGCAGCTCTGGCTCTGGCGAACAGTCCCGATGTTGCCATCTTCTCGGCTGAAATTGCGGCGCTTGCCGGTGGTGAGACCCAGGCCCGCCGCTTGATGGACGATGTGAGCCGCCGCCGGCCGCAGGATACCAGGTTCCAGACCATGCTCATCCCTGTTGTACAGGCCATTCTGTTGATGAACCGCGGTGATGCCGCCAAAGCCATTGATGTGCTGAAAGTGGGCGAAGCGTATGACAAAGGTACGACCGACATCCACTTTACCCGCGGTCGCGCCTATCTGCTGAACCACCAGCCCGCTCAGGCCGCGCTGGAGTTTCAAGCCGTGTTGAACTTGAGAGGCGCGTACATCGGAGATCCGCTGATGGGCCTGGCCCAGCTTTATCTGGCTCGCGCCTACGCCCAGCAGAACGACGCAGCCAAAGCCCGCGCTGCCTATCAGGACTTTCTTGCCATCTGGAAAGATGCCGACAGCGATATCCCCATCCTGAAAGAAGCCCAGGCAGAGTACGCGAAGCTGCAGTAGTTAGAGAAACTTCTGCGCCGTGGCCCATTGGCGAACGGTAGTGATGTACCAGTGGAGCACTCATTGAGAATCGGCCGACCGGGAGTCGATGAGTGAAATCGCGATTTATCACCAATCATCCCGTGAGGATGATTCCCTCACGAGCAGCACTTTGAGGACATGGGAGCGCAAGCGGGGCAGGGGCGGCGCGGGCGGTGTTCGCCCGCCAACCAGCCCGCCCGAGTAGGCTACTGAACCCGCCCCCCCGAGAACCTGCGTACCTCTTCGGAGAACTGGGCATTAAGCAAGTCGTACTCGTTCGCCTTTTCGCGTCCGTAATTGGCTTCGATGGCGGTGAGCATCACCGAGTTGAGCGCATTAAGAGCGTCGCCGAGGTTGGGCCTGCGCTTGTTCAGAAGGTCGCTTATTTCAACGGCTAAATGGCGGACCCTTTCGGGCCGCTCTTTGTCAACCATAGTCCCCTGCAAACCGCCGCCATGACCAAGCTTGTTCCGCAGGTTGGTGCCCGCGCGCGCCAGTGCTTGCCCGATACGGTGCCAGAGCCGTTTCACTGAAACGGAACGAACGTTCTTTCGAGAAATGCCACAAAAGCGATCACGCTTCATCGATTCCGAGAACTTCCTCACCTCTTCGGAGTAATGAGACAAAAGCAGGTCGAACTCGTTCGCCTTTTCGCCTCCGGAATTGGCTTTGAGGGCGTTGAGCATCACCGTGGTGAGCGCGGCGCTCCCGTCGGCGAGGCTGGTTTGGCGCTTGATCAGAAGTTTCATGATCTCATCGAATAAGCGCATCTTTTCAGGGCACTCTTTTTCGATCGTCGGAATTTTTCTAAAAGTCCTTTCCGACAAGACTCCAGTCTTCGAGAAGACTTTGAAGTCAGCCGTAGACATCAAATATTCGTAGTAGAAGACAGGAAGATCGCCGGTTCCGGGAACGTTATGGAACTGTCCTTTGATGTTTCTTAGCTTCGCCAGCAACTTCTTGTCTGTGATTTTGATAAAGTTGCTGCCCGCATATATATCGTCAAAGACGGCTGCAGCAAGCACCATTTTGCCATCGGGCGTGCGGACGTTCAGCAGGCTTAGGTACTGGCCGCCGACGGTAGGACCTGGCAGATATGCCGTCGTCAACAAGCCGGATAATTCCTGCCACTCTTCGCTCTT
>JBAVVP010000040.1:0-13237 GCA_049697355.1 Terriglobales bacterium
GCTGACCTCAACTAAACGCGGGTAAGTCGTTCGTCCTGGCAGGCGTCCAGTTGCAGAGTTCAGGAAGACGCTCAGGAAAAAGACCCGGGCCTCGGCTGCGGCCCGGTGAGCCGTCCTCCCGATCACCCGAGGGCCCGAGCTGCTAAAATCCTTCTTGCTCACCACTAGACCGACTCTCGGAGAATTAAGAATGTCTCGCGGTTTCAAAATCCTGCCCCTTGCCTTGGCCCTGGCGGCCTTGAGCATCTTCGCCGCCAGTTGTGGTTCGAGCAACCCCGTTCCGGCGCAGGTTCGTTTCGTCAATGCCATCCAGGACACTGCCCAGTACGGCACCGCTCTCGATGTCACTGTCGCCGGAACAAAGGAGTTTACCGACGTACCCTTCCAGGGTTTTCAGCCGTCCTCCGGCTATACGAAAATCGTTTCCGGGGGCTCCGCGCTCCAAGGGATTCAAACCGGTACCACCACTCCGGTCTTCATCGCCGACATTAGCTTGACCGCTTCCGCACAATACACTTTGGTTGCGACGGGATTTGCCACAAGCGGCCACGTCGTCCTCATTTCCGCCCTTGACAACAACCTCCCGCCGACCAATGGCCAAGAGAATTTTCGCGTCATTGACGCCTCGCCCAGCGGCCCCGCGGCCGTCGATATTTATATCGTCCCGGTGGGGTCCACCAACCCCATCACCCCGCCCGCGACCTTCTCGAACGTTGCCTACCGGAGTGCAAGCTCGTACGCATCCGTTGCCTACAATCCCAATTTTGTACAGGGCTTCAACTACACCATGTTCGTGACTGCGACCGGAACCACGTCACCAATTCTTTTTAGCCAGACTCTCAGCGCCGGAAGTTCGTCCGCCGGATCGATTCGTACCCTGGTGCTCACCGACCAGCAGAACATCAGTCAATTGAATCCGAGCGCCCTCGTGTTGAATGACCTCAATTAACCTCGTATTGAATAACCACGCACCAGCCGGTTCGGTCCCACGCGGCGTCGCGCTGCACCCTCTATCAGGAAGAGGGTCCCCATCGGCAAGAACTCCCGGTTCTCAACCGAACCCCGGCAGACCCCCGAACAAGCTGCTAAAATTCTTCCTGCTTACCAGCCAAATGCATTTGGAGAATTACGGATGTGCCGTTTGATGTCTCGCTTGCTGCAAGCCCTGCCCTTGACGGTGGCCCTGGCGGTCTTGAGCATCCTCACCGCCAGTTGTGGTTCTTCCAACGCTCCCGCGAAGGTTCGTTTCGTCCATGCCATCCAGGACGCCCCCACCTTGGATATCAATGTCACCGGCCCGAATACCGCAAGCACGCCGGAATTTACCCATCTATCGTTCCTCGAAGTTCAGCCGGCGCAGCCTGGCCATACCAGCGTACCGTCGGGCAGCGACACGGTCGCAGGGGTTCTGAGCGGCACCAACACGCCGGTCTTCACCGAAACGGTGGGCTGGGGCGCCGGCGCGAACTACACGGCGGTTGCCACTGGATTTTCCAATACCGGCACCAACGGCAGCAACGTTGTCCTCTTGTCGATCCCTGACAACATTCCGACGCCCCCATCCGGCGACGTCGAATTCCGCGTCATCCATGCCTCGCCCAGCGCACCCAAGGTGGATGTTTATATCGAGCTCAACCCCAACACTGGTCCCGGGCTCCCCATTGCGATTCAAGGCCTGGCTTACACCCAGGCCAGCAATTACCTGACCTTTGCGTTCAACCCCAACAACGCCACCCCTCCGCCAGGCTTTACGGTTTACGTCACCGCGTCGGGAAGTACGACGCCAATCTATATAACCGAGAACCTCAGTCCATCCACTGCGGGAGCGGTTCGCACCCTTGTGCTTACGGACGCCCCAACCGGGGGTACGATGAATTCGACTTTCGTGGAATTGTCCGATCTCAACTAATTGCGAACGCTGGACCGCGATGCACTAGCCGCGAAGCGGCGGAACAGGAAAGCCCGGCACGGAAGTGCCGGGTAGGCGGAAGGGGCCAATCGAGTCCCGCAAGGGACGGCACCGGGGCTCGACGCCCAACACCGCAGCCTCTACGCCGCATCTTTCTTAAACGACTTCGCCGCAGCTTCTTCATCCTCGAACACTTCAAAAATAGTTAGCAGCTTGGTGAGCTGCAGCAAGTCGCTGACACGCTGGCTCACGCGCGCCAGCTTCACGGCGCCGCCGGCGTTGCGCGCAGTCGTATAAAGCGAAACCAGTGTTCCCAGGCCCCCGCTGTCGACGTAATTCACTTCGCGCAGGCTCAGCACCACCTGCGGGCTCTGGGCCAGCAGTTTCTTGACGCTATCGCGCAGACTGGCCGATTCCTCGCCAAACACAATCCGGCCGCTGCAATCCACCACCAGCACGCCCTGCATCGATCGTGTGCTCATTTTCAGTTGCATAGCCGCTAATCTCCCTCTTGCGGTGAAACTCAACCGGATGAGCCTACCCCGCCTGCATAAGCCATGCAAGAGCCAACTGTAGAGACGGGGCTTGCCCCGTCTCCCTCGCGGGCCGGACACGCGGCAAGCCGCGTCTCCACCAAAGAGTCCATGGCGAGGGTCCATGCCCGGGTAATTCGCGCCTGGTGAAGCCTGTATAATCAGGGTCTCGCATGAGCTACCAGGTCCTGGCCCGCAAATACCGTCCGCAGAAATTTTCCGACGTCATCGGCCAGGAACACGTCACCCGCACCCTGCAAAATGCCATCGCGCAGGAGCGCATCGCCCACGGCTACATCTTCAGCGGACATCGCGGCATCGGCAAGACCACGGTCGCGCGCATCCTGGCCATGGCGCTGAACTGCCGCTCGAGTTCCACCGACAAGCCGGTGGCCGAGCCCTGCGGCGTTTGCGATTCCTGCACCGAGATTCGCAATGGCAACTCCGTCGACGTGATCGAAATCGACGCCGCCACCAATCGCGGCATCGACGAGATCCGCGAATTGCGCGAGGCCGCCCGTTACCGCCCGGCGCGCGATCGTTTCAAGATCTACATCCTCGACGAAGCCCACCAGATTACCGACGCCGCCTTCAATGCTCTGCTCAAAACGCTGGAGGAGCCTCCCGGCCACGTCATCTTCATGATGGCCACCACCCAGCCCGAAGATATTCCCCAGACCATCCGCTCGCGCTGCCAGCACTTCAGCTATCGCGCCATGAAGTTCGACGACATCATGGGCCAACTCCGCGACATCGTTGCGAAAGAGAAGATCCCCGCCGACGAAGATGCCCTAGCCCTGCTCGCCGAAGCAGGCGACGGCTCCATGCGCGACGCGCTCTCCATCCTCGACCAGGCCATCGCCTCCACCGCCGATCATCTGACCGCCGATTCCGTCCGCAGCCTGATCGGTTCCGCCCCGGCAACGGCGCTCGAAACGGTAATGCAAGCCGTCGCCGAAAGTTCGAGCGAGAGAATTTTGGTGCTGGTCGACGAACTGATTGGCGAAGGCCACAGTCCCACGCACTTCGCGCGCCAGTTAGTGCGCTTCCTGCGCAATGTCACGGTGGCGAAGATCGCGGGCAAAGACTCGCCGCTACTGCAAGTTTCCTCCGATGAGCGCGCCCGCGTCAGCCGCATCGCTGAACTGTTTACCGAAGAAGACCTGGCCCGCCATTTGCAGATCATGTTGCGCACCCATGGAGAACTCGAATACCGCCAGGAACAGCGCTTTCACCTTGAACTCGGATTGTTGAAGATGGCGCATGCGCAGCGCCTGCTGCCCATCGAACAGTTGCTGAGCGACGCGGCGGCATCCGCCTCTGAACCAGCCCGCACCACCCCGAGGCCGATTCTCGCTTCGCCCGCGGAAGCCCGCCGCACCGGGCCTCCTACAGCGGCGCGATCAAGTTCGGTGTCGCCCTTCGCCGCCGACTCCGCGCGTAAAAGCATACCCAAAGCCGAATCCGCGGCTGGAACCAGCGGATCGACAATCGGATCGACAACCGGATCCAGCGCGAACGTAGTCATCATGGGATCGGTCGCGCCCGCCGTTACCGAAATCTCTCCGGACCCGCGTTCTGAACCGGCGATGCTGGAACCAACTCGCGCAACCGTTGAGACGGGGCTTGCCCCGTCTCCGGCCACCGCCGAGTCCCTGCGCGACGCCGTTCTAAACGCGCTGAGCAATCAGCAAATGCTGGTCTCCATCCTGGAGAACGCGGAGTGGACGCTGGCAGGAAGCTTGCTAACCGCAAAAGTGGCGGCTTCCAGCACAATGATCGAAATGTCATTCACCGCCGAAGCGCGCCGCATAGCGAGCGCCGCGGCCAGCGGCCAGGCCGGAAGGCCGATTAAGGTGCAAGTCGAGTCCGGGGGAGCACCGCGAGCGCCCTCCGCGTCACGCCGGGCATCGAACGGAAGCGCGCGTAGCCGCGCCGAACAAGACCCGATCGTGCAGCGCATGAAAGAAAAGTTCGGAGCCGAAATCCGCACGGTGATCGACTATCGGGAGAAGCAGTAAGAGATTGAACCGCCGAGGCGCAGAGCACGCCGAGAACAAGAACCTGAATTTGTTTTGCTCTGCGTACTCGGCGTCTCGGCGGTTAAAAGGGTTCTTCTATGGCTGGATTCAATTTGCAGGAACTCATGTCGCAAGCCAAGCAGCAGTACGAGACGCTGCAAAAGAAGATGGAGCAGACCGTGGTCGAGGCTTCAGCCGGCGGCGGCACGGTCACCGTCAAGATGGATGGCCGCAAACAGGTCCTAGCCATCGCCATCGATCCGGAAGCCATCAAAGCCGGCGACGTGGAGATGCTGCAGGACTTGGTGATGGCCGCCATAAACGAAGCCGGGCGCAAAGTCGATGAGGCAATGAAATCGAGCCTGGGCGGAATGCTCGGCGGACTGGGAGGAATTTTGTAATTTGGTGATTTTATAATCTTGTAATTTGAATCCCGGCTTGGTTTCAAATTGCGAAATTACCCGATTACAAAATTACAAAATGTCTCGCTTCGCCGAACCCATGACCCGCCTGATCGACGAGCTCAAAAAGCTGCCGGGAATCGGCAACAAGAGCGCGCAGCGCCTCGCCTTTCATATTCTGCGCTCCAGCGAAGATGACGCCGAAGCTCTAGCCTCCGCCGTCCGCGATGTGAAGGCCAAGTTGCACCTGTGCTCGATCTGCAACAACATCACTGACGTCGATCCCTGCGAGTACTGCGCCAGTCCTACCCGGAATCAAAAGCTGGTCTGCGTGGTCGAGGAGCCGACCAACATTGCAGCCGTCGAAAAGACGCGGCATTTTAACGGCGTCTACCACGTGCTCCACGGATCGATTTCGCCCTTGCACGGAGTGGGGCCCGAACAATTGCGCATCCCAAATCTGATGACCCGCGTCGCCGGCGGCGAAATCGAAGAAGTCATTCTCGCCACCAATCCCACGGTCGAAGGAGAAGCCACCGCCACCTACCTCGCCCAGCAACTCAAGCGCCAGGGACTGCGCATAACCCGCATCGCCATGGGCATTCCCGTAGGCAGCGACATCGAATACACCGACGAAGTCACTATGCTGAAGGCCATGGAAGGCCGGCGGGAAATGTAGCATTTTGCCACGGTCGCGGTTGCAATCGAAGTTCCTTATCTCGGGTTCGAACCCGTCCAGAGGGTTCACCGAAGGGCACTGTTGATGGCCAAACCTCCTGCGTATAATGGCCAAAATCCGACATTTTTCTTCGAGGGATCGACCCATGGGCCGTGTCTTCAGTTTTGTGCAACCCGTCGTTTGCTGCGTTGGTACTCTGTTGGTGGTAACGGGCACGCTCTGCGCACAAGATGCGCTCCCAACTCCAGACGCCGGAAATCCGGCAGTGGATCCGGTAATCCAGCGCAACATCGACGATTGGGTGATCCTGCAACGCGGTTTGCCCGACGATTGGAGTCACCACTATCTGGTTTTCTCCAATCCCGGCACCGCGCAACAGGCGATCGAGAATGGCAGGTTCGAGGAGTGGCTCAAGATTGTCGACGATCCCCGCTTCACTATGCAGCAGATCAAGCGGAGCGGGGGCGCAAAGGCGCTGGAAGATACGGGTATCTCCGCCACCAGTTCGCCAAACGAGAAAGTTTTGGGAGCCGGTGCGCCAGACCAGTTGCCGGAAACCTTTTTCCCGCTCCCGCCGAGAAAACGGAAAGTTGCTCTGAAGAAAGACTGGGCCGTGCCATTCGGCGGGGTTGCGGCGAGCGGAACGGGTACCGTCAACACCAACAACGCGACCGCCGCCTCAACGATTACCGTTGACGGCCAGACCTTCACAGGAAGCGCGCCGACCAGTGCAAGCGGCACGGGAATCTTCGCGGGGGCGCCCGGCGCGGGTCAGGGCCTCACGATCACTAACGGCGCGAACGTGTTGGGCCTTACGACCAACGCGACCGCGTCCTCCGTCGTGGGCACGGTGTCAGCGGCGCCAACGTCCACCACCGCTCCCACCATCGCCATTACCAACTCCGCGGGACTCATTTCCAATACCTTAAGCCTGACGACCAGCGCGACCGGGGCGACGGCCACCGGCACCTTCTCGGGCGCCGGCCCCACCTCCGGCCAGACGATTACCATCAAGAATGGCGCCAATACCCTCACCTTAACCGCGATCAACGGAACGTTGGGCACGGGTACGGTGAGTGTGTCCAATGCTATCGGTGCTGCGAACGGAGACGTCGGTACCGTAGGGTCTGTCGAGTACGTGTTCGAGGAAACGACCACGCCATTTCCTGGCCAGCAATTCACTGGCCCGCAATATTACTGCCCAAACACGACCACGCCGTGTGTGTGGTGGGGAACCACCTCGGCGAACACTGCGCAGGCTCTCTTGGCTGCGCTCACGAATAACCCGGCGGCGTGTCCAACGGCCGCCCAGGGACTCTACGGCAACTGGCAGCAGACGTGTTACTCGTATGTGACGGCGGCGAATCCCAGTATCACGGCGACGCGAGCGAATGGGGTGGTCACGTTGACCAACATCACGGGCAACGATATACCCTTTAGCTGGTACTCCGTACAGGGCGCCTGGACGTTAGTGCCGAATACGGGCTCGATTCCCGGTTATGCGGCGGGCACGAACGCATGCACCAGTTCGACCGCCGGAACTTTTGCTATCAACTCCACCCCGTCCATTGTGGCCTCGAACCTGGCAAATGCCATTAACGCTTGCAACAGTTCGTATTCCGCCGTTGGGGTCACCGCATCTGCGACTGGCCGCGTAGTCACAATCGCCAGCACCACGCTCGGAAGTCCTGCCAGTAGCCTTACCCTTAGCAAAACCGCCAGCAACTTCGTTTGGAGTGCTGTGACCACAGGCTCCCCAGGCAGCAATAGCTGCACCAGCGCCACTACCGGGACCTTTGCCGGCGGTGGGAGCACTGCGGCCGAGGCCGCAAACATCGCAGCCGCCATTAATGCGTGCAATAGTTCATATCCGGCCGTTGGGGTCACCGCAAGCTACACCTCTGGCAGTACGTTTACGGTTTCCAGCGTGGCTGCCGGACCTTACCTGGCGGTCGGAGCATCGAACAATACCGGCCTCTTCTCCTGGGGAACTGTCACTGCCGGATCTACCGGAACAAACGCTTGCGCGAGTTCGACCACCGGGACCTTCGCCTCCAGCAATAGCACCGTAACGCTGGCGACAAACCTGGCAGCGGCGATCAATGCCTGTCCCGCTGCGGCGGGCGTTACCGCGGTTGCTAGCGGCCCTGTCGTCACCTTGACGGCCGACACCGCCGGGACAAGTGGAAACAGCATCGCGCTTGGGAGTACGACATCGAACTTCACCTGGTCAGGCAGTACCCTGAGCGGCGGCACCGACGGCGTGACCTCGGCGACGACCTTCGCTTACTGGTCGGGCGCCGCTGCGGCTACCCCGACGCAAGTGGCCGCGAATATCGCATCCGCCATCAACCAGAACGCCACGCTGCAAGCGGTTGCCACGGGCGTTTCCGCCAGATCGAATGGAGCGGCGGTTACCGTTACGGCCAACGCGCCGGGGACGGCTGGAAACAACTATGGCACCACGAAAGCTGCTTTCGGCGGTTTCGCCTGGGGAGGCGCTAAACTCACCGGCGGCGTAGCGGGCGCCGTCGTGCAGCCAAACTTGTATCCTGCCAAGTACTCGTTTAGTTCCACCACGGCCAGTTGCAGCGATTTTGTCATCTATCCCATGGGCACCGCCGGTGCGACGGGGGCGGCGACGATTGTCGCGTTCTCCAATCTTTATACGGGCGGATGCTTGGGCACGGTTCCGTCAGCCTATTGGGCCTATAACACGGGCGGCATGGCCACGACTTCTCCCGTGCCCTCCCTGGATGGCACACAAGTGATGTTCGTTCAGGTCAGCGGCACTACGGCAAGCTTGGTTCTGCTGAAGTGGTCGGCGAACAGCGGGACACCCACCCTGCCCGTGACGCCTGCGGCTGCGACGCTTGCGACTTATCGGGCTTGCACAGCTCCATGCGCGGTGACCTTGGCCTTTAGTGGCAACCATAACGACACGTTCTCTGCGCCCTATTATGACTACTCCAGCGATACGGCTTATGTGGGCGATGACAACGGCAATCTCCACAAGTTCACCGGACTGTTTGCAGGAACCCCAGCCGAGGTGGGGAGCCCTTGGCCGGTGCCTCTGGGCGCGTCGAAACTCTCGTCCCCTGTCTTCGACAACGTCACCGGAAACGTGATTCTGGGCGATTTTGGTGGTGTCCTATATTCCGTAGCAGCGTCGAGCGGG
Organism: Terriglobales bacterium; assembly: GCA_049697355.1. Lineage (GTDB taxonomy): Bacteria > Acidobacteriota > Terriglobia > Terriglobales > Acidobacteriaceae > Acidiflorens. Next base: position 8,722 of record JBAVVP010000040.1, read on the forward strand.
ACCGTAAACAAGACGATCAGCGTTGGGGATGCCATTGCCGACGCGCCCCTGGTGGATAGCGGTGCGGGCAAACTCTACGCCTTTGTCACCACAAACAGTTACAACGGTAGTGGCGTTGCCATTGGCGCCAACGCGGTGTATGAACTCTCGAACAATTTCACTAGCATTACCGGTGCGAGCGCAAAGCCAGTTGGTACGGGCGGCGCGGGATATTACCTTTACCACGGCATCTTCGACAACGTGTACTACTCGTCGGCAACGTTTACGGGAAACCTTTATGTAGTAGGAAACACCGGCCTGGCTGCTTCAGCGATTCTGTACAGGATACCCATCACTAGCTCAGTCATGGGAGCTCCTGCTGTCGTTTTTAACAACCTTAGCAGCGGCGCTGCGCGTCCGTGGCCATCTACCCTTAACGAATTCTGCAACAACGGCCTGAGCGCCTGCACCACCAACGGGACACGGACTACCGCAGGCACAGACTATATTTTCTTCAGCGTCTACCGCGGGACTGTAGCCGAGGGGTGCACGAACGCGGCTGGAAACGGCTGCGTGTTGTCCTATAACGTGAGCAATCCAGCGGCAGTCAGCCTGTCCGGTTCCGGAAACGTTACAGCTCCTGTTGGAAATGGGAATGGTTGCTGGCCAACGGGTGGAATTGTGATCGACAATAGCGTGCCGACGGGCACCTTGGCAGGTGCTTCGCAGACTTACTTCATAGGTTTAGGTGGCAACACTGCAGGCGGTCCCACTGGTACCACCCAAACCAGCAACAACTGCGCCGCTGGCACTGCGGGTACGATGTCAGCCACCCAGGCGTCACAAGCGAACCCATAATTGTGGGTGACGACCCGTGGGCCGATCACGGGCCGCGGAATTTTGGGTTCTACATCTAGCTCAGTGAATTGTCCGAGCAACGCGGGATGTCGGGCATCCATTAGGGACGATCGACGATCATTGTGCGGCGCTGGCTTAGTCTGACAGCGGGTCTGCAGGCTGGCTAGGAAGCATTGCGGTGAGCCACACAAGGCCCAGTCTGACCCTGAAGCTTTCCGCAACTCAGCGCCTGCGTCTCAAACACACGCTCGAACCGGAATGCGGGTCTTGTGTAGGGTTTCTTGGATTGTTTTTCTTGAGTCCGTCGCTTTTCTTCAGGTTTCACCGGGTTCCCATTCGCCATCAAACATTCACCTCGAAGAACAGACTCTGCCCAAGCGACTGGAAATCTCTTGCCGGAATTATACAGTTTCGTGGTCTTGGTCGAAAGATAAAGATCATGATTGGGGCATTCGCCGTTGCAAGCTCGGTACTGTGCACCATTTTGAACCACTCCCACGCGCCAAGATTTGGAACCGGCCGCGCCCACCGAGTGAACCCCTCAGTGAACGAGCTTTGTTTTCTTTAATTTGCGGAAATAAAGTCAGACCACTCCCCGGAATCCGCCTCCGGCCCTACAGTTGCTCTCTTGGCCATGTCTGTATCCTCGCTCCTTTTGAACGCTTTGCTGGCGCGAGATGCACAAAGCGGACGCGAACCGCGCCCGCATCAGTCTCCGAGCCAGCCCGCGCCGGGCTTGCGATGTAACCGCATCTCAACCGGCGCTTCCGAAACCGGGCCCACCGCCCGGTTTCATTTTTTATTGGGATCGTGGGTTCTCTTGTCGGGAATCGTGGGTTTCTTTGTTGGGACCGTGGGTTCTTTGGCCGGGATCGTGGGTTCGTATCAGGGCATCGCTTCAGCGATGCCGCAAACTCGCAGAATGCTGATGCCCCTTTAGGGGCTGCGCAATCACATCCACTCCTCAGTCGCCCGCCGTCCCCAGCAGAAATCCGTTGGCTTCCTCTTCCTCCGCCACCAGCCCTTCCGGCAGCCTGCCCCGGTTGTACTCCACCATGCGGTTCTTCCACTTGAGGAAATCGGTGATGCTCTCGGGTTCAATGCGGATTTCGACCCGGCGTAAACTCGCCAGCAGCAAATTCATCTCGTTCTGGAACCCGGCCTCGGAACGCAGGTTCTTCGCCGACGTCTTCACCCGCTCGATCTCGCGCCCGCACACCTCCAACAGTCCCCAACCCGTGGGGAGTTCCTCGGTCCGAATCAATCCTCGCGGCGCCAGGTAATACCGCTCACAGCCAACGCCGGTCTCCGGCTTCTGGCGAAACGGCTTGTCGCGATCCGCCAGAAAATCGGCGCGCGACACCTTGCTCTAGACCAACACCGAATGGCACGCTCTTTTCCAGCCAATCGCGTCCGGCATCTCGCCACTCGCGCACGCCTGCTCGCTCAGCACCACGCCGCAGCGATATCGTCGCAGCCATCGCACCGCCATCGAAACCAGTTTTGCATGGGTCACAGATAGAGCTTGAAAGCAGAACGTCCTCTTGAGAAGTGTCAGAGTAGCTTCTAGCTTCTAGGCTTCTTGCTTCTAGCTTCTAGGCTTTTAGCTTCTTAATTTTGGCTTTGGGTTGCGCAGCGCTTTCAGCGCTGCGATAACTGGCTCTTTTCCGGCATCGGCTTTAGCCGCCGAGGGCGACTCCGACCGCTTCCCGCAGATCCCCGTAACCCCCGCACCAGCACCGGCCGGCGCAGCACCGTCTCCAGCAAATGCCGCGCCGCGGCGACGTCTTCCGCCGAACGGTCCAGCGCCGAGTATCCCGCCACCCGCACCACAACAAAGCGGTCCTGCACGCTGACTTCGAGCCGCGGAGAGTTTGCGCTCTCTCGGCCGTTACGCATGTCCAGCGCGTTCGCTAGACGCAAGACGCCGGCCAGTTCCATGGCAATCCGCCGATCCGCCATTTCCAGCGTCTGCATCGATTTTCCTCGCAGCCGCGGCAACGCCCCGCGATGGTAGCGCGCCACCACCGCCGCCAGTTCCAGTTCGCGCGCGCTCCAACCCAAAGGCGGCGCCAGCCCGCGGATCATCCGGTACGAATGCTTTTGATGATTTTCCGCGCCGTTGGCCTTGCCCACATCGCGCATCAGCGCCGCCGCCTGCAACACCGCTCGCCAGTCGTTCCGAACGTCGCCCGGAACGTCGCCCGCCACCAAATCGGGCGCCTCCGGCTTCGTCGCCGTCGTTCCCATCGCAAGTCCCGCATTCTTCAACCCGTCATACAGAAGAAGCGCCAACCTAGCCACGCGCTCGGAGTGCGCGACGTCCGGATCCCGATATCCCGCCCATACGCGCAAACGGCTCATCGCCGCTGCGCGCAACCGCGGACCCGACGGCAACTCCGCCCGCCACACGCGCCATAGCGACTGCCGTCCCACCATCTTCTCGCGATAGCGCTCGATCCGCTTCGCGCGCTCCGCGTTCACTTTCTCACGCCAGCGGTTGCGGCTCTCCACATCGGGAAATGCCTGTGCCTCGACGGCCATGGCCCACAGCACGTCCAGATCGTGCACTTCTCCCAGCAGATCCTGAAGTTCTTTCAGATCGCCGCCCCACAGCGCGTGCTGGCGCGGCAGAAAATTTTCCACCGTGTAACGGAATCGTTTGATGCCGATGCGCAGTTCGTGCCAGGCCGCCTGCGACCGCGTCCGCAAAGCGTGTTGGTGCAGATCGTAGGCGGCGATCCACTTTTCGAGCGCCAGATGCAGGTACACCACGCTCCCCGGACGCACCCGCGCCGCGCGCCGCGGCAGCGTTCTCGTCCACTGCCGCCATTGCTTGCGGTCAAACTGATTGAGATCTTTAAAGGCGTGCTGCTTGCATTCGCCTTCGCGCCCGTGCACGCGATCCAGCAGCCTGGCCACGACCGGTTCGCCCCGGCCTTCTGTAGAGACGCGGCTAGCCGCGTCTCTCGCCCCGGCATCGCCCAGCTTCTCGATCCACTCCGCCATCACCTGCATGTCGCGCAACTCGCCGAGCGCCTGAAAAAGCTTTCTTCCCGCCTTCTTCATCTCCTTCCATGAAGAATCGGAATCGATCGCCATCAATCCATCGGCCAGAGAACGGCAGCGCCGCAACGCAACGCGGAGGTCGTGCACCGCGTCGGCATCGAAACCGATGGCCGCGCGGTCACACTCCACCGGCACGCGCTCCATCCAAGCGCGCAGCCCAAGCTTCGGCTTGGGATTGGCGGGCTTGGGGTTCACAAGCTGGGGACCGGGTTTCAGAATCGGGCTGGCTGCCAACCGTGGCTCCTTGAGTTGAGGGAAACCATTGTCGCCTCTCTGCCCAGATTCTACTAGGAGAACCTCTCGGCATCCGGGGGAGACCATCGTTACTAGGGCATTCCCAGGGACGCGGCGATCGTCTTCTTGTACTCACGCGCCTTGGCCATGGCTTCCTGCTCGTTAACGGTGAGTAGTTTTCGGTCTCGCATCACGACGCGCCCACCGATCATAACCGTCTCCACGTCGCTGGCTTTTAATGAATAGGCAATCTGTGCGTAAACGTCATACATCGGCACGGCGTTCGGTTCGTCCAGGCCGATTAGAATCAAGTCAGCCTTTTTTCCCTTTTCCAGCGACCCAATTTCTTTCTCCATGTGTAACGCGCGAGCTCCGT
>JBAVVP010000041.1:0-8734 GCA_049697355.1 Terriglobales bacterium
CTCCCGAACGGAGGCCGCCCCCAGAGTGCCGTCCGACCCCATGCCGGTGAGAACTACCGCCAGTACGTTGGCGCCGTAGGTTTGCGCCACCGAGCGGAACAACACATCGACGGCGGGGCGGCATGAATTTTCTTCAGGATCGCGGTTGAGGGCCAGCAGGAAATCGGCTCCCTTGCGAACCACCGTCATGTGATGGTCGCCGGGCGCAATCCAGACCTGGCCTCGCCGCAATTTCTCCCCCTCCTTGCCTTCCCGCACCTCGAGCGGGGCGATGACATTGAGACGTTCCGCGAGCAGGCGCGTAAACAGAGGCGGCATGTGCTGCACGATCACGATGGGGACGGGGAGGTCCGCGGGGAACTGTGGAATCAATTCCGAAAGGGCGCCCGGTCCGCCGGTCGAGGTGCCGATCGCGACCACGTCAATCCGCGACTCGGGGCGCGGCGATACACGGGTGGAGGGGGGCTCAAGCTTTGGCTGCGGCGGGTGCTCCGCGCACAAGAACTTGATCTTTCGAATCAACTCTTTCCGCACCCGCTCGTGGGAGCGTTCCGGGGTCTCGCTGGGAGAGGGTTTCGCGACATAGTCGCTTGCGCCCCGCGCCAGCGCATCGAGGGTTACCATGGCGCCACGCTCGGTAAGAGTACTGAACATAATCACCGGCAACTTGGGATAGAGTTTGCGAATCTCGACCAGGGCTTTCAGTCCATCCATTCCTGGCATGTCAATGTCGAGGGTGACCAGATCCGGCTTGAGGTCTCGAATCCGGGTCAGCGCCTGACGGCCGTCTGCCGCCGCGCCGACGACGACCATCTCCGGGTCGGTTGCCAGCAGATCGTTGAGCAGCTTTCGCGCGACCATTGAATCATCGACAATTAATATGCGAACAGGCCGCATGTCTGGCGTCACCAAGCGCCACTGCCGCAAACAATCCCACAACACGGATGTCGCTCATCGCTCTCGACCAGAAACGCTAAGACCATGCCGTCGGAATCATTCGTGGCGAACACCCTCTCCATCGGCGCCGCCCTTCTCTTGCTTGAGCACGGGGGTTCCGGAACGATTTCCATTTCGACTTCCACCATTGATTGCCGGTGGTTGCCGGTGATCGTGCGACGTACCGATCCCACGTGCCGAATCAAATGAGAAAGCTCTCACGCTGGCCGGCCATTGTGAATGGGAGCATGCGCGGGCCCAAACTTCCGCGGGTGCCTCGTCCTTAGTGTGTGCGTTCTTCGCACGCACAGAGCCTGCCCTGAGGGCGCCGAGGGGGCGGGGATTTTGACGGGGTACTGTGACCGCATGAAAGTGTACGAACCGGTACGGGGAAAAGGTGCAGGGGTAAGGTAGGAGGTCCTTCGACTCCGTATGATCATCGCTTGGCGATGATCATGCTACGCTCAGGATGACAGTGGGATCTTTAATGCGGTCAGGGTACCAGTGGGGACGGGATACGGTGCGAGTTGGAACGGCACTCAGGGGATGGGCGAAGAATTCGTTGCCCAGTCAGAGGATGGAGTCTCTACTTCAATCCCGCGAGTTAGACGGAGTAAGAGACATCGTCATTGGCCGCGCCTTGCGCCGTGCTTTCCGCGGCCGAGATGGCGCCGTTCGTTTTACTGCCACGCCGCATGGCAACGATGCCGGTGCGCACCATTTCCAACACACCATACGGACGCAGCACTTCAATCAATCCGTCGATCTTGTCTTCCGCGCCCGTGATTTCGATGGTCAAGGATTCGGGAGAAACGTCGACCACCCGCCCGCGAAACACGCTGGCGAGTTCCAGCACGTGGGAGCGCGCATCGTGCGTAGCCGCCACCCGGATCAAGGCGAGGTCCCTGACGATGGCCGGCTGATGGGTGATGTTCTCGACCAGCAGCACGTTCACCAGTTTGTAGAGATTGGCCTCGATGCGGCGGGCCTGGTCGCGATCGGCATCGACAGTAATAGTCATGCGCGACACCTCTGGTTTTTCCGTCCGCCCCACCGTCAGCGAATCGATATTGAACGCGCGCCGCCGAAACAGAGAAGCCACGCGGGTAAGCACGCCCGGTTTGTTTTCCACGTACACCATGAATGTATTCAGCATAAGTTTGTTCGTCTTCAGCTCTTAGCTGTTAGCTCCTAGCGAGTAGCCAGCAGCTAGCAGCGCATTTACTCGTCCTCGGCCGTCTCCACAATCGGGCTCGGCCGTCGGATCATGTCGTGCAGCGCCGAGCCGGCCGCCACCATCGGATAGACCGTATCTTCCTGTTCCACCTTAAAATTGATCAGCATCGGCCCCTCGTGCTGGCGCGCCGATTGGACGGCGGGCACAACCTCGGAACGCTCCGAGACCGTCTTGCTCCGTATGCCGTAAGCCTCGGCCAGCCGTGCGAAATCCGGATTCAGCAAGGGCGTTGCCGCGTAGTTGCGGTCGTAGAAAAATTCCTGCCACTGCCGCACCATGCCGAGATAGCCGTTGTTGATGATGGCGATATGGATCTTCAGATTCTCCTGCACCAGCGTCGCCAGTTCGCACATGGTCATCTGGAATCCGCCATCGCCCACCACGACCCAAACCTCGGCCTCGGGGCAAGCGACTTTCGCGCCGATGGCGGCGGGCAGCGCGAATCCCATCGTGCCCAATCCGCCGGATGTAATCAGCGTGCGCGGATGTTCATGCTTGTAATACTGCGCTTCCCACATCTGGTGCTGGCCGACGTCGGTCACAACAATCGTGTTGCCGTCGCGGGTCTGATGCCACAAATCGTTGATGACATGCGCCGCATAGAGATGGCCGCTGTCGGGCAGGTTCTGAATGTCGCGCACCGCGGAATCGCCTTTCAGTTTGTCGATCGAATCGAGCCAGTCGCTGCGATCGATGGATTCGACGTGCGGCAATAACTCCAGCAAAACTTCCCGCAGATCGCCGACCAGCGGAACGTCGACCTTGACGTTCTTGTTAATCTCGGCCGGATCGATCTCGATGTGGATCTTCTTCGCATTGGACGCGTAAGTTTTCAGATTGCCGGTGACGCGGTCGTCGAAGCGCATGCCAAAAGCCAGCAACAGATCCGCTTCCTGGATCGCGTGGTTCACCCAGGATTCTCCGTGCATGCCCATCATGCCAAGATTGAGCGGGTGCGACGCGGGAAACCCGCCCAGCCCGAGCAGCGTCATCGCAACCGGAATCCCCGCCCGCTCCGCAAAATCGCGCACCTCGCGCATGGCCCCGGAAACAATAATGCCGTGTCCGCCGAGAATCACCGGCCGCTTCGAATTGTGGATCAACTCCAGCGCCTGCTTATACTCCTCGGGAGCAGGCGATAGATCGGGACGGTAACCCGGCAGCTGCGGCTTGGCCGCTTCCCAGTCGAACTCGCACGTGCTCTGCTGCGCATCCTTGGTGATATCGACCAGCACCGGACCCGGACGCCCCGACCGCGCCACATAAAAAGCCTCTCGAACCGTCCGTGCCACTTCGCTCGCGTGGGTTACCAGATAGTTGTGTTTGGTGATCGGAAGAGTCACGCCCGTGATGTCGGTTTCCTGAAATGCGTCCGACCCGATCAGTTTGCTGCCGACCTGGCCGGTGATGCAGACGATGGGAGAGGAATCGAGCATGGCGGTGGCGATTCCGGTAACCATGTTGGTCGCGCCCGGTCCCGAGGTTGCGACTGCAACTCCCACCTGTCCGCTGGCGCGCGCGTAACCGTCAGCCATGTGGGTTGCTCCCTGCTCGTGGCGCACCAGCACGTGATGGATCTTGCTGTGCTTCAAAGCGTCATAGGCGGGCAGGATGGCCCCGCCGGGATACCCAAAGACGTGCTTCACGCCTTCCCGTTCCAGACATTCCCAAAGAATGCTGGCCCCGGTCATGGTCGTCTTGTCCTTGTTTATGGTTGGCGTGTCTTTCTGGTCCGTCACAAAACCTCCCTACCCGTCGGTGGTGCAAATCCAGCCCCGGAGGGGCGTCTGGCAATAGCCCGGCGCTTCAGCGCCGGGAAAAGTGGAAGAGATGCGGCCCGCGGCTCCTCCTTGAAAAATACAAAACCCGCCGTGCCATCTGGCGGGTGGAATTCGGGAGCACTTACGATTTCGAGGTCCTCAGCTCACCCTTCCCCCACACCGAGTCGGAGCAGCATACTCGTCCCCCCGAAACTCCAAAACGAAGCGGGCACCGTATCTTCGTCACGGTTGTACCAAGGCGTTAGAAGATATTACCCGACCGACCGTCCGGTTGGCAAGCGTAAAACCAACCGCGGCTCGTGTAGCGCGGACACTCCTGTCCGCGGCACTTGACTTTGACTCTTGAAAGAATCCAGCCCCGGAGGGGAGACCGAAACTTCGCCCAGCGCCGGGGAGTGCGGGTCCTTACGAACAATTTATGAACCCTTTGTGCGGCACTAATGTGGTCTCGGATAATTTAGCCTTGGATGCAATTGACACAGGAGTGCCGTCATGAGGTTCCCGACAGGGTTGAGTTTTTGTATTGGTCTTCTACTTCTTCTGACAGTGGGAGAAGCAAAGGCTCAAAAAGCGGGTGAACCGCCTATATCTCGGACAAACGCCCAAATGGTCTTGGTTCCGGTTACGGTTGCTGACCGTAGCGGCAAGACCATCGAGGGCCTGCGTGCGGATGATTTCGATATTCTCGACAATCGGAGATCCCAGACAATCGTGTCTTTTCCTAGTGATGATGCTCCCTGTTCGGCGGGGCTGGTACTGGACATCAGCGGCAGCATGCAGCCGGCACTGAGTGGGACCAAGGAGATGGCCCAAGATTTCTTCGGAACCAGAAATCCGGATGATGAATTCCTGTTGCTGACAGCCTCAACACAGCCGGCGGCCACAGCCCAATTCACCAGCGACACCGCGGCGCTGGAAGAAAGCACTGGGTTCGCACAGCCGGGCGGGCTGACAGCGCTGATCGACACCGTCTATCTCGGTGTGAGCCGTATGAGGGAAGCCCGGTGGCGCCGGCGAGCATTGCTGATTCTCTCAGATGGGATGGACAACCACAGCCGATATTCGCAAAGCGAGCTGATGAGGTTAGCGCTCGAAGCCAATGTTCAGATCTACACAATTGTCATCGACAACGGTTCGGCGAGCGCGTCAACCCACACAGTCCCATACCGTCCGAGCCTCATCATGAAACCGTGGGATCGAGCAGAAGAGCACCAGGGAGCGGAAATGCTCGAGAAGCTTTCCGATTTAACGGGTGGACTTCATTTCCGTGTGAACAGCGATGCTCAGGCAAAAGAGGCCGTGATCAACATCGGTCGAGCTCTCCGGAACGAGTATGTGATCGGATATTATCTCCCCGACTCTGCAACATCCGGTAGATGGCACCGGATTCGTGTCAAATTGAACGCTTCAAAGGCGAGTGTTCACGCTCGCAAGGGCTACTACTCGTACTAGACGGCTGGCCCGTCCTATCGCGAAGCGAAGGGCGGGGCCCTTAATTTGCCAATGGGGCTGGGGCAGCTTCGAGACACCTCCGCGTACCCCGTTCCCACACCAGCCTGTTTCCTACAGCCCCGGCCCCTCCGGGTAGGTCGGCAAATCTGGAGGGCGTGCCGGCAGTTTCTTCGGATTGGCTTTGATCTCCTGCATCAGCATGTCGATCGCTTTTTCCAGTTGCGGATCTTGCCCCTTCAACACCAGGTCGGGAGGGTTATCGACCACCACGTCCGGCTGCACGCCGCGGTTTTCGATCAACCATTTGCCGTCGAGCGAAGACAGCGAAAATTCCGGCCGGGTGATGTAGCCGCCATCCATCAGCGGAATATTGCCGCGGATGCCGCGCACTCCGCCCCAGGTCCGCTCGCCGATGAGCGGCCCCAGTTTGTACTGCTTGAAGAAGTAGCTGAAAAAATCTCCATCGGAAGCGGCGTAGTGATTGGTCACGCACGCCATATATCCGTAGAAGACATTTTGCGGAATCGTGCCCGACTCAAAGTTGCGGGCCGGCTGCATGGCGGCCAACACGCGCCGCAAGCGCTCAAAGATAAGCTCGTCGACAAATCCGCCGCCGTTATAGCGGACGTCGAAAATAATGCCTTCCTTGCGAATCTGCGGAAAGTACTGTTTGACGAATTCGTTGAGCCCGGCGTCGCCCATATCGGGAAGATAAACGTACCCGATGCGCCCGCCGCTGGCCGCGTCCACTTTCTTGCGGTTGGTCTCGACCATGTTCAACTCGCGCAAGCCGTACTCGTCGCCGATCGGCTTCACCACCACTTTGCGCGCGCCCTCCGCCGTGGGCTTCGCATTGACGGTGAGCGTGACCACCTCATTGGCCGTGTTCACCAGCAATTCGTCAGGAGTCTCGGGAGCGCGCAGCGCCCGCCCATTGACGGCGATCAGGTACTCGCCTTCCTTGACATTGACGCCGGGCTCGGTCAAGGGAGAGCGCACCTGCGCATTCCAGTTCTCGCCGGAAAAGATTTTCTTGAAGCGATACATGCCGCTGGCAGCGTCCACTTCATAATCCGCGCCCAGCAATCCGACGTTCACCGGATGGAAGTCCGGCATATCGCCGCCACCGACATAAGTATGCGAATTCGATAATTCGCCGATCATTTCGCCCATGATGTAAGTCAGCGAATAACGATCGGCCACGTAGGGAAGTAACTGCGCGTATTGGTCTTTGGTCTTCTGCCAATCCACGCCATTCATGGACGCCTCAAAGAAGTAATCGCGCTCCTGCCGCCAGACCTCATTGAAGATTTCTTTCCATTCCTGCGGCGGATCAACCTCAACCGTCATCCCATCGAGTTTGAGCGCGCCCTCGCCCGCCTTGTGCGGAGCGTCCGGCAACTTTCCCGCGGGCGGAGCTTCTCCCGCCTGGTGGGGCGTGTCCGGAAGCTTGGCATCGATGATTCCGGCCTGGCCAGCTTGGCCGCCTTCGCCCTCGACCCGGTACAACAGCTTCGTGCCGTCATGAGAGAGCGCGAAGTGATCGGCGCCGTCGAGCAGCAACTTGTCTTTGTGTTCCTTCAAATCGTAGCCATGGATCGCTTTATTTTCTCCGGGTAGAGGTCCCGACAACCCCTGAATGGGCGACGTTGAGTAATAGATCGCATCCTTGGAAGCGTCCAGACCGCGAATGATCGCGGGTGGAACGGCCAGCGCCACGATCCGGTTCTGGATGCCGTCCAGATCGATCTTAAAGACCTTGGGAGGCTGCTGGGTCGCGGTCTCTGCCGCTTTCTCTTCCGTCGCGGGCTTCTCTTCTTTCTTGCCGGGCTTCGGGTTCTTCTTGTTGGACTCCGGTACTGGCGCGGCTGCCGCCGGCTCTTCGCTCTTCACCTTCACCTCGTCGCTCAAAGCAGGAAAGGGCGAAGGCTCATCCGCCGTTAAGGTCACCACATAAACTCGAGTTGTCTTCGGATTCGCAAACTCGAAGTCCACGGTGCCCAGCACTTCGTTGTAATCCCGGTCGGAAAGGAAGTATAAGTAGCGCTTGTCCGGATCGAAGACCGCCGCATAACTATTATTCAGCGTCGAGGTCACCGCCGTGATCTTACGGTCGGCTAACCCATACAGATATACCACCGAATAGCCGGAGTCCAGGTTCTTGTCGTAGGCCAGCCACTTGCTGTCTGGCGACCAGTTGTAATTCGTGATCTCGGCAAACTTCGCGCGATCCACTTCGACCGGTTTCTTTTCCTTGATATCGACATACCAAAGCTTTAAGTCCTTGTCAGCCCAGGCGATCTTCGAGCTGTCCGGCGACCAAGCCGGCTGGAAGATGAAGCCTTTGTGCCCGCTGGTGATCTGCTGTTCGGGACTCAGTCCATCTTGCGCCGTGATGTAAACCTCATCTTCACCCGTGCGGTCGGAAATGTAGGCAATCCATTGTCCATTCGGCGACCAGGCCACTTTTTGCTCGCGCACACCCGGAGAATGCGTCAGATTGCGGATGCTCCCGTCCTTGGCCGGAACCGTGAACACTTCTCCGCGCGCCGCGAACACAGCCCGCTTTCCGTCCGGGGAAATGTCGAAGTCGGAGATGTGCCGGCTCGCGTTCACCCAGTGCTTCATGGCGTGGTCGCGCTCGCCGTTCACGTAGATGGTCAGCTTCTTCGCCTGCTGCGTTTGCAGGTCGAACGTATAAAGGTAACCGCCATTCTCAAAAATGATGGCATCCGGCCCCAGACTCGGCCACATCACATCGAACTCATCGAACTTAGTAAGTTGCTCGACCTGCTTGCTGCCCGTGTCGTAGCTGTAGAGATTGAACCGGTGCGCCGACCCGCGGTCGGAAGTGAAATAAATCGTGTTTCCACGCCACATCGGAAAAGTATCGGTGTAATCGGTGTGTGGGACCACCGCGTCCACGACATTGTTCTTGATGTCGTAGACGGTGATGTCCTGCGCCAGGCCGCCGGTATAGCGCTTCCACTGGCGGAAATTGCGGAAGATCCGGTTGTACGCAACCTTGGCGCCGTCGGCCGAGAACGAGAGCAGGCCGCCTTCATCCATCGGCATGGGCTGCGGCAGTCCTCCGTCGATGCTCGCCGCGTAGGGGCGTTTGATCCAGCCATTCGAAGCGTCGCGTCGCGAAAGAAAGACGATGTTCTTGCTATCCGGCGTCCATCCGATCACCTGGTTGAGCACGCCCATGCGGTCGCTGAGCGGATGCGCCGATCCCTGGTAGAAGGTCAACTGTTTCGGCTGGCCGCCGTCCGACGGCATCACATACACGTTGAAGTTGCCATCGTACTGGCCGGTAAACGCCAGC
>JBAVVP010000042.1:0-5738 GCA_049697355.1 Terriglobales bacterium
AGTCGGAGCCAATAAGATCAATGTAATCAAGGCAGTACGTGAGGTCACCAGCCTCGGTCTGAAAGAGGCAAAGGACCTGGTCGATGGCGCTCCCAAGAGCATAAAGGAAGGCGTCTCGAAGGAAGAAGCCGAGACCATCAAGAAGAAGTTTACCGAAGCAGGAGCAACTGTCGAAGTCAAATAGCGGAGGCGAATGAGGTCCTTCGCTTCGCTCAGGATGGTGGCGGCGGGCTCGGACGCCCGCCGAGCGCCACCACTTGCAATTATTTGACCGAACAGTGGCTGAATCCTGGCGGGCTGTGTTAATATCTAACAAATAACCCGCTTACCCTGGCTTCACTGTGAGGCGACAGCGACCCGCATCCTCCTAAATAGACCCAGGAAGCGGAAAAAGGGTCGCTGGAATCGAAAGTTTGGCAGCCGGTCCCGCGGGCGGCGGGACGGAACAGGCCTTTGAACTGGCACGGAATTTTACAAGTCACTTAAGAATAAGCGTCGAGTGTGGCGCCCGAGGACAAACATGTCCCTGCGGGTGCCTATGTCTTTTTTCCGCATACACCGCCCGTTAGAAAATATTTGGCGCCGTTTTTTGCGCCCTCATTCCGCGCTGTACCGCAGCCCCAGGCTGCCTGAAAGCAGGAGTTCCAGAGAATGCCAAAGCACAATATCCATCGCCGACGTTTTGATTTTTCCAAGATTCCAGCCACCATCCAGATTCCGAACCTGATCGAGGTTCAGAAGCGCTCTTATGACCGCTTCCTGCAGATGGACAAACTGCCCAGCGAACGCGAAGACGGCGGACTGCAAGCGGTGTTTCAGTCGGTGTTTCCGATTACCGACTTCCGCAATGTTTCCCAGCTTGAGTTCGTGGACTTCGCGATTGGCAACTGGGAGTGCAAGTGCGGGCACCTGAAGGGGCTGCACCACCTGCGCACGACTTGTAAGAATTGCGGATCGACGGTGATCACCGACCCGTTTCATCCCGGCGAAGTTCTCTGCCACAAGTGCGGCACCTACAACGCGAACACTCCCGACTTCTGCAACAAGTGCGGTGACCCGGTTGGGTTGCAACTGAAGTATGACGTGGCGGAATGCGAAGAGCGCGGCATGACCTACTCGGCGCCGCTTAAAGTCACGATGCGGCTCACCATTTGGGACAAAGATCCGGAGACGGGTAACCGTTCCATCCGCGACATTAAAGAGCAGGAAGTTTTCTTCGGCGACGTCCCGCTGATGACGCAGAACGGCACGTTCATCATCAATGGCACCGAGCGCGTCATCGTCAGCCAGTTGCACCGCTCGCCGGGCGTGTTCTTCGAGACGGCGGCGAACCGCACCTACTTTTTGGGAAAGATCATTCCCTATCGCGGTTCGTGGGTTGAGTTCGAGTACGACCAGAAGAACGTTCTTTATGTGCGCATCGACCGCAAACGCAAGTTCCTGGGCACGATTTTCCTGCGCGCTCTCGGCCTGCGCTCCGGCGAAGACATTCTGAAGACTTTCTATACCACGGACCGCCTGGTGGTCCGCGACAAGAAGCTGTTCTGGACGCTGGATCCGGCCACCGACAAACCCACGAACCTGCTGGGCATGAAGCTGGCGCACAGCATCAAGTCGAAATCCGGCGACGAAGTGGCGCACTCCGGCCGCAAGATCACGCCCGCCATCCTGAGGGAAATTCAGAAAGCGAAGATCGGCGAAATCGAAGTGGATACCAGCGACCTCGAAGGCGCGTGGGCGGCCAGCGACATCGTCGACACCACGACCGGCGAAGTGCTGCTCGAGGCCAACTCGGAAATCACGGCCGACAAGGTGGCCAAGATCCTGGAATCGGGCGTGGTCGAGATGAGCCTGTTCTTCCCCGAGCGCGACGACGTGGGCACGGTCATCAGCCAGACTCTGCGACGCGATTCGATCACCAGCCCTTCCGAGGCCCTGATCGAGATCTATCGCAAACTGCGACCGGGCGATCCGCCGACGCTCGACACGGCGACGGCGTTGTTCCAGGGCATGTTCTTCGATCCGCGCAAGTATGACTTCTCGCGCGTGGGCCGGCTGAAATTCAACATCAAGCTGTTTGAAAACCAGGAAGCGACGAGTCTCGAACAGCGGACACTTGATCCCAACGACTTTTACGCGACCATCAAGTACCTGCTCAAGCTGCGCAAGAACATCGGCAACGTCGATGACATCGATCACCTCGGCACTCGCCGCGTGCGCGCGGTCGGCGAGTTGCTGGAAAACCAGTTCCGCATCGGCCTGGTCCGCATGGAACGCGCCATCAAGGAGAAGATGAGCGTGTACCAGGAAATGTCGACGGCCATGCCGCACGACCTGGTCAACGCCAAGCCGGTGATGGCCGCAATCCGCGAATTCTTCGGCTCTTCGCAACTCTCGCAGTTCATGGATCAGACCAATCCGCTGTCGGAAATCACGCACAAGCGGCGTCTATCGGCCCTGGGGCCGGGCGGCTTGTCGCGCGAACGCGCCGGATTCGAAGTCCGCGACGTCCACCCGACGCACTACGGCCGCATCTGCCCGATTGAAACGCCGGAAGGTCCAAACATCGGTCTCATCTCGTCGCTGAGCTGTTTTGCGCGCATCAACGATTACGGCTTCATCGAGTCGCCCTACCGCAAGGTGAAGGGCGCGCGCGTGGTCGACTACGTCATCGTCGTCAATGCCGGCGACAGCAACTACAAAGTCGGCGACCATGCCGAGAAAAGCGAGATGGAGAAGGTCAACGCCGATTTGAAAGAGCGGCGGAAGAAGCCGGTCGAGATCGAGCCGTTCTCCTTCTATCTCTCCGCGTGGGAAGAAGACCGGCACACCATCGCCCAGGCCAATATCGAACTGGACGAAAAGGGCCGCATCGCCGGCGAACTGGTCAACGCTCGCAAAGCAGGGAACTTCGTGCTGGTGAATCGCGACGAAGTTGACTACGTGGACGTCAGCCCGAAGCAGCTGGTTTCCGTGGCGGCCTCGCTGGTGCCCTTCCTGGAGCACGACGACGCCAACCGCGCGCTGATGGGCGCGAACATGCAACGCCAGTCGGTGCCACTGTTGCGGGCTCAGGCTCCGATTGTGGGGACGGGGATGGAAGGCGTTACGGCGCGCGACTCGGGCGCGGTGATTTTGGCGAAGCGCAACGGAATCATCGATTCGGTTGACTCTGAGCGCATCATCGTGCGCGTTGAGGGCGAGCATCATCCGATGCAGCTTTCGCGTGAAGTGGGCAGCGACATTTATCAGCTCACCAAGTTCAAGCGCTCGAACCAGAACACCTGCATCAACCAGAAGCCGATCGTGAAGAAAGGCCAGCGGGTGGTGAAGGGCCAAGTGATTGCCGACGGGCCGTGCACCGACTTCGGCGAACTGGCTCTCGGACGCAATGTGCTGGTGGCGTTCATGCCCTGGCGCGGCTACAACTTTGAGGACGCGATTCTGGTTTCCGAAAAGATGGTGAAGGAGGATTACTACACCTCGGTTCACATCGAAGAGTTCGAACTCGAAGCCCGCGACACGAAACTCGGTCCCGAAGAAGTGACGCGCGACATTCCGAACGTCAGCGAATCGACGCTGCGCAATCTGGATGAAGCAGGCGTGATCCGCATCGGCGCCGGCATCAAGCAGGGCGACATCATCGTCGGCAAAGTTACGCCGAAGGGTGAGACGCAGCTCACGCCGGAAGAGAAACTGCTGCGCGCGATCTTCGGCGAAAAGGCGGGCGACGTGCGCGACGCTTCCCTCTACTGTCCGCCAGGAATCGAAGGCATCGTGGTGGACGTGAAGATTTTCTCGCGCAAGGGCCAGGAAAAGGATGAGCGCGCCAAGACGATTGAAGGCTACCAGGTCGCAAAACTCGAAAAGAACCTTTCCGACGAGATTCGAATTCTGACCGACGAACGCCTGAAGCGCCTGGAAGGCCTGCTGGGCGGCAAGGAAGTGCAAGCCGACCTGCACGACGAGCGCACCAACAAGCGCCTGCTGACCAAGGACACGATTCTGGACCGCGACGCGATCGAGCGCATCTCGACCCGCAACCTGAAGCGGATCAAGTACGCCGACAAAGATCCGCGAGTGAATGAGCAGATCGACGAAATCGAGGAAATGACCTCGCGCCAGATCGATGTGCTCAAGAAGATTGTCAACGAAAAGAAAGACAAGCTGACCAAGGGCGATGAGCTGCCGCCGGGTGTGATCAAGCTGGTCAAGGTCTACATCGCCATGAAGCGCAAGCTGAGCGTCGGCGACAAGATGGCCGGACGCCATGGCAACAAGGGCGTGATCGCGCGCATTCTGCCGGAAGAGGATATGCCGTACCTCGAAGATGGAACGCCCGTCGAGATCGTCCTCAACCCGCTCGGAGTACCCAGCCGTATGAACGTGGGTCAGATTCTTGAAACCCACCTCGGATGGGCCGGCCATGAACTGGGTATGAAGATCGCGGAGTTGCTGAAACAGAACACCCGCGCGGAATCCATCCGCCGCGATCTCAAAGCTTTGTTCAAAGACACCGTGCTGGCAGAGACCATCGGCGATATGAGTGAAGATGAACTCGAAGCGCTGGCTCCGACGCTGAAGAAGGGCGTGTTCATGGGGTCCGCGGTATTCGACGGCGCCCGGGAAACGGAAATCAAGGCGTTGCTGACGAGCGCCGGCCTGCCCACGTCGGGCAAGACGCATCTGCGCGACGGCATGACCGGCGAGAAGTTCGAACTGCCGGTCACGGTCGGCTACATCTACATGTTGAAGCTGTCGCACCTGGTGGACGACAAGATTCACGCGCGTTCCATCGGGCCCTACTCGCTGATCACGCAGCAACCGCTGGGTGGCAAGGCGCAGTTCGGAGGCCAGCGTTTCGGAGAAATGGAAGTCTGGGCTCTCGAAGCGTACGGCGCGGCGTTCATCCTGCAAGAACTGCTGACCGCGAAGTCAGACGATGTCTACGGCCGCACCAAAATCTACGAGGCCATTGTCAAAGGCGAGGCTGCGATGGAGCCGGGCGTGCCGGAATCGTTCAACGTGCTGATTCGTGAGTTGCAGGCGCTCTGCCTGGATGTCGAATTGATCAAGGCCACGGAGAAGAAGCCGGTGGCCGTAGCTGCAGATTAGTGGTCGGTGGGCAGTGGTCGGTGGCCAGTGAAATTCGGCTGGCCGCGACCGCAACCGCTGACGGCGCGCGAAGACTTTTGGGATTCAAGAGAACGTTTCGCAGGACACAGGCTCTCGGTCGCTGCGAAACACAAGAGACTGGCCACTGACCACCGTCCACTGGCCACTGAGAGCAGGAAAGCGGAGGAACATGTTTCGTTCGAGCCCGTTCGATATGGCAAATCCCGTGGCTGACTTTGACGCCATTCGCATCAGCCTGGCGTCCCCGGAAAAGATCCGGAGCTGGTCGCATGGGGAAGTAACCAAGCCGGAAACCATCAACTATCGCACCTTCAAGCCGGAGCGCGATGGCTTGTTCTGTGCGCGCATTTTCGGCCCGGTCACCGACTGGGAATGTCTCTGCGGCAAGTACAAGCGCATGAAGCATCGCGGCGTGATCTGCGACAAATGTGGCGTGGAAGTCACGTTGTCGAAAGTCCGCCGCGAACGACTCGTACACATCGAGCTGGCTTCGCCCTGTTCGCACGTCTGGTTCTTTAAGGGACTGCCCAGCCGCATCGGGCATCTGCTCGACATTTCCCTGCGCGATCTGGAAGCGATTCTGTACTTCGAAGCCTATGTGG
>JBAVVP010000043.1:0-6456 GCA_049697355.1 Terriglobales bacterium
GCGGCGAGTGATGCGGCAAGGTTGATGGCCGTCGTAGTCTTGCCGACGCCACCCTTCTGATTGGCAACCGCGATGACACGTCCCATAGTTTTGGTCTTCTTGACGGTAGCGCGTCAGAATATGCGAACCAGGGGTCGAAATCAATGCCAGAATACTGTGCAAAACCCATCGAGTGTTTCACGTGAAACGCGCCTCGGCCTAGTGGGTCGTGGGATGGGGATTGGTCCAGACTCGCGAGACGTGGGAGTGTTTCACGTGAAACACTCTCGACGCACATTGTATCATAATGAGATTAACTACTAAGTACCACCTGTAGCACATATATCTGCTATTTCGTGTCTAGAAGTTCCACTTATACGATACCTACAAGACAATATTACCACTTCACTGTAGTACACCAATTGACAAGACTCTTGTGCGTGACTGTGGGACGGGTATGGGTGGCTGCCAGTTTATGGTGGTCAGGGCGGTGAGGTGGGGGATCTGGGCTGCTCCTATGAGTAAGGCCAGGGTTGCTTTGGGCGCCAGAAAAGCTACCGCTTGGCGGAGGACGGCGTCGAACCGCTCCACCGCCCGGAAGGTTACCACTTGGGATCGAGGGAAGCCGGGGCTGGCAGCGAGGGCTTCGAGCCGATCGGGAGTTACATTGATGTTGGTCAATGTAAGCGCGCGGGTCACTTCGCGGAGGAAGGCGGCCTTCTTGTGATTCGATTCGACCAGCGTCAGGTGGATGTGGGGAGCCCAGAGCTTCAGGGGAACCGCGGGGAACCCGGCGCCGGAGCCGATGTCGAGGACTTCTGGGGACGAGAGGGCGTTGGTGCGGTAGGGGTCCCTTCGGCTTCGCTCAGGGCATGCCTTCGACTCCGCGAAGACATGCGCTTCGCGCATGTTTTCGCTCCGCTCAGGATGACAAGAACTTGATGAGCGCGGAGTTGGGAAGAGGTGGCGGGCTAGAAAGAAAGACTCGCCGAAGTGGCGGGTTACGATCTCTTCTTCCTGGCGGATGGCGGTCAGGTTAACGCGGGCGTTCCAGCGTTGTAATAGATCGATGTATATCGATATTTGATCGAGTAGAGATGGGGAAAGCGGTTCTTTGAGAAAAGGTTCGAGAAGGGTGGCGAGGCGGGCCGACTTCAGCGGGAGCATGGAGAGATTCTAGCGGCCGCGATGGTTCACCGGGAGTACTATATGGGCGAGTCCCTGGGCCTTCGATCGGATTGAATTCACTAACTGGAGAGACTCTCATGTTTAAGACACGTTTTGCGATTTTCTTGATGATGGCGCTATGCCTTCTGCTGTTGACAACGGTGGCGGCGCAAGACGCTGGGCAGTTTGTGATTCTCAACGCGCAGTATGGCAACGAGCGCAACCATGTGGACGTTACGAACCGCTTGAAGGATTTGGCAAGCCGCGACCGGCCTTTTCGGATCAGCGACGAATCGATGGCCGCAGATCCGGATCGTGGGCACGCGAAGGCGCTGCGGGTTTTTGCGCGCGGGCCGAACGGGCGGGAACGGATGTTTGAGTTTCCCGACGGCAGCGCGTTCGATGGGGCGCAGTTCCGCAGTTGGAGGCAAGGCGACTGGGGCGACCCGCGCTGGAATGGCGGCTGGAATGGCAGAAACGACAATGATAGCGGCGACTACCTGATTCTGACCGCTCAATATGGCAGCGAGCGCCAGCACGTAGATGTTACTCGCCAACTGAAGGACCGGGCTCGTCAGGACCGGGTGTTCCGCTTGAACTACAACACGTTTGGCGTGGACCCGGATGTAGGTAATGCCAAGGTGCTGCGCATATTTGCACGGGGTCCGAACGGACAAGAGCAGATGTTTGAGTATCGGGATAACAGCTTGATCGACGGAGCGCAGTTCCGCGGCTGGGGCGGAGGCGACTGGGGAGCTGGGGGTTGGAGTGGCAACTGGAATGGCGGAGGCGGCCATGGCGGCGATGCTGGCCAGTTCGTGATTCTGAGCGCCCAGTATGGCACTGAGCGCAGACACGTCGATGTCACGGACCGACTGAAGCAACTTGCAAGGACGGACCAGCAGTTCCGAATGAACAACCGTACGTTTGGCGTGGATCCGGATCCGGGAGTAGTGAAGGTGTTGCGTATCTATGCGAGGGGTCCGAACGGACGTGAACGAATGTTCGAGTACCGCGAGAACGGCATTGTTGACGGGGCACAGTTCCGGAGCTGGGGCCGGGGCGATTGGGGCCAAGGCAACGACCGCTGGAGCGGCAAATGGGAAGGGGACGCGCGCGAAGGGCGAGACGGGGACAGGCAGAGGTAACGAGCCGGCGATCTTTGGGGGAAGTGAATTGTTGCTGGGGGAAAGTCTGATTAAGTTCCCCGGGGACTCCGCGCAGCCCTGTGTACCCGTGGTTCAAGGTTTCGATGGCACTTAGTCAGAACTCCCCTAATGTGCAGCAGATTGCATTCCGAAACTCTGAAGCACCCGCAGGATGGGCTTGTAAGTTGTTGACAAACAATAACAACCAAACACGGTAGTCTTGGAACGGCACGTGCGCTAAAGCGAGTAGGCGGCCTATACGTTGGTCACCGCCCGTGGTGACGAAAGTCACATTTTTTTCCCGGGAATATGCTATTATTCGGGCGCTCCTTCCCCGACCTTCCCCGGCTGCTTGTTACAAGAGTCTTGGCACTCTTTTGTATAGAAGTGCACGATGTTAACAATCTCACCTTCGCGATGTGGGCGACCGTCCCCCAAAGGGTTGTCCGCGAGGGTCACTTGAACTCTGTGGAGGAAATAACAATGAAGCGAGTCGCAGTAATTGTGGGTCTATGCGCGCTGCTCTTATCAGCGGCAGCTTGGGCGGATCAGATTACTCTAACTAACAAATTTGGTACGGTTAACGTCACCACCGCGGGAATCGTATCCAAAGGGATGCAGCTTAAGAGTTACGGCTTGGCCACAGCTGCGCCGGGACAGTCCCTGGGCTCGGTCAGCTTTTCGACCGGAGCTCTGACGAGCGGTAGCATCCTAGGCGGCGGAACCTTTGCTGGCGGCGCGGGTTCATCGTTTGTCGTGGCGGGCGCCGGCACGTGGTTAAAAGCATTAACGGGGACAAGCAACACCAAGGTGACCCTGTTCTCCGGCAGCTTCGTAGGCCCGGTAAATTGGCAGTTGCTCAGCATCGGCCCGCATGGTTTTGCCTATACCTTTGAGCTCTCGGGGACGATCCGGGGACAGTTCTGGGATGGCCGGACGATGAGCGGAACCACGACCCAGTACATCACTCTATACAAGAATCAATGGAACGTTGATCGTGAGGGGAACATCGGTCTCGGGACGAGCCACCTGCTCGTTCCTGAACCCGGCACCTTGGGATTGTTAGGCACAGGCTTGATCGGCATCGCCGGGACCTTGCGCCGCAAGATGTTTGGAGTGTAACTCGACGCAGTTTCATTCGCCGGGTAAACCTCATTTCCTCCCTGGGGAACTGGTCTCAATTTCGTGTGGCGAGGTTATCCTCCACCCTCGCCACACGGCTTTACAAGACAGCAGCGGGCAAGTCCTGTGTTGTGAGTCATTCAAAATCAGCCACCCTCAGTGTCGTATCCCGGAAATACTCGGCATAAATCTGCAAGCGTATTTCATGCTGCATGTAAGAGTGTGTGAGAACTCGATCGTCCCTCCGGAGTCTGTGTCATAGGGACGTGTCATCCCTCCGGGATTCGTGATGTACCCACCGCAGCCTTCCCAGCGCTTAGGCGCTGGGCTAATGAATGTCGCCGCTTCGCGGCTCGTGCATCGCACACTCCACCTTTTCGGTTGGACTCAAGCTATGACACAGACTCCTCCGGGACTGCCTCTTTTCCGCAGCCTGCGAAGCCGCGCCCCTTCATAACAGAGTCGAAGCCCACCTTTCCGGCTCGGGCGGCGTGCGATACTGAAATCTATGACGCTGCAGAATTCTGCGCCTCGGGTGGGGAACGATCCCAAGTCGGTGGTGATTCATTTAACGACGGGGACGGGGATGGAAATTGAGTGGAAGGATGGGCACCGCTCCGTCTATACGTTTGCGTTTTTGCGGGATGCTTGTCCGTGCGCGCTATGCGAAGAGGAGCGGACGAAGTCGGGACGAAAGGCGGGCGAGGCGGCGAAACTGGCGCCGGGAGCGTTGCCGATGTTCAAGCCGGCGATGAAAGCGTTGTCGGCGGAGGCGGTCGGCAAGTACGCGCTGAAGTTTTCATGGAACGATAAACACGATCTGGGAATTTATTCGTGGTTCTATCTGCGGGAAGTTTGTCCTTGCGGGGAGTGCGCCGGGACCCGTAGGTAGTGGTGCAGTTTCAGAATTTCGACCGTTTCTTGCTTTGCGTTAAAAAGATCTTGAACGCAAAGTACGCGAAGGACTCGCTAAGGGCGCAAAGAAAGGCACCGGACGAAATCAAACTGCACCACTACCGACCCGCACGCGCGTTTGACTTTGTAGCGGCGCGCCCGGTAGATTGGCTGGGCTGCGGTTTTTGTTCTTTCTCAAAATCAGGTTCGCGCATGATCGTAGGCCAGCCACACGCTGGACTATGGGAAGCGGGTGCAAATCCCGCGCTGCCGCGCAACTGTAAGCGAGGACATCGCGACTGGCCACTGGGGACAGCCTTAAAAGGTCAACCTGGGAAGGCCCGTTGTAGCAGGCGGATGTTGGGCCGAAAGCTCATTCGAGCGAAAGGCTCACATCCTGACTCGCAAAGCCAGGAGACCGGCGTGAACCATCCCCACCCACCCTTTCGCGTGATAAAGGAGATGTGCCATGCGCTGTTCTCGAGTTTTCGCCAGAATCGTTTTTCTGCTCGCTGACTTTTCGTCAATCGTCTTGCTGTCAACTGTCTTGCTTTCAAGCAGCGCTTCCGCCGAAATCAAACTTAGAGTGGTCGACCCTCAAGACGCCGCCGTTGCGGGCGCACAGGTGCAATTGCTAAAGCTGGGGAAGCTCGTGGCCGTCCAGAGCACATCCGCGGAAGGGTTGGTGATTTTTCGCGAGGCGGCAGCGGGCGCTTATCGTGTCACCGTATTGGCTCCGGGCTTTGCGGTAGAAACGTTGACGGTCAACGTCTCCCCAACGGCTGCTGCCGAGGTTGTCACCATCAAACTCCGCGTGGCGACCGCAGCGGAAACCGTGGTGGTGACCGCAACGCGCACACCCGTGCGCAGCGCGGCTGCGGGCGCCGATGTTGAGAGTCTGAGCAGCGGGCAGTTGGAAGCGATGCAATCGGTCGCCGCGAACGACACCATGCGCTTTGTCACGGGCGCGATCGTGAATACTGCCGGACAACGCGGCGGACTCTCCTCGCTGTTTGTGCGCGGCGGCGAATCCCGCTACAACAAAGTGATTGTCGATGGGGTGGCGATTAATGAACCGGGAGGCACGTTTGATTTTGGCACCCTGCCGCTGGCGCAAGCGGATCGTTTGGAATTTGCGCGGGGCGCGCAGAGCACTTTATACGGCACCGATGCCATGACCAGCGTGGTGCAGGTGTGGACGCGCACCGGAAGCACTCGAGTCCCCGAACTTCGCTTTGGCGCAGATGGAGGAAATTTCGGAACCGCCAGCGGCTACGCGTCTCTGGCAGGCGCCCACGGACGCTTCGACTACAACTTCTTTGGCGACCAGTTCAATACCAACGGACAGGGCGTGAACAATGGCTACTCCGATTCGCTGGAGGGCGCGAATGTTGGCATGGCGATTACGGATCAGGTAGGGCTGCGGGTGCGGGTTCGACACTCCAACAGCCACACGGGAATACCGGGGGAATGGAGCTTTAATGGCGACCCACTTCTGCCCCCCGACCCCAGCGAATGGTCGCAACTGAACAATGTTCTGGGAAGTGTGGAGCTCAGCATCAATGAGCCTTCCGGTTGGCAACACCGCCTTACAGGATTTGACTACCTCTACCGTTACACCGAGTTGAACCTGACCGGGGATCCAGCGCGCATCTTCGATTTTCCGTCTCATGAGGTCGACCACATCAATCGTGTGGGATTTGAGTACCAGGGCGATTACTCCGAACGTAGCTGGGCACACAGCACTTTTGGTTATCGGGTCGAGAATGAGAATGGATTCGTGGGCGATCTTGATTTTCCTCCTCAAACGCATGGGCAACGTTTGAGTCACGACATTTATGGCCAGGAGATCTTCACGTTCGGGAGATTGTCTCTCATCGGGGGCGCGCGATTCGTGCACAACAGCGCCTTCGGCAATGTCGGAGTGCCGCGAGTGGCCGCGACGTTTCTGGCGTTGCGCGGTGGAGAGATATTCTCGGGGACGCGCCTGCGCTTCTCCTACGGCGCGGGATTCAAAGAGCCGCGACTGGAGGAAACTTTTGCGGGACCACCCTACTCAAATCCCAATCCCGGCTTAAAACCCGAGCGAACCCGCAATTTCGAGGCGGGGATGCAGCAGAGTTTTCTGGCCGGCAAGTACGCCATG
>JBAVVP010000044.1:0-16881 GCA_049697355.1 Terriglobales bacterium
GCAGGTCCTTCGCTTCGCTCAGGATGACAATTCATAAAAGGGGTCGATAAGAGCTACAAGCTCAGAGCCAAAAGCTAGAAGCCCGTTCCTAGCTGAACATCACCTTGCGATCGCCCTTGACGATACGGCCTACACTATAGAATTTTTCTCCGGCTCGCTCCAGTAGGGTCTGCGCTTTCTTGAACTTCTTGGCGGGCACTACGATCAGCATGCCGAGGCCCATGTTGAAAGTGCGAAGCATTTCTTCCTCGGCGACGTTGCCGAGTTTCTGCAAATGCTCAAAGATGGGCAGAACCGGCCAGGTGCCGCGTTCGATCACGGCCGACGTGCCTTTGGGCAGCACGCGGGGCAGGTTTTCAGTGATGCCGCCGCCGGTAATATGCGCCAGGGCGGCGACGCAATCGCCCGCGATCATCTTGCGAATGATCGACCAGTAGCTGCGATGGGTCCGCATGAGTTCGTTGCCGACCTTGTTCTTGATCTCGCTAACAAAAGTTTCCAGAGAATAGCCGGCGACTTCAAAGAGCAGTTTGCGAGCCAGCGAGTATCCGTTGGTGTGCAGGCCGTTGGAGGGCAAGCCGAGAACGCAATCCCCCACCTGCACGTCTTTGCCACTGATGACGCGGTCGCGTTCGACTACTCCGACGATGAATCCGGCCAAATCGTACTCGCCATCGGGATAAAACCCCGGCATTTCCGCGGTCTCGCCGCCGATCAGAGCGCAGCCGTTATGCTTGCAGGCTTCGGCCAGTCCGCCCACAACTTTTTCGGCGACCTCCGGATCCAGGGTTCCGGTGGCCAGGTAATCCATGAAAAACAACGGCGCCGCACCCTGCACCGCGATGTCGTTGACACAGTGATTCACCAGGTCGCCGCCGACGGTGTGATGCATGCCCATGTCAAAGGCGACTTTCAACTTGGTGCCCACGCCATCGACGCTCGAAACCAGCACCGGATCCAAATACTTTTTGTCGACCGAGAACAACCCGCCGAATCCGCCGATCTCGCTCAGTACTCCCTTGGTGAAGGTTTTGTGGGCCAGATACTTGATGCGTTGCTTGGTGCGGTTGCCACGATCGATGCTGACACCGGCATCGGCGTAGGTGATCGGGTCGGCTGGGAGGTTAGGATTCTGGGCCACTTTTTCGTCCGTCGTTGTTAGTCCGTCATTACCAGGGTGGAAAGATCGGGTGCGCCACCCGGCCGGAGGAAGCATTTCAGGCGCAACAGATTTTAGCACGTCTGGACTTGCCTCCGGCGGGCCGGGATGGTGTGGGCAAAAGAAAAAACCCCGACCAGAGCCGGGGCCTGAAACGCGAAACAGGATGGAGGGCCTACTTCTTCATGTCGTCTTTCTTCATCTCGTCTTTCTTCTCTGTCTTTGCTTTCTTCTCTGTCTTGGCTTTCTTTTCTTTCGTGGGCTTTGCTTTCTCCTCTTTCTTGTCGGCCGGTTTGTCCGCGGGCTTGTCAGCTTGGGCAAAGGCGAACGACGACATCGAGACGGAGAGGGCGAGGGCAAACATCAAGGCGAGCACTTTCTTCATATTTGGAAGCTCCTTTTGAATGTTCCCAACCACACACAAACTCCCGGTGATTGCGATGGGATGGTTCCGGGTCCAGCGGAATTGTAGACCTTTGGGGGAAGGTTTTCCAAGCGCAATAATAAAGACGCTTTATAATGCTGGTCCAACTCTTTTCTCCGGAGACACGCATGAGGATTCTGACGGTTCTTCTTTTCGCCGTGCTGGCGATTCCGTTTACGGTTGCGCAGCAAAACCAGGACACCACGCCCGAGAGCGCGAAGCAGGCTGCATCCAAGAAAGATAAGAAGCAGACAACGCCTGCGAGCGCCGCAACTCCCGATAAGACGGCGGAGAGCGGCAAGACCGCCGAGCCGGCCAAAACCGACGCGAGCGAAGCTGCCGACAAGGAAGAACATTATGATGTCGCGGAAGTCCCGCCCGTCACCACGCATCACCAGATCACGCTCAACGGCAAGACTCTCAGCTATACGGCGACGGCCGGCCGGCTCCCCATCAAGCGCGACGACGGCAAGACGGAAGCGGAAATGTTTTTCGTCGCTTATACGCTCGACGGGCAGGATGCGGCAAAGCGTCCGCTGACGTTCTCGTTCAACGGCGGCCCGGGATCGGCATCGGTGTGGCTGCACATGGGGGCGCTCGGACCGAAGCGCGTGGTACTGCAGGCGAATGGCTTCATGCCGGCGGCGCCTTACCGCCTGGAAGACAATCCCGACACACTGCTCGACCGCAGTGACATCGTCATGGTGGACGCCATGGCGACCGGCTATTCGCGGGCCGCAAACGCCGAACTTACGAAAAAGTTTCTCGGCGTAAAAGGCGATGTGCAGGCCTTTGGAGAATTCATCCGCCTCTACATTTCCCGCTACGATCGTTGGAGCTCTCCGCTGTTCCTGCTGGGGGAAAGCTACGGCACGACGCGCGCCGCCGGCATTGCCGGATATCTGGCGGATCACGGCATCGCGTTCAACGGCGTGACCCTGCTTTCGATGGCCCTGGATTTCCAGACATTGGAATGGAACAAATCGAACGACCTGCCCTATTTTCTGCTGGTGCCCACTTTCAACATGATCGCGGGCTATCATCACAAGCTGGCTGCCGATCTCACCGAGGACGTGGCGAAGACGCGCGAGGAAGTCGTACGCTGGTCGTCCAATGAATACGCGCTCGCTCTGGGCAAAGGCGACGCGATGACGCCAGAAGAACATCGCAAGATTGTCGACCAACTTGCCCGCTACACAGGGCTGCGGCCAGACGTGATCGAAGCGCACAACCTGCGTATTGACGTTCCCACGTTCACGCACGAACTGCTGCTCGATCAGAAACTGGTCGTCGGGCGCCTCGATGGCCGCTTCAGCAGTCCTAATCCCGACGGCGATCATTTCTATGACCCGACGGGCTCCGCCATTCTGCCGCCCTACACCTCGGCGTTCAATAACTACCTGCGCACCGAATTGAACTACAAATCCGACATGCCCTACCGGGTGTTCGCCTACGACCAACCCGGATTCCAGAAATGGGAGTGGGGCAATGCCGTGGAAGGCTTTCCCAGCACGGCGGGCGGATTGCGGTCGGCGATGATCAAGAATCCGTATATGAAGATTCTGGTGATGGAAGGCTACTACGACCTGGCTACGCCCTTTGCGGCCGCGAATTGGACGATGGATCACCTGGACCTCGGCGCGCAGTCTCGCCAGAATATTTCCTACGCCACCTACAAGTCGGGACACATGGTTTATGTCGATCGCGCCGAGCATGACAAGATGAAAAAAGACCTGGTGGAATTCATGGAGAAGTGCCTGGCGAGGTGAGAAGGGCAGGTCTTAGGTCTTAGGTCTTAGGAAAACCAACCCGGCTTCCGGGCGCCGAATTCCTGCGCCGGATATGCTCTAATGCTGAACGATGCGCGCTGCCGTCATCTTCGGGCTGGGGACCTCGCCGGCTGACTTGAAACCGTTTCAAGGCGGTTCGACAACTGCGTGGTCGCAGGGACTGCCCACTTCTTCCGGCGACGCCGATGCCATCCTGATCTTTGGCGGGGACGGCACGATTCATCGTCATCTTCCGGCGCTGGTACGGCTCAAGCTTCCGGTGCTGATTGTTCCCTCGGGCAGTGGAAACGATTTTGCCCGCGCGCTGAAATTGCGTTCGATGCGAGACTCGTTGCGCGTCTGGCGTGATTTTGAATTGGGGAAATTGAGCGCGCGGCCAGTCGATCTTGGGGTAATCGTGCCATCCGCCGCGCCGGAGCGCACTCACTATTTCTGCTGCGTGGCCGGGTGCGGGCTGGACTCAGCCGCGGCTCGGAGCGCCAATCGGATGCCGCGCTGGCTGCGCGGACATGGCGGCTATGCGCTGGCCCTATTGCCGCTGCTGCTCAAACTTCCGGCTGTTTCGATGAGGCTGGCACAGATCAACGGTGCGGATCGCACCGAGGCCGAAAAGCTCACTTTGCTTGCTGCATTCGCCAACACCCAGTTTTATGGCGACGGCATGCGCATTGCGCCGGAAGCAGATTTTGCGGACGGTAAGCTCGATGTTTGCCGGATCGGCACGCTGAGCCCGCTTAAACTGCTTAGCATGTTTCCGACAGTGTACTTCGGGCGGCATCTCCTTGTGCCCGAAGTTGAATACTCGCGGGCGGAGCGCGTACACGTGCAGACCGAAACTCCGGTCGAGATCTATGCTGACGGAGAGTATGTGTGTGAGACGCCCGCCGAGATTTCCGTGGCTGCGGGGGCGTTGCAGGTGATTTGTTCGCCGCGCTAGAACGGGACATGGGGGGACGGGGCAAAGCCTCGCCACCACCCAGCCTACTCTGCACGGCCTACTTCTGTTGAACTCGGCCGTAGCGCGCATCGAGCGCGAGGTTCAGTTCGAGGACGTTCACGCGCGGCTCACCCAGGAATCCCCATTGCCGGTTCTCGGAGTGCTCAACGACCAGACGCGCGACCTCCGCTTCCGGAATCTTGCGTTCTGACGCCACGCGCCGAATCTGGAACTGCGCCGCTGCGGGCGTGATATCCGGATCGAGTCCCGATCCCGATGTCGTCACCAGATCCACCGGGATGGGAACGCCGGGATTTTCGGCTTGCAGCTTGGCGACGTCTCCGTCGACGCGAGTAATCAACTGCGCATTGGTCGGGCCCAGGCTCGATCCTCCCGAGGCGGTCGCGTCGTAGCCCGCGGCGCCCGCGGCGGAAGGCCGCGAATGGAAGTAACCCGGCCCGGAAAATGGCTGTCCAATCAGCCGCGAACCAATCACCACTCCGTCCTTCGCGTGGATGAGCTGGCCGTTGGCCTGCTTGGGGTAGATCAACTGCGCGAGTCCGGTCACGACGAGGGGATACAGAATTCCCAACAGGACCGTTGTTGCGAGTGTCATGAGTACCGCGGTAATTAAATTCTTCTTCATAGGTCTTCTCAGCTATTCATTTGCCACTATCCACTGCTCTTCCTAAACCAGCCTGATGCTGGTGATGAGCATGTCAATCGCCTTGATGCCGATGAATGGAACCACCAATCCTCCGAATCCATACACCAGCAGGTTCTGCCGCAGCAG
Source organism: Terriglobales bacterium (assembly GCA_049697355.1). Lineage (GTDB taxonomy): Bacteria > Acidobacteriota > Terriglobia > Terriglobales > Acidobacteriaceae > Acidiflorens. The sequence continues at coordinate 5,104 of JBAVVP010000044.1, forward strand.
AGATTCGGCGCTCATCGCCTTGTACTTCACCCCTCGCAGCGCCAGCGGAATCAGGGCGACTATGATGAGCGCGTTAAAGATCACGGCCGAAAGCACGGCCGACTGCGGCGTCTGCAAGCGCATGATGTTCAGCGCATTGAGCACGGGGAAGGTTCCGGCAAACATCGCCGGAATAATTGCGAAATACTTGGCCACGTCGTTTGCGATTGAGAAAGTGGTGAGCGCACCGCGGGTCATCAGCAACTGTTTGCCGATGGCCACGACTTCGATGAGCTTGGTGGGATTCGAATCGAGGTCCACCATATTTCCGGCCTCTTTTGCGGCTTGCGTTCCGGTGTTCATCGCTACCCCCACATCGGCTTGCGCCAGAGCGGGAGCATCGTTGGTGCCGTCGCCGGTCATGGCGACCAGTTTGCCGTCGGCCTGCTCGCGGCGAATCAGATCCATCTTGTCTTTCGGGGTCGCCTCGGCCAGAAAGTCGTCTACGCCGGCTTCGCGCGCGATCGCCGCCGCCGTCAATGGATTGTCTCCCGTGATCATAACGGTCTTGATCCCCATCGCGCGCAGTTGATTGAAACGCTCCTGCATCCCGCCTTTGACGATGTCCTTCAGGTAGATCACGCCTAGCGCACGCTGGTTCTCCGCTACCACCAGTGGAGTTCCTCCGGAGCGAGCGATCTGTTCCACGCTCGCCTGAATCTCGCGCGGCAGCGCGGTGCCGAACTGATGTAGGTATTTGGTAATGGCGTCGACGGCTCCTTTGCGAATCTCACGGCCGTCGAGGTTCACGCCCGACATGCGGGTTTGCGCGGTGAAAGGGACGAACACCGCTTCGTGAGAAGCGAGTTCGCGTCCGCGCAGGCTGTACTTTTCTTTCGCCAACACAACAATCGACCGGCCCTCGGGCGTCTCGTCGGCGAGCGAAGAGAGTTGCGCGGCATCGGCCATCTCCGCCGCGGTAATGCCCGGCGCGGGGATGAACTCGGCGGCCTGGCGGTTGCCGAGCGTGATCGTTCCCGTTTTATCGAGCAGCAGCGTGTTGACGTCTCCGGCCGCTTCCACGGCGCGCCCGGACATCGCCAGCACGTTGTGCTGCACCAGGCGGTCCATGCCGGCAATGCCGATGGCCGAAAGCAGGCCGCCGATCGTAGTCGGAATCAGACAGACCAGCAGAGAAACGAGCACGAATACCGTCTGCGGCGATCCTGAGTAAATCGCGAACGGCTGCAGCGTTACCACAGCCAGCAGGAAGATGATGGTCAGGCCGGCCAGCAGGATGTTGAGCGCGATCTCGTTCGGAGTCTTCTGGCGTTCGGCGCCTTCGACCAACGCGATCATTCTGTCGAGGAAGGTTTCGCCGGGATTCGAAGTGATGCGGACCTTGATCACGTCGGAAAGCACGCGCGTGCCGCCGGTAACCGCCGACCGGTCTCCTCCGGCTTCGCGAATGACGGGCGCGGATTCTCCCGTGATCGCGGACTCGTCCACCGAGGCGACGCCTTCGATGACTTCGCCATCGCCCGGGACCAGTTCGCTCGCGGCCACCATCACGATGTCGCCGGAGCGCAGCTTGGAACTCGGCACGATTTCCGTGGTCCCGTTGGCCAGCAAGCGCTTGGCCACCGTCTCAGACCGGGCTTTGCGGAGCGTGTCGGCTTGCGCTTTGCCGCGACCTTCGGCCATGGCTTCCGCGAAATTCGCGAACAACACGGTGAACCAGAGCCAAAGTGTGATCTGCAGGTTGAAGGCGAAGCTCTGTTTCCCGCGGAATAACAGGATGGTCGTTACCACGGCGCCAACCTCGACCACGAACATGACCGGATTCTTCATCATGGTGCGGGGATCGAGTTTGACGACGGCATCGACCAGCGCCCGCCGGATGATTTTTGCGTCCCACAAACTCTTGCTTTTCTTTTCTGCCATGTCTTACCTCAGAAGCTCAGCCTCAGAAAGTCTTGCCCGCCATCATCAGCAGGTGTTCCAGTACGGGTCCCAAACTGAGAGCCGGGAAAAATGTGAGCGCGCCTACGATCACAATCACCGACACCAACAGAATGGAAAACAGGGGCGTCGTCACCGGGAACGTGCCCGCCGATGCTGGTACGGTCTTCTTTTTCGCGAGGTTGCCGGCAATCGCGAGCATGGGAATGATCATGAAAAACCGTCCCACCAGCATCGTCATTGCGCCCGCGGTGTTGTACCAAAGCGTGTTGCCGTTCAATCCGGCGAACGCGGAACCGTTGTTTCCGGCCTGGGAGGTGAACGAGTAGAGAATCTGCGTGAGGCCGTGTGGACCCGGATTGCTGATGCTCGAGGTGCCAAACCCCTCGACCGATGAAATGCCCGTGAGCACCAAAATGATGAGGGGGAACACCAGAGTGACGAGCATCGCCATCTTCACGTCGTAGGCCTCGATCTTCTTGCCTAGATACTCCGGGGTCCGCCCCACCATGAGCCCGGCGATGAACACCGACAACACGACGTAGATCAGGATGCCGTAGAGGCCAGCGCCCACTCCGCCAAAGACTGTCTCGCTGAGCATGATGTTGACCAGCGGAATCATGCCGCCCAGCGGCGTGTAGGAATCATGTACGCCGTTGATGGCGCCGCAACTTGCGTCGGTGGTGATGGTGGCGAATAACGCAGAGTTGGCAATGCCAAAGCGCACTTCTTTGCCTTCCATGTTGCCGCCCGGCTGCAGTGCGGAGGCGTGTTGGTCGACTCCGCGCAGCAGCGGATTGCCTTTGGCCTCGGCCCAGTAAGCCGCCGTCACCCCACACACAAACAGAATCGCCATCGCCGCCCAGACCGCCCAGCCATGACGCTGCGACCCGGTCATTCGGCCCAGGGTATAAGTAAGGCCGGCCGGGATCGCGAAGATAGAAAGCATCTGCAGGAAGTTACTAAGTGGAGTCGGATTCTCGAAGGGATGGGAGCTGTTGGCGTTGAAGAACCCGCCGCCGTTCGTGCCGAGCATCTTGATCGCTTCTTGCGACGCTACCGGACCTTGGGCGATGGTCTGGTCGGTCACGGTATCCATCACCGGCTTGCCATCCGGTCCAATCATCGGCTTGCCGTCGGTTCCCGTCTTCTGGATTTGCTGCGGCTCGATCAGTTTGGCCGTGTCGTACGGCTTGAGGTTCTGCACGACTCCCTGCGAAACCAGGAGCAGGGCATAGACGATGCAGGCAGGCAGCAGTAGCCATAGGGTGGAACGGGTCATGTCGACCCAGAAGTTGCCGATGGTTTCTTTTTCCTTGCGCGCGATACCGCGAATGAACGCTACTGCCAGCGCGATCCCGACGGCCGCCGACGCGAAATTGTGGTAAGCCAGGCCCGCCATCTGTGTGAGATAGCTCATGGTCGACTCGCCTGAATAGTTCTGCCAATTGGTATTGGTTGTGAACGACGCGGCGGTGTTAAAGGCCAGCGCGGGAGGGACACCGGCAAACTTCTGCGGGTTCCACCAGGGCAGCAAATGTTGCGCGCGCTCCAGCAGATAGAGCAGCAGCATGGACACGGCGCTGAACAGCAGCATGGTGACGGCATACTCCGTCCAACGCATCTCGTGCTCTTCATCGACGCCGGTCATGCGGTAAAGCAGCCGTTCGAGCGGGCGGACCACGGGGTCGAGAAAAGTGCGTTCCCGGCTGAATACTCTCGCCATGAACACGCCGAGCGGCTTCGTGATCGCCAGAATCAGAGCTAGAAACACGCCGATCTGGATCCAGCCATTGGTTGTCATTTCAGAATTTCTCCGGCCTTAGCAACGCATAGAGCAGGTAGACCATCAAACCCGCGCTTACGATCAGCATGATGATCGATTCCAAGTTCATTTCGTTCTCCTCACTTCATGCGCCCGCAAAATCGCGCATAAGTAATTGCAATCGCAAAGAACGCGATTGTAACTGCTGTCCACACAATGTCCTGCATGATCGCCCTCCCGAATAATCACTCCATATCCACGAAACCGCTGCAATTGACCTTAAAACAGGAGGCCCACTTCAATTACACCACGGGGCTGGTTTTGGTTCATGCCCGTAGGACCGAAGACGTCACCCGGCGTGTAACTGGTCGCCCGAACAAAGGAAAGGTCCCCGCGAGTGAAGAAGCGCTGGTATTGAAAAGTGGGTGTCAGCGTGATCGACCAGCCCGCGCTGCCCGGACCGAACAACAGATTGACGGCTTGTTCAGCGGCACTCCCCGTGCTTGCGATGTATTCCCCGCGCCCCGAGAGCGAGAACCCGTGTTTGAAGGTATGACTCGCTAGCAGTGCACCGCCCTGGGTCGACGCGCCGTGCACGACGGCGATGCGTGGATTCGTCGGCACATTGCTGTATTGATAGTAGGGCTGCACAATCCAGTTCCCCTTCGTGTACGTATAGATGACGGCGTACATGACGCTATTGTTTTGCAAGGGTGTCGCGAGCGTTTGAAAGGCTGTCTGCCCGAGGTTCCCCATACCGACGAACGCCAAGCCATGGGGCCCGTTGGTATAAGTTAAGGAGCCGCTCAGCCACGAGTAACGGTTGGAATAGTAGCCGTCGTTCCAACTCATCGAGGCGGTGAATTTACCTAAGGTCTGATTCACCTGGATTCCGCGATTCACGGCGTTTTCCTGGTTCCACAACAGGCCGCGCTCGATGTTCGTGTTTTCGAAGTCGAAGGTGTACTCAGCGCCCATTAATGTAGGCAGCGCACCGACCAGAATGGAGGTGTTCTTTCCCGGCACTAGCTTCAGGTAAGCGATCGGCACCGGGCCGTAGAGGTCGGTGATCGCCTTTTCTGTGGAGAGAAACGGCGTCCCAAGGGCCAGAATGTTATAGGCACCCGCCTGGACGTAGAACTGCCACCAGCCGGTAGTCTTCTGAATGAAGGCCTGGCCATTACTCAGAGCCGGTTGCGTAGGGTTATCACCGGGAATGTGATTTCCCTGCCACAGGCCCATCCCGCTGACAATTCCGTCCAAGTCGAGCCTGCCCAAAGGTCCGCCATCAAAAATGATGGGGGGGGCTGCCTGAAGCGGGCCCGTGATCGAAGGCGTAGAGAGCGGACTTGGGGCCGAAGGCGCGGCAGAGATCTGCTGCCCATGCAGTGGAAGCGTGAACAACAATGCGCCCAGCACCATCAACACCGTGCGCTTTCCTCTTGCCTTTCCCGCATTCTCGTCTTGAGTCGTTCCAGTATTCGTAGGGATCAGTTCTCCACTTCGGCTGACCGGCCCCCGCCGGGCTCGTGCGGCGCTCCTTGTTCGTGGCCGGGGTTGCCGGCTCTCTCGGATAAGCATGGCCAGGAACCACAACATAAAAGCCACAGCCAGCGCAATAAACGTGAGCAAGAAATAGATCATTCCGGAGCGTTCGGATATTCTTCCGCGCCATCTCGATTAGATTCTGGGTGCCGTAAGAGGGGAGTAAGGAGTTCATAAGGAAGTCATAAAGAAAGGCAAGTGGGCCGGTCCGACCCGATGCGCTTGGCGACGACCGGCGGCTGCCGCGCGTTGCTCGGCTTGGACAGCCAACCACCCCAGCCCGCGAAAAGCGCGCGGGCTGGGGACCCCGGCGGGGGCGGCTGTCCCTAGCGTGAGTTCTAGCGGGTCAATCGCCGGGCTCGAAGCGGTAACCAACCCAGGGATCGGTCACAATGTAGCGAGGGGAATTTGGCGAGGGCTCAAGTTTTTTGCGGAGCTGTGCCACAAACACGCGCAGATATTCAACCTGTTCTGTGCTTTGGCCTCCCCACACGGCCGCGAGCAAGGCACGATGCGTTATTACTTTTCCGGGGTGGCGCGCGAAAAACACGAGCAAGTCGAATTCCTTCGGCGTCAGGTGAACGGCGCGGTCCTTTACCAAAACGTTGCGGGCTCCGGGATCGATCCTGAAATCGCCCGCTTCGATCGGCCCGAGTTCCGATTCTCTCGCGCGCGAGCGGCGGAAGCTGGCGCGGACGCGCGCCAGAAGTTCCTCCATGCCGAAGGGCTTGGTGACGTAATCGTCGGCGCCCGCATCCAGCGCCTGAACCTTGGTGCGCTCCTCACCGCGCACCGAGAGCACGAGGATGGGAATCTGCGTCTTGGTCCGCAGACGGCGGCACAATTCCAGGCCGTCCATGTTGGGCATGGCCAGGTCGGTGATGACCATATCGGGCGACCAGTCTTTCATGATCTCGAGCGCAGTCTCGCCGTCGTTGGCAACGCGAATGTCGTATCCGTGACTGGACAGGGACGTTCGCAGCACCCTCGTGATCTGGGATTCATCATCGACTACCAGAATGTGTTTATGGTCGGGCATGACAATCAGCCGGGTTCCTGGGTCACAATGTGCACGTCGACCGCCGGGGCATCTCGCAAGAATTGATGGATGGCGGAAAGATAGAAATACCGCTTCCAGCCTCGCGTGGCGGAGCGTCCAAAGACAACCTGGGTAATGTGCTTCTCGTTGACGAATTCCGCGACGGCGTGGGCCACGCTCTTTCCTTTCAGGCGCACGACCGAGGCGCCAACGTTTTCTGCGAATTGCACATTGGCGTTCAAGGTTCGCTGATTGGCCTCGCTTGAGTCCTGCCCCAGGTCGGTATAGACGACAAAGAGCTCGGCATTCATGGCCTGGGCCATGCGCGCGCCGCGCGCCACCAGATACTGCGCGGCCGGGTTTGAACTGATGCACACCGCGATGCGCTCGCGGATGGCAACCGCCCCGCGAGTCTTCTCTTCCTCTCCGCGGTGTTGTTCCAGGCTTAGATCCACCTGTTGAGCCACCTGGCGCAAGGCCAGTTCGCGCAAAGCGATCAGGTTCGTCTCGCGGAAGAAATTTTCCAGCGCCCGTCCCACGCGTTCCTGCGGATAGACGTCACCGCGGCGCATGCGGTTCTGGAGCGCCTCCGGAGTCAGGTCGATCATCACCACTTCGTTGACTCTTTGCAGTACCCAGTCGGGAACGGTTTCGCGCACCTGGATCCCGGTGACTCCCTGCACCGTCGGGGTCACGCTCTCCAGGTGCTGGATGTTCATGGTGGAAAGAACATCGATTCCCGCGTCCAGCAGCTCCAGCACGTCTTCGTAGCGCTTGCGATGCTTGCTGCCCTCGATGTTGGTGTGCGCCAGTTCGTCCACCAGCGCGACGCAAGGCTTGCGCGCGAGAATGGCGTCCACATCCATCTCTTCGAAGACCGCGCCCTTGTACTCGATTGCTTTGCGCGGCACGGCTTCCAGGCTTGCGACCAAGTCGCCCACAGTTTTCCTTCCGTGGGTTTCGACCACTCCGATCACCACATCTTCGCCTCGACTGTGGCGGCGGATCGCCTCGGTCAGCATGGTGTAGGTCTTGCCCACGCCGGGGGCATATCCGAGAAAGAGCTTGAACAGGCCTCCCTTCTTCGCCGCCGGCGAACATTGTTCCAGCCACTGCTCGGGAGTCTTGGGCATCGCGCCTATTGTCGTTGAGAGATTCGAGTTTGTCGATGTGTGAGTAAGGTCATGCGTGAGCATGGTCAGAGGTCAGATTGCAGAGGTTAAGAGCACCACACCAACAGCCTCGATTCCACCTCGCAATCTGACCTCTCACCTCTGACCTCGTCTTTGTCATACAATCGCCTCGTGAATGCCGCCGCCAGATTGGTATCGGGATACGTGATTGCGGCGCTGACGGTCGCTGGAACTACTCTCGTCGGCTACCGCTGGCTCCATCTGAATCCGACGACAATGGCTCTCGCTTTCTTGCTGGGCGTCCTCGGAATCTCCACTTTCTGGGGCCTGCGGCGGGCCATTTTCATGTCGGTGATTGCCACCCTCGCTTTCAATTATTTCTTCCTGCCTCCGATCCGCACCTTTACCATCGCCGACCCGCAGAACTGGATCGCACTGTTCGCCTTCCTCGCCACCGCGGTGACGGCCAGCGAACTGTCGGCCCGCGCCCGGCGAGGGACGCGCGCTGCCGTCGAGCGCCAGCAGGAACTGGAACGTCTTTACGGCTTCAGCCAGTTGCTGCTTTCGAGCGACAACCCGGCCGAGTTGTTGAACTTGATTCCCCGCTACATCGTCGAATCGTTCGGCATCCGGTCGGCGGCGATTTCGTTGTCGAGCCGCAGCGACGTTTATCGCTCCGGCCCCACCATCGACGGATTGGAATCGCGCGATCTCCAGTTGGTCTGCCTGCGCGGTGAACCTCGATTCGATGCTGCCCATGAACTGGCCTTCATGCCGCTGCGCATGGGCATGCGCGTGGTGGGCTGCATGGGCGTGTCGGGCAGGGAGCTTTCACGGCAAACCCTGGAGGCCATCGGCAGCCTGGTGGCCATCTCGAGCGAGCGCGCAGGCGCCGTCGAAAAACTGAGCCGCGCCGAGGCTGCGCGCGAAAGCGAGCAGTTGCGCTCCGTCCTGCTCGATTCGGTCACGCATGAGTTTCGCACTCCGCTTACCGCCATTAAGGCGTCGGTGACCTCGTTGCTGGGCAGCCCGGGCCATTCGCCGGGCCATTCTGAAGAAGAGCGGCAGGAACTGCTGACCATCATCAACGAGGAGAGCGACCGGCTGAACCGGCTGGTCGGAGAAGCCGCTGAGATGGCGCAGTTGGATGCTAACAAGGTGGAATTCCGCTTCGAATCCGCGCCCATTGGCAACGCGGTCGAGGAAGCGATTGACGAATTGAAGCAACTTCTCGTCCAGCATCCCGTGGACGTCAGAATCCCCGCCGGCCTTCCCAACGCGCGCATGGATTCCGCTCACATCAAGGAAGTCCTGGTGCACCTGATCGAGAACGCCGCCAAGTACTCCCCCGCCGATGCTCCCATCCGCATCACCGCGGAAGCGAAGGAACAGACCCTTACCATCAACATTGCCGATCGCGGGCCGGGCATCGACGACTTTGAGCAGTCGCTGGTCTTCGAGAAGTTTTATCGCGGACGCAACCAGCGGGTGCAAGTCCACGGCACCGGCATGGGACTGGCGATCTGCAAAGCCATCGTGGAAGCCCACGGCGGACGGCTTGGCGTTACCAGCCAGCTGGGGCATGGGTCGGTGTTTTACTTTAGCTTGCCGGTGGGGTGATGGCGGAGGGAGGTAGGATTTTAAGGAGCGATCTGGGTGACCGTCGGGCTCAAGGGCAGGTGCCCTTCTCCAGGAGTTCGACTCGCGCCGTGACATCATTAGAGATTGAGACTTCGAGCTTACTGATTTGTGGCGCAAAGGCGTCTAGTTCAGCAGAGATCGTTACGCCTGCTGAGACCTCCGTTATCATCATGGAATCCATCGAGTCGAAGATTCCGCGTAAGAAACTTTCGAGAGCGAGTTCGCCGGACACGGTGCGCTTTATGCGCTGCTTGAAAACGAATTGACGGGCATACTCAACCTGCGCCAGACCGAGATCTCTGAATTGCACGACCTTCTCACCCACTGCGTAGGAGGCATCGGACTTCGAAGGATCGACCTTCTTCAACGCGGCTTCCCACACAGGTAATTTGCCGTCCACCTCAATCAGGAAACGCTTGCACTCGGCGTCAGTCATCAGGCGGCCGTCAGTGGCGTAGGCGTGCGTCGCCGCTCCGAACCCAGATAGAAATACCAGAAGGAGGATGTGAGCACTTTTCATGTGACGTATTCTAGCCGAGGAGTTGACTCGTGGACATAGAATTAGACATGACAACTTTCAAGCACGGCAGCGTTTCAATGACAGTACTCGATACGTCCAACATCAGAATCAAGGTTGCCCCGAACCGCGAGTACAACGTGTCGCTTAGCGAGTTGAACGACCTGATCGACTGCGGCGAGAAGCTGCGGCACAACGAGCACGAGCTTCCCTTAACTCGCGTCGGACACACGTCGCTCGAAGGCATCTAAGTAGGCTGGCGATCAAGCGGTTTATATTCACGGAGTGAGAGTATCGGCTCGTGGAAGAAGAAATTGTAGAAAGCAAGCCGGAAAAGAAGAAGAAGCAAAGGCCGAAGCCGAAGAGCTATCGCGCCGGTCCTCGCAAGTCGAGGAGGGGTCCGCGAGCGTCTAGGCGGAAATAGAGCGGGATCCAGTTGACGTACGAACGACCGCTGGCCGACGTAGCAGGTGCGATGTTACGTAGCGTTAGGAAAACCAAGGCTTGAAAATTTGTCAACTGCAGGGCGCCTGGTGGGCCCGCCTGGATTCGAACCAGGAACCAACAGATTATGAGTCTGCTGCTCTAACCGTTGAGCTACGGGCCCTGCATCCATATCTTACACATTCGCGGCGAGGGCGGGTTACCACCGTTACACGCCACCCACACCGCCTCGGGGTATGATTGCCCAGAAGCATCCATGGTATGAAGAAGAAGCTGCGCTTCCTGCTGTCGCTGACCAACGACGACAACGATTACCAGATCGAGCAGGCTTCGGCTGCGCGCCACGCAGCCGCCAAACTGGGGGTTGAGCTCCAGATCGTCCACGCTGGCAACGACGGCATCGTACAGAGCCAGCAACTTCTCTCCAGCATTCATTCCGCGAACGCTCCGCGGCCCGACGCTATCCTCTTCGAACCCGCCGGATCGACCGCGCATCCCCAGGTCGCGCGTGCCGCTGCCGACGCTGGCATTGGAGTGGCGCTGCTGAATTCGAATGCCGATTACATCTCCGAGCTTCGCCGCCGTTCCCATGTGCCGGCGTTTGCCATTACTTCCAACCACGAAGAGATCGGCCGCATCCAGGGACAGCAACTGTCCGCCCTGCTGCCCGTAGGCGGAATCGTTCTCTACGTTCAAGGCCCCCCCGATAGTTCGGCCGCCAAGCAGCGCTACACCGGGTTGCTCGAAGCCAAGTCCGAGAACGTGAAACTTCGCGTCCTGAAAGCCCATTGGACCGAAGCCAGCGCCCACAAAATAGTCAGTTCGTTCCTCTGTCTTTCCACTTCGCGCCAGGCGCACATTGAGGCAGTTTGCGCGCAGGACGATTCCATGGCCATGGGAGCCCGCAGAGCCTTCGAGGAATGCAGCGAATTGCGGAAGGAGTGGCACAAGATGGCGTTTCTCGGTTGCGACGGACTTCCCAAGACCGGACAAGAGTGGGTGCGCAGCAAGCTGCTGACCGCCACAATTCTCATTCCGCCCAATGCGGATCAGGCGATCGAGATGATGGCGAAAGCGATTGCCAGAGGTACGCTGCCGCCCGAGCGCACATTCACGATCGCGAAATCCTTCCCCAGCCTCGAAGTGCTGGCGCAATCGAAACGCGCGCGTGCCGCATTCACTTCGTAAGAATTGCTCGAAACCACCGCTTTGGTTTTCGATTCGTGTCGGCTTCGCATCGGCGGATCGCACAAGCGATGCCGCAAAGCCGCCGCGCATTAATGGTGATGGACTGGTGGTGATGGACTTTGGGGCTGTGCGCCTATTTAGTGCGCGTTGGGTGGCGTGGGCGGCGCCGGGGGAGCAACTTCCGCAGGCGCGCTGTTGTTCACCAGGTCTTTCAATTCCTTGCTGGGCTTGAAGAACGGAATCTTCTTTGCCGGAACTTCTACGCGGTCGCCGGTTTTCGGATTCCGGCCCACGCGCGGCTTGCGCTGGCGCGTGCGGAAGCTGCCAAAACCGCGGATTTCGATCTTGTCGCCTACCCGCAATGAGCGCACCACGCTGTCAAAGATCGTGTCCACAATCACTTCGCTGTCCTTGCGGGTGAGTTCCGCCAGCCGGGATACTTCTTCGATCAGGTCAGCCTTCGTCATAAGCCTTTTGCTCCCTTAGGGGCGTTGCCGCCTCGCTGTCCGCCGTGCGCCTGCCTATAACCTTCTCAAATTTAAGGGGTTCTATGCAAGTGGGGAAG
>JBAVVP010000045.1:0-8937 GCA_049697355.1 Terriglobales bacterium
GGATGACAATGAGATCCGAGGAAGGATGAAGATCCAACTACTCGCGGGCAAACTCGCCGCAACTGACGGCGCCGAGATCGCCGAGGCCGCGCTCGTACTGCCCCTGGTGTTCATGCTCCTGATGGGCATCATCTGGTTTGGACGAGCTTTCAATATTTACTCGACGATTCAGCAAGCGGCGCAGCAGGGAGCGATCAAAGCCGCGCGAGCAACGTGCGCCACGTGCGACCCTGACTTTCCCAGCCCCTCCGCGGTGAGTGACGCGGTTGAGGCGGTGATGCAATCCTCCAACCTCGATACGAGTCAAATTCTCGTGAACTCCAATCTTCCTCCCCAGACTTTGTGCGCGAATACTCCGAATGGGTGCACAACCACCGCCAGCAACATCAAGGTCTGCCGTAACGTGTTGCTGAATCCTCCGGCTTCTACCACCCAGCTGCCGCAATGTGGAACCATCGTGAGCTTTCAATATCCATTCAATTTCTATCTGCCTTTCACCTCCCTGAACCTGCAGCAAATTGTGATGTCGGCGCAAGCGGAGAGCAGGATGGAGAACTAGATGGGCCGCGTTCAAAATCTGCAACGGCGCGGACGGGCCGACTTCTCGAAAGGCGTGAGAAGTGGGGCACCCTCGCCCCGCGCGCCCCGCGGCGCCCGTTTGCTGAAAGATGCGCGGGGATCGGCGCTGCTCGAGTTTGCGATCGTCCTGCCGCTGCTGGTGGTATTTGTGGTGGGCATCTACGATTTCAGCGGCGGGTTCAACCAGAAGCAAAAGGTCGAGCAGGCCGCGCAGGAAGGCGCCATCATTGCCGGCGCTCAGCCGATGAGCGACATTGCGACCACCAACAACGATCCGGATTCGCTGCATCCGGTGGTGACCGCGGTTTTCAACTCGCTGGTCGGCAGTGGAGTGGTGCCTAGCGGAACCTGTACCGCACCGGGTACGGCATCCGGACCGGTTGGCCTCGAGTGGACTTACACAATTTCCGGGTGTTCCACCGTTTATTCGACCGACACTCTGGTCGTTAAGATCAATCGTGGCTGGGTCCCGGCGGTTGGCGCCACGAACACCGTCGGCACCCGGCTCACTGTGACTTACCCCTACCATTGGCGCTTTAACCGGGTCATCCAATTGCTGTTTCCGGGATCGTTGTCGTACAGCGCGACCACCGAGATCAGCGAAACCGCGGCGACCCATAATCAGTTGTGAGGGGCAGTGGTGAAACGACGAGTGCGCCGAGACAGAAACATCCGCGAACGGAAAGGTGAGCAAGGAGTGATCATCGTCCTGGTCGCGGTATTTCTCCTGTTTGTCGTGGGAGCGATGGCAGCGCTCGCCATTGATGCAGTAACGCTCTACACCGCGCGCAGCGAGGCGCAATTGGCGTCGGATAGCGCGGCGCTGGCTGGCGCGCGCGCACTGGCTAATTCCGGCATGACTTCGAATCCGACGGATACGAACCTGTTGCTCAATGCGAAAACCCTGGCTCTGGCGATTGCGACCCAGGTGGCAACCAACAATCCCGTCGGAGGCAGAGTCCTCAACGCCGGCACTGAAGTGGTCGTCAGCTTCAATGACGGCGATCTCTCTTTCGGCACCAATCCGCGCGTGACGGTTCAAACCATGAGAAGCGACTTGCCAACATTCTTCGCTCGCATTTGGGGAAGCAGTGCTCTTGCCGTGAAAGCGTCGGCCACCGCGGAAGCCTATAATCCTTCGGGCGCGGGGAACGGGCAGGTGCCAGTGGCTCCCACTTGTGTTAAGCCCTGGCTGCTGCCGAACATCGATCCCAGCAATCCTGGGAATCCCATTTTTAACGCAACCACCGGCGCGATTACCGCCACGCCGACGACATTGCTGGGATGGACTTATAACACCCCGACCACGGGAAACCCAATGAGCCCCGCCTGCTCCTCGGGGAACGGCAAGTGCTCCCTGCCACTGCCCACGCTATCCCCTTGGAACTATTATCCGGGGGATGACGCGACCACATTTCCGCACCCGACCAATTCGCTGCCCTCGTGCACCCCGGCGCTGAACACTAACTATCAGGAGAGCATTGCAGGTTGTATCCAAACGCCGATCTCATGCCACAGCACAGCCAACATCGACATTAACTCCTACACGGGCAACCGATTTTCCGACACGACGGATGCGGTAGCCTGTCTGACCCATACGACTGCCAACCCAGGAGATGCCGATCAGGTTGACCTCACCGTGATTCCGAACCCGCCGCCGTTCCAGTTCCTAGCCGGCACCCAGAATCCGGTTGCGGTTGCAAACCCAACCCTTGTGGGAAAAGATGTGATGGTCAGCAATTCACTGGTCACGGTGCCAGTATTTGACACAGCGTCGTTCGGTACGGGCAGCAACACCGTGACGATCATAGGCTTCGTCCAGCTGTTTCTGAACCCAGACGGCTTGCAACCGGCCTCCATCGGCAACGTGGACGCCACCGTCATTAACCTGGCCGGTTGCGGAACCAATGCCGCCGGAACGCCGATTCTGGGCAACGGCGCGTCTCCGGTTGCGGTGCGGCTGATCACGCCGCCATAGTGCTGGTGGACCGCCGGGCGTCCTGCCGGACGGGCGAGACGCCCGTCACTCCACCGTGTGGCGGATTACGCGGCCAAAGGTTCTAGAAGATGTTGGGGTCGCGGCGAGTCAGGATGACGCGCTCAAGGGCCAGTTCCTCGCCGACAAAAATGAAGTTATAGGCCGAGCCGTTCAGCAGCGCTCCGAGCACATCGCGCGCCGGAGCCGGACCCAGATCGGCGACGACTTGTTCCAGCTCGGCGCCGGCCGGAATCGCAATTTCGGCTCGCGTCTGGCGCTGCACTTCGAACAACACCTGCGCCAGCGTGGCTTTCTCAGCGTGGATGCGCAACATTCCGTTTTCAAAAGTCACGGTCACCGCCGGCTTCGGGGGCGGTGGCGCTTCACTGACGGCAGAGGGAAGCGGTGTGTTGGAAACTGCTGCAGAGACTCTGGCCGTTGCAACGGAAGTGCCCGTGGCCAGCGAAGCATTTTGAAGTCTGGCGGTGGGCGCAGCATCAGAAGCTTGCTCTCCCGCGGTGGCCGACCCGAGCTTTATAACGACCGCATTCTGGCTTGTCGAAACCCGATACGATTGCGGCTCCGCGAGGTCGAGTACGACGCGTGTAATCGGAGGGTTGTCGAAAAACAGTCCGGTGCGAACTGCCTTGAGCGCGCCGCGATTGACCTTCAGGGCGCGCAACTCGGCGGCGGGAAGCGCGCCGGGAAAATCCACAACGATGCGGTCAGGTCCGGTAATGGCCTGGGTATCGGGTTCAACCGGCGCTCCCGAGGTCTGGATCTCTACTTCCATGGCGGCGCCCGTTCCGCGGACCACGACATGCTGAATGCGAGCGCCACTCGCGGCAGGCGTTTGCGCGCAAATCGGCGCCGACAAGATGGCCGCGACGCCCAGCAGGGCTCCGAAATAATAGAGGCGTAGCATGGGGACTCTGAGCGAAGTCTAGCAGTAATCGGACAGACTATCTGCACCAAAAGTCGTAGCACTTCCTGCTGGCGGGTTCCGCTCTAATATTTCACGATTGCCGCGAACGACTTCGGATCAAGCGACGCTCCCCCCACCAGCGCGCCATCAATTTCTTCTTCCGACATCAGGGCGTGGGCATTTTCGGGTTTGACGGAGCCGCCATAAAGAATACGCAGTTTGTCGGCGAATTCCTGGCCGAACGATTCCGCGGCTTGGGCCCGGATGATGGTGTGGGCGTCGGAGGCCATCTGCGGGGTCGCGGTTTTTCCGGTGCCGATGGCCCAGACCGGTTCGTAGGCGACCACCAGGCGCGCGGCTTTCTTGGCCGAAACCTTGTGGAAGGCGCGCAAACACTGGCGGCGCAGCACGTCGTCGGTGAGCGAGGCTTCGCGTTCTTCGAGAACCTCTCCCACGCAAACGATGGGGATGAGTCCGGCTTCGATGGCGGACTTCAGTTTGAGATTCACGGTGTCGTCAGTCTCGCCGAAGTACTGGCGGCGTTCGGAGTGTCCGATGATGACATGGGTGACGCCGACCGCCAGCAGCATGGCGGCGTTGACTTCTCCGGTGAAGGCGCCTTCTTTTTCCCAGTGCAGGTTCTGCGCGCCGATGGCGACGTTCGAGCCTTTGGCGGCGGCGACGGCGGCATCGAGGCAGAGATAAGTGGGGCAGACGACGATTTCGTCGCGGTCGTGAGCCTCGACCAGAGGCAGGAAATCGCGGAAGAAGTCGCGGGCCTGGTCGGGCGTTTTGTACATCTTCCAGTTGGCGGCGATGAGTTTCTTTCTCATGAAGGACCCCTCTCACTGCTGAAGATAGCGGAATTTGCGAGCGGCTGCTGGGACATTTGTTCGGCGGCCTCGACGTAAGCTTTGCACGTGGCAATGTCGAAGAGCGCGAAATGGATTTGCATGATATGAGCGCAGGCGGGCAGAGTTTCGGCGATGGTGCGAACTGCGATTTCCGCGGCCTTGCGCACCGGATAGCCGAAGGCTCCGGTCGATATCGAAGGGAAGGCCAAGGATCGGATTCCGTGATCGTCAGCGATCTGGACCGAGGCACGATAGCAGCTGGCTAGGGTTTCGGCCTCGCGTTGGTGACCTCCCCGATACACGGGGCCGACCGTGTGAACGACATATTTAGCGGGCAATCGTCCGCCGGTCGTGATGACGGCCTTGCCGGCGGGAAGTGTGCCAATCTTGGCGACGATGCGCCTGCACTCCTGCAGGATGGAAGGACCGCCAGCGTGGTGGATTGCACCATCGACGCCTCCGCCGCCGAGCAGAGAGGAGTTGGCGGCGTTCACGATGGCCTCGGTCGTCTCCTTGGTGATGTCAGCGGGGCCGTGGAACTCGAGCGTCTTGCCGTTCGAGAACGTCAGTCGGGCTGCGAAGTCGGACATAGCGGCCCCTAAAGGGGCAGTCGATAAAGTGCGGCTTTCGGCATCGCTAAAGCGATGCCCTGATACCAAGCCTACGAGCTACGAGGCCAAGTCAAAAGCTAAGACCTAAGACCTGACACCTGACACCTATTTCTTATCCGTCAGGGCTTCGACCCCGGGCAACTTCTTACCTTCCAGAAATTCCAGTGACGCGCCTCCGCCGGTGGAAATATGGGTGATCTTGTCGGCGACGCCGGCGGCCTTAACCGCGGCTACGGAATCTCCGCCGCCCACGATGGTGATCGCTCCGGCATTTTCCGCCACCGCTTGCGCGATCTTGAATGTGCCTCGGGCAAAGGGCGACACTTCGAAAACGCCCATGGGGCCGTTCCAGACGACGGTGCGGGCGGCTGCGATTTCCTCGCAAAACGCGTCAATCGATTGCGGGCCGATATCGAGCGCCATCATGTTGGCGGGGATGGGCTCTCCGGCGCCGACGAATTTAACCATGGCGCCGGCTTCGACGCGGTCGGCGACGACGTGATCGGTGGGCAACAGGAACTTGAGTTTATGGGTTTTCGCCTGCTGCAGCAGATCGCGGGCGAGTCCGATCTTGTCTTCTTCGACCAGGCTCTTGCCCACGGATTCGCCTTGCGCCTTAAGGAAGGTGTAGGCCATGCCGCCGCCGATGATGAGGACGTCGACCTTGCCGAGCAGATTCTGGATGACTCCAATTTTGTCACTGACTTTGGCGCCGCCGAGGATGGCGACGAAAGGACGCTCGGGGTTTTGCAGCACGCGGCCCAGATATCGCAGCTCTTTTTCCATGAGCAAACCGGCGGCGGATTTCTGCACGAATTTCGTGATGCCGACGGTGGACGCGTGGGCGCGATGGGCGGTGCCGAAAGCATCGTTCACGTAGTACTCGGCAAGCTTGGCGAGTTGCTTGGAAAAAGCCTCGTCGTTCTTTTCTTCTTCGGCGTGGAAGCGCAGGTTTTCGAGCAGCAGCGCCTGTCCTTTTTCGAGTTTGAGCGCCACTTCTTCGGCTTCCGGCCCGACACAGTCGGGGCAGAAGCCCACGTTTTCTCCGCGCGCCAGTTCTTTATCGAGCAGCATGCGCAGACGCTCGGCCACCGGCTTCAGGCTCAGCTTGGGATTGGCCTTCCCTTTGGGACGGCCGAGGTGAGACGCCAGGATCAGGCGGGCGCCGTGGCGCAGAGCGTACTCGATGCTGGGCAAGGTTTCGCGAATGCGCGTGTCGTCCATGACCCGGCCGTCGTCGAGCGGAACGTTGAAGTCCACACGCATGAAGATGCGGTGATCGTTGAGAGGAAGATCGCGAATGGAAAGCTTAGACATGAAAAAGCACTCCGTCGTTCGACGTTTGCTGGTGGAGAGCCGGGCGTCCCCGCCCGGCTGGACGGGCGAGACGCCCGTCCCTCCATCACACACGAACCTACAGCCCCTTGGCCGTCATCAGGTTGATCAGATCGCGCACACGGCAGGAGTATCCCCACTCGTTGTCATACCATGAAATCAACTTCACGCAATTGCCGCCGACCACCAGGGTCATGGGAGCATCGACGATGGAGGAGCGGGAATCTCCCTTAAAATCGGACGACACCAGTTCGTTGGTCTCGTATCCGAGATAGCCCTTCAGCGGACCGGATTCAGAAGCTTTCTTCAGCGCGGCATTCACTTCTTCTTTGGTCGTCTTCTTCTCGACGAACACCACCAGGTCGACGACCGAAACGTTGGGCGTGGGCACGCGCATGGAGAAACCGTCGATCTTACCGGCCAGATCGGGAATGACCAGTTTGAGCGCTTTGGCGGCGCCGGTCGTGGTCGGAATCATCGAGAGCGCCGCCGCTCGCGCCCGCCTCAGATCACGGTGTGGGAAGTCAAGAATCACCTGATCATTCGTATAGGAGTGGATCGTAGTCATGGTACCGGTGACGATCTTGAAGTTGTCGTGGATGACCTTGGCGATGGGAGCCAGGCAATTCGTAGTGCAGGACGCGTTCGAAACGATGTGGTGCTTGGCGGGATCGTACTTTTCGTCGTTGACGCCGAGCACGACCGTGATGTCCTCGTTCTTCGCAGGGGCCGTGATGACGACTTTTTTCACCGAACCGCGCAGATGCTTCTTAGCTTCGTTGGCGTCGGTGAATTTTCCGGTGGACTCGATGACCACCTGCGCTCCGACCGAATCCCAGGACAGGGCCGCGGGATCTTTCTCCTTGAAGACCTTGATAACTTTGCCGTCGACGGAAATGCTGTCGGCGCCCGCCGTGATTTTGTTCGGCAGGTTGCCCAGGATCGAGTCGTACTTGAGCAAGTGTGCCAGCGTTTTGGGATCGGTGAGATCGTTTACGGCGACGAAGTCGAAGTTCTTGTCCGCGAGCGCGGTGCGGAGAATATTGCGTCCGATGCGTCCAAATCCATTAATGCCAACTTTTACGGCCATGGTGCCTCCGAAAGAATTTTCATTGCTTAAAGAATACCCAGGGTCCCGAGACAACCTTTGATGTTAACAGGATGGTGGAGTTAGCGTAAACGCCTTGCGCCCATCCGTGCTGTCCCGATTTCCCGAATCAGGACAGGAGCGCCATGATCGTGGTCCTGACTGCAGCGCCCTCGGGACAGCCGGCAAGGCTTGTCCTGAGCGAAATCGAAGGATGCCGGCGCTACAGGATTCATCCCGGCGGCATCACGCGGGGGTGATCTCGAGGTAGGCGTCGGTGTTGCGCCATAGCAAGGGGACTCGGGCGAGCCAGTATTTTGCGTTGATCAACCGGCGGACGCGGACAGACTCCTCGGAGGGCAGAATACGAGCCGTAGCGGGAAATTCCGGGCCGGTGATCTTTCCCCGCATGGTGCAGGGAGCGATCTTGACTTGCGGGTTGTTGCGGATGCGCTTGCACTTTCCCAACTTGCTGCTGGTCATGAAGTAGAGTTTGTTATTGTCTTCGGCAAACCAAATAGGCGTGTACACGGCAACGCCAGTCTTCCGGAAGGTGGCGAGGCTGATGTAACGCTGGCCGTGGATTTCGGTGGGGACAGTAGCCATGGGGATATTCTAAACAGCAGCAGGCCATTTTCCGTAATCACAGGTCGGGGAGTGCGGCGAAGAAAAGCCCAAATGACTAATCCGGCTGAACGCCCGGTCCCTTACAATAGCGAACGGTTGAGGCTCCGGATATGAGCGAGACTTGGAAACAGTGGGAAGGCCGCACCGTCGCTGGGAGATTTCCGCTACAGAGCTACTTAGGCGGTTCCGATCATAGCGCTGTGTTCCTGACCCTCAGGCAAAGCGCTGCGGGCGATTCCGAGAAAGCCGCGATCAAATTGATCGCTGTCCCCGCTGACGCGGAGAAGCAACTCCTCCGATGGAAGCTTGCCGGCGAACTGAACCATCCAAATGTGATTCGCATTTTCGAAGCAGGACGCTGCGAAGTGGATGGCACGGATCTGCTTTATGTTGTGGAGGAGTACGCGGAAGAGAATCTTTCCCAGATTCTTCCGGAACGGGCGCTGACAGCGGAGGAGGCGCTAACGATGCTTCCGCCGGTTCTGAAAGCTTTACAGTTTGTGCATGACAAGGGCTTCGCGCATGGACACATTCACCCGGCAAATATTTTCGCCATTGGCGATCAGGTGAAGCTGTCGAGCGATGCTCTGGAGGTACCGGGCGAGACGAGTCGCCGCGCGGAATCGACGAGCGCATACGATCCGCCGGAAGCAGCGACTTCGACGGCTGCGGCTTCGACTGCAGCGGACGTCTGGCAGTTGGGGATGACGCTGGTCGAGGTGCTGACACAGCGCTTGCCCGTTTGGGATCGTGCACAGACGAGCGCCCCGAAGGTACCGCCGACTATACCGGCGACGGTTCCGGAACCATTTCGCGAAGTTGCGGGGCGCTGCTTGCAAATGGATGCCGCGAAACGATGCACGATTGCAGAGATCACAGCCAAGATCAACGATCGGCTGGAATCCGCGAAGGTGGAGCCGGCACCAGCGACTGCTCCGACG
>JBAVVP010000046.1:0-4143 GCA_049697355.1 Terriglobales bacterium
GCTCCAGGATTCAAGATAGTGCGCTTCGGGCACATGCCACTGGCAAAGCTCGGCCGTTTCGTTGCGATGCGTGCCGAGAAACACTTTCAGATTGACGGCGTTCGATTTCAGGGCAGACGCGAACTCCAGTTCAGCGGGCGCATCGTAAGCCGGGTTTCCAGCGAGAATCAGCAGCAGGTCAACTTTGCCGGCACGCATGTCTTCGACGAGCGCGTGCAGCGATTGGTTGTGGTTTACGGGGTTTGCATCCACCGGTTCGGTGTAGAACACTGTCTGACCGACGTTGCCAAGCGCCTGATTGATGGCGTGCGCGAGCGCATGAACCGCAGGCGGCTGATGATCACCGGCGATAACGACGCTGGCACCCTTGTGCGACCGCAGATCTTTAGTGATTGCGTCAACGTATTTCTGCTTATCTCCTGGAAACCCCTCAGTATTCACGCCAACGGCGCTCGCCAGCGCACGGGTAAAGTCCTCAATTTCCATTGCCCGTAGCGGTATGCGATGGTCCGCCTTCATTCCCGTCGACGATGGCGTGCTCTCGACCGCATACAGCCGGTTCATGTTCGCATCGGGATTGCGGCGTGCGGCGAAATCGCGGGTGTAGCGCGCAGACGCGGGTAATCCGGCATAGAGGAAATCGGCATCGAGCGAAACAATGACGTCGGCCTTCGACAGGTCGTAGCGCGTCTCAACCGGCTCGCCGAAAGCCAGCTTCGCGCCTTCATAGACATTGTCGCGATTGATCGGCTCGTAGACGTGCCACTTAGCCATCGGATTCGCCGCGAGATAACTGCGAATTTGCGCCGCTAGCGTGGGCGACGTGACGGTCTGCGTCAGAATGCGCACGCCGCCACCCGCAAGGCTCTTCTGCACATTGATGGGCCCGCGAACTGCTTCCATGAAGGCATTCCACGAACGAACATCTCCCAGGTAGGTGATGTTCTGCGCCCGGTCGGGATCGTAGAGATCGAGAATCGAAGCCTGCGCGTAGACGTCGGTGCCGCCGAGACTCGCGGGGTGCTGCGGATTGCCTTCAACTTTCGTCGGACGGAAAAGATGGCTTTCAACCAGAATCGGCGAGGCATATCCGCCGAGCGTGAACGCGGTCGCGTAGAACATTGGCCTGCCGGGAACGACATTTTCCGGCTGCTTCACATAAGGCACAATCTCGGTGTTCGGCATCCGCGTGCATCCGGTCAGCCCGGCCAGCGCCAGCGATGCCCCCATGGTCTTAAGGAAGCCGCGGCGCGAGAAGCCGTCGAGCCATTCGGAAGCGCCTTTCGGGAACTCGCGGTGCAGCATCTCCCGAAACTCTGCGCTACCCGCCAGTTCTTCGAGGCTGCGCCAGTACTCGGGCCCGGTCGTCTCCTCGATCTGCGCGTTCACCGTCGCAAGGTCAAGCTGCTTTCGCTTGCTCGGGCAGACGTCGGATCCGCCATTGGTTCCCGCCGGTTTCGTCTTGTGCTCGTCCATGCTCATCGTTGGTCTTCAGTTCTCAGTTCTTGCGATGGAAACTCTTGCCGCTACCGGTGGCAGGTGTTGCAACTCGTAATGTCTTTCACCGAACGCACTTTGTACTGATCCTTGAGCGCGTTCCCAAGCGCTTCCTGATCGGAGTATGCCGTTCCATTCACCGTCACGGGCTCGCCCGTGGATGGCGGCTCATAGCGCATATTGAAAACCTGCTCGCGCGGGCGCAGATACTTTTCCGGGGTGCGGTGGCAGTCGAGACAGAATTCCATCTGCAGCGATGCGTACTGATACGTCAGCGGCATCTGGTCCACAGGACCGTGGCAAGTGTTGCAGCCAACACCCTTGTTCACGTGAATGCTGTGATTGAAATACACGTAGTCGGGCAACTGGTTGACCCGCGTCCATTCGAGCGACCGTCCGGTGCGGAAACTTTCGCGGACCGGCTCCAGATACGCCGCATTCGTCCAGATCTGCGCGTGGCAGTTCATGCAGGTCTTGGTGGGCGGGATGCCGGCGAAACTCGATTGTTCGACCGAAGTGTGGCAGTAGCGGCAGTCGATGCCCAGGCCAGTCACGTGGTGCTGATGGCTAAATGGGACGGGCTGCGATTTCCTGACTCCCGCATACGTAATGTAGGGAGAGCGCTCCAACTGCACCATGACCCAAAATAGCCCGGCCGCGGCAAAAACTGTCAGGACCATAGAGGCCCGGGCAATGGCATTGATGCTGCGTGGAAAGATCTGCATTGATTGTGAGTTTTTGGTCTTGCGAAATTCGCTTTGCGCCAGTCCCGCGCGACGCCACCCGTACGCCCTACGTCACGTAGTACTGTGATGCGTGTTACTGAAACAAGCGAGTATAACAGGTGCACGGCAAATGAGTCGCGCAGCTTTTCTTTTACGGCGTTCCAGATCTCAATTCGAAATCGCTCCCGCAAGAATCGAAAGCATTTCTTCTTCGCTTAGAGGAACCGGACCCCCGCCAGGATGCAGAAAAATTCGCCTTTGCATCCGGCATCGCTTCAGCGCAAGTTCATGACCAGGAGTTTCGGTTCCGTCATCTCCTGAATCGCGTCGCGTAAGCCTTCGCGGCCCAGTCCGGAATCTTTAATCCCGCCATAGGGCATGTGGTCGATGCGGAAAGTGGGAACGTCGCCGGCGATCAAGCCTCCGACTTCGAGTTCGTCGTAGGCCTGAAAGATGAGTGTGGCGTCGCGGGTAAAAAGTCCGGCCTGCAAGCCGTAGGCGGAACTGTTGACCTGCTTCAGCGCGGACGCGAAATCGTTATAGGGCTCAACCGTTACAACCGGCGCAAAAATTTCCTGGCAATTCACTTTCATGTTGGGCTTGGTGCCAGTCAGCACGGTGGGCTCAAACAGGGAACCTTTGCGGTTACCGCCGCAGAGCAGGCGCGCGCCGCCGCGAACCGCCTCCTGCACCCAATCGGCGGCGCGGATGGCGTCGCTTTCCCGGATCAGTGGGCCGACGTCGCTCGACTCATCGAGCGGGTCTCCAGTTTTCAGTTTGCCGACTCCCGCCAGCAGCAGCTCGGTGAATCTTCCGTAGACGGAGTGCTCAACCAGAATGCGCTGCACGGAAATGCACGACTGGCCTGCGTAAGCGAAGCCTCCGGTAACGCAGCGGTCCGCGGCGTACGCGAGATCGGCATCGCTGTGGACGATGACGCCGGAATTGCCTCCCAGTTCGAGAACAACTTTCTTCTTTCCCGCGTTGTTCTTGATGGCCCAGCCGACCGTGGCGCTGCCGGTGAAGCTGATAAGCTTGATGCGTTCATCGGTGACCAGCAGGCCGGAATCTTCGTTGGAGAGCAACACCGCGTTGAATCCGCCATCTGGCCATCCGGCTTGCTGGATCACTTCCGCCAGCAGCAGCGCGGTGAGCGGCGTTTCGGGCGCGGGCTTGAGCACCATGGAACAGCCGGCGGCGATCGCCGGAGCCACTTTATGCGCAACCAGGTTCAAGGGGAAATTGAAGGGCGTAATCCCGGCAATCGGGCCGAGCGGAAAACGTTTGACGATGCCCCAGCGCCCGGCGGTCGACTGCTGCCAATCCAGCGGCAGATATTCGCCATAGCCGCGCACCGTTTCTTCGGCGGCGATGTTGAACGTAAAAACTGCGCGATCCACTTCCGAGCGAGCACTCTTGATCGGCTTGCCCGCTTCCAATGCAATGGTGTGGGCAAATTCTTCTTTGCGATCGCGAATGCCGATTGCGATCTGGCGCAGCACTCGTTGCCGCTCGAAGGCCGGGAGTCGGCGGGTGGTCCCAAAAGCCTTCACGGCAGCGGCGATGGCGGCTTCGGCGTGTTCGCGGCGTCCTTGGCGGACATGCGCGATCAGGGAGCCGTCGTAGGGCGCGCGCACCTCGACAATCTCACCCTCCTCCAGCCACTTCCCATCCAGAAACAAGCCGTGGGTCGCAACCGGAGTCAACGTCATTTGGGCCATGCTCAACCTCTTTCGAGCGCACTCATTGATTTGCGTCTGATGGCTCGATTCTTGATTGGATTCTGACGATTCGCGTTTTACCTGGCAACCCCGCCAACAATTATAGAGCTTCGCGGGAGCGCGTTATCAACAATCGCGCGAGAGCCGTTTGATCGTTACCTGCCAGTTTGCGGTTTAAAGCGGTCATCGACTTCCACCTG
>JBAVVP010000047.1:0-7562 GCA_049697355.1 Terriglobales bacterium
CAGAGTTTCCAGTGGTGGACGCGAGGGGCCGGCGGAGAGGCTTCCACGGCGGTCAGAGTCGGAGTTGCCGTGGCGGTGGTGGACTCCGAGAGCTCGGCGGCCGCAGGGCCGGGAGCCGAGCCGTTGCGGAGCGGTGCGATGAAGCGATAGCCGCGGCGCGGCAGGGTTTCGATGAAGCGGGGAACGTCGGGATCGTCGTTCAAAGCCTGGCGCAACTTCTTGACTGCGCTGTTGAGGCTGTGATCGAAGTCGACAAAAGTGTCGGCTGGCCAAAGGCGATCGCGCAGTTCTTCACGGGTGACGATTTCGCCCGGCTTCTCCAGAAGCAGGGCCAGAATCTGAAAGGGCTGATCCTGCAGCTTGATCCTGGTGCCGAACTTGCGGAGCTCGCGGGTGCGCAAGTCGAGCTCGAAACTCGAAAAGCGCAAAGGATCGGCGTTCGATCTAGGGTCGTCGATGGGCACGCGGGAGTCCGGCGGTTGAGATTCTGAGCTTTCTGAAAGCAAAGTCTACCATCCCTGTTTGCTACAAAATGTTACGAGCTGTTGGTGGGCGAAGTTCCCCGACTGGTTCACCTCGCTGATTAGACGTTGCCAGTTCACATCTGGGGGCCCAAGAAGAGTTCCCACACAAGTCACCTGATAGTCTAAGCGGCGTTCTTTCAGCGGATTGCACGGTCACCCGCAGATTGGCCACGTTTCACCTCGGGAGTATTTCCCTTTTGTCCGACCCCTCGTTCAATGCCCATGGAAGCGCGACAAACCCCGAGGGGCGTCGC
Source organism: Terriglobales bacterium (assembly GCA_049697355.1). Classification (GTDB taxonomy): domain Bacteria; phylum Acidobacteriota; class Terriglobia; order Terriglobales; family Acidobacteriaceae; genus Acidiflorens. The sequence continues at coordinate 779 of JBAVVP010000047.1, forward strand.
GAAAAATCTTCCAGAGAAAGTAGCAACCCAAGGAGGGGTTATGAAGAGGAATCTAGCAGGTGTGGCGGTAGCGATGTTGTTGGTGCTGGGCGCAGTGGTTCCGGCAATGGCGCAGTATTCGGGGCCGATCAAGGTGACGGTTCCTTTTAACTTTGTGGTGGAAAACGATCGCATGCCGGCTGGGGATTACACGATTCAGCGTGTGGCAACCGGAAGGCTGCGCATCGAGAGCAACGATATGCACACTGCGGCGTCTTTTCTGGCAATACCAAAGCAAGGGAAGGTAACGGCGGAGAAAGCGCACTTTATTTTTCACCGCTACGGCGGCGAATACTTCCTGGCGACGATCTGGACGCCGGGACAGGAAGTGGGATGGGAGGTGCTCCAGGGAAAGCTGGAGACGGAACTGGCAAGAAAGGGAACGTCTCCCGTGCAGACCGCGATGGTAGTGGGGCATTGAGGAGCGGGCGGCCGATGGTGGGCGAGCGGAATTTCAGAGAAAGCCCACCATCGATCGCGGAGCGGGCCCGGTGTGCTGTGACGCCGGGAATCAACGCCCGTGATGGCTGCTGCTTCTGCTGGCTTCGAAGCCGTGCCTTGGCATCCTTGGGTGCAACCAGTGGCAGGGGATTAGAATCTGATTAGGTAGGAGCGCGCGGTCTTTGTCGATAGGCTCCTCGCTCGAAGCTGCACTTCCATGTTCGGAGGGAGGTACGGATTATGGGCAGGTTCGGTTTTCTCCGGTCCCTTCTCGCATTTACCATTTTCATCCTTCTTGCTCTCACGCCAAATCCAGCATTCGCTCAGCACGGCGGCGGCCACAGTGGTGGCGGCGGAGGTGGCGGTTTCCATGGCGGTGGTGGAAGCGGAGGCTTTCACGGTGGTGGCGGGGGTTTCCACGGTGGCGGATCTTACGGCGGCGGGCGGTCTTTTGGTGGAAGAGGAAGTTACCACCAAGGCGGCGGCTTTCGTGGCGGGCCAGGGGCGGGTCCTGGCAGAGCGGGCAGCCGTTATGGAGGGGGCAGCCGTTCGAATGGCGGGTATGGAGCTGGGCGCAGTTTCGGGATGAACGGAAATCGTACGTCGAATTTTCGTCCGGCAATCAGCGATGGGCAGTGGCATTCGTTCGGCAACTCCGGTAGCCGGTTCAGCGGCACTTCGACAAGAGTCTCGACCGGTTTCGCCGGTAGAACCTCCGGCGCAACTACGGGTTTTGGTTGGCGCGGCAATGGCTGGCGTGGCAATGGTTGGAGAGGCGGTTGGGGCGGTGGTTGGGGATGGGGCGGTGGCTGGGGTTGGGGAGGTTGGGGTTTCGGGTTGGGATGGCCGTATTGGGGCGGCTGGGGAGTCGGCTGGGATCCTTGGTGGTACGATCCTTTCTGGTATAACCCGTGGCCGGCATATTCCTACTACCCGGGTTACGGCTACGACCCCTCCGACGATCCGCCGTACAATCCGGATTCGTATAACTACAACTCGCCGGGAAGCGACCTGAACGCGCCAAGCTCGAACTCCGATGACTATGGCGCCTATCTCGACAGCGGCGCGGGGCAGGGCGGCGGGTCAGTCCAGAACCGGCAGACGGCGCAGCCCGGAGCTGCTCCGACCGAAGTTGCACCAAACAGTCCGGCTCCAGCGGCGCAGACGCACTTGATCTCTCAGTCGAAAACCTGAGTTGGGGTCCCTCAGGAACTAGCGTCCGCCAAGATCAGCGTCGCACTGCGGTTGCTACTTCCGCTGGGTCGGGCTCCAGCTTGGCGGTGAAGTGGCGGAGGAATGGGGCTTCGTAGCTTAGCTTCATGCCGTGAATCTGGCCGCGCTTCTTCCAGACTTCGAGGATGATTTCCACCACGTAATCGATGTGGCTCTGCGTGTAGACGCGGCGCGGAATCGCCAGGCGCACCAGATCCATTTTTGCTGCGGCTCCGAACATTAGCGTGCCGATTTCTACCGAGCGGATGCCGCCTTCCAGATAGAGTTCGTTGGCCAGCGCCACGGCGGGAAAGCGATCGGGCGGGATGTGGGGCAGAAAGGCGCGGGCGTCGATGTAGATGGCGTGGCCTCCGGGCGGCTGCACGATGGGCACTCCTTGCTCGGAGATGTGGTTGCCCAGGTATGCGGTCGAGGCTATGCGGTATTCGAGATAGTCCTGGTGCAGGGCTTCCTGCAATCCTACGGCTATGGCTTCCAGATCGCGTCCGGCCAGGCCTCCGTAGGTGGGATAGCCCTCGGTCAGGATGAGCAAGTTCTTTTCCTGCTGGGCTAGCAGATCGTCGTTGGTGCAGAGGAATCCGCCAATGTTGGCCATTCCGTCTTTCTTGGCCGACATGGTGCAGCCGTCGGCGTAGCTGAACATTTCTTGCGCGATTTCTTTTGGGGTTTTCTGGTCGTAACCTTTTTCGCGAATCTTTATGAAGTAGGAGTTCTCGGCAAAACGGCAAGCGTCGAAGTAGAGCGGGATGCGGTGCTTGCGGCAGACTGCGCTTACGGCTTTGACGTTCTCCATCGAGACGGGCTGGCCGCCTCCGGAATTGTTGGTCACGGTCAGCATGACCAAGGGCACGCGTTCCCGGCCTGCTTTTTGGATCAGAGTTTCCAGCGCGGTTACGTCCATATTGCCTTTGAAGGGATGCTTCACGCTGGGCTGGCGGCCTTCGGGGATGACTAGATCCAGGGCTTCGGCGCCGACAAATTCTACGTTGGCTCGGGTGGTGTCGAAGTGGGTGTTGTTGGGAACGACATCGCCTTTTTTGCACATCACGTTGAAGAGGATGCGCTCGGCGGCTCGGCCCTGGTGAGTGGGGATGACGTGCTTGTAGCCGAAGATATCCTGCACGGAGTCGCGGAACTGATCGAAGCTGCGGCTGCCGGCGTAGCTTTCGTCGCCTTCCATGATGGCCGCCCACTGGTGGGTGGACATGGCTCCGGTGCCGGAATCGGTGAGCAGGTCAATGAGGACATCGTCGGCGGGCAGGAGGAAAAGGTTGTAGTTCGCGGCGCGGAGCAGTTGCTCGCGCTGCGGGCGGGTGGTGCGGCGAATGGGCTCGACGCTCTTGATGCGGAAGGGTTCGATGATTGTGCGGGGCATGATGGTTTCATTCTTACAACACACCTTTGGGGTTGACAATGTCAATGGGCGAGATCGGGGAGAGGGGAGCCGAGAACACTGCCAATGAATGCTCAATGCAGACGGAGCGGGTGCTGCATGCATTTGCGCGGACAGGAGTGTCCGCGCTACACGATCAGACTTTGACGGAGTCTCTGCGCTCGGTGGGGACGTACTTCACGGCGGCGGTGCGATCGAGTTTGTCCCAGGCGAAGGGGCGGCCTTGGATGGCTCGCTTCAGGGTCCGGAATAGAACTATCGAAAAGACCTGGCGATAGGCGAAGCGCTGCAACCACACTTGGCTTAGCAGCCAGGCGTCTTCGCGGGCTTCGGGGTGGCGGCGCTCCAGGGCGAAGGCGATTGCCGAGGCCAGGAAATCGATTACCAGGAAGGCGCCGAAGAAGATCAGCAGGCGCTGGAAGCTGGCGGGATCGGTGGAATCGGGATGGAAATATTTCTGGATGAAATACCAGATCACGCCGACGGCAAACATCACGTCGATGAAAGGTGAGACCAGCGGCAGCAGGATCTGAAAAATCAGGATATTGGGAAGGGCGACGAATCCTAAAGCGCCCTTGCGCGCGAAAACGGCGCGATGCTTGTAGACGGCCTGCAGAATTCCGAACGACCAGCGGAAGCGCTGCCGCATGAGCGCGTTGGCAGTGGTTGGAGCCTCGGTGAAGGCGAGCGCCTGGTCTTCGTATTGCACGCGATAGCCGTTGCGCAGCAGAGCCATGGTGAGATCGGCGTCTTCGGCTACGGTATCCACGTGGTAGCCGCCGGCTTCGCGAACGGGCGCCACGCGCCAGGCTCCAATGGCGCCCGGGACCACGCTTACGGCGCCCATGGTGTTGAGCGCGCGCCGCTCGAAATTCTGGCTGGTGATGTATTCGAGGGCCTGCCAGCGGGTCCAGAGGTTTACGCGGTTGCCGACTTTGGCATTGCCGGCCACGGCCGCAACTTTCGGATTGAGGAAGTGCGGCACCAGGCGGGCGATGGCATCGGGAGCGATGATGGTATCGGCGTCGATGCCCACGAAAAGTTCGGCATCGCCGATATACTTCAGTCCAAAGTTTAACGCCTCCGCCTTGCCGCCGTTAGGCTTGGTGAGAATCAACACTCTGCCGGCGGCTGCTTCGGCGGCGAAGGCGCGGCGGGCGATTTCCAGAGTGCGATCCTTCGATCCGTCGTCGATGACGATCACGCGCAGGTTGGGATAGTCGGAATCGAGCGCGCCCTGGATGGTACGCTCGATGACTTTCTCCTCGTTATAGGCGGGGATGAGAACCGCAACCCGGGGGCGGTAGGCCGCGATCTGCGCGGGCGTTCCATAGATATGCGAGCGGAGACGGTCGTAGATGGCGAGCACGCCGACCGAAACCAGACGGCCGGTCATCAAAATATCGCCCAGGAAAAAAATCAACACTATGGCCGCCATGGTCGCGCTGAAGAGCCAGAACCCGATCCAATTCAACCGCGCGGACCAATACTCGTTGGGCGCGAGCGGCGGCATGACATCGGCTTTGGCCTTGCCCATCAACTTGTACACGGGGACGAATTCAAATCGGCGGGCGCGGGCGCCGTCGATGATCAGGGGGAGGGCCCGTACAGTTCTTTCGCGGTTGCCGCCGCCATCGTGCATAAGAATGATGTTGCCGCACCTCATTTGATCGTTCGGTTGGCAAGGCGGCAAGTGGTCGAGCACCTCCGCGGCGATTTGTTGCGGCGTGAGCGCGGGCTCGTCCTTCCAGTCCTTGGTATCGATCTTGTTGCCGATGGTGATGTAGCCCATGTTTTGCGTGAGTTCGAGCGGCCGCACTTCATCTTCCGTGTCGGGCTCGGCATCGACGGAATAGGGCGGACGAAACATCATGGCGCGAATTCCCAAGCGGCTCGCAAACAGGCGCTCGGTCAGGTTCAGTTCCACCTTCATGTAGCCGGTGCCGATGGAGCTGATATCGGGATGCGTAAAGGTGTGGTTGCCGATTTCATGACCTTCGCGGTAAATGCGTTGGGTCAGGCCGGGGAACTTCTCGGCCTGGATTCCGATCAGAAAGAAGGCCCCGGGCACGTGCTCGCGTTTGAGGACATCGAGGATTTTCGGGGTCCACTGGGGATCGGGACCGTCGTCGAAAGTGATGGCGAGCCGGTTCTTGCTGGCGCCATAGCGGGCCACACGATAGGGCTCGGGAAGGCTCTTGAAGTCTTCGCCGTCGATGAGTCCGGTCTGCTTGTCGATGGTCAGGTCGCGCTCGCCGTTGGTGGGCCTGGCTTCGATGTGCAGGATTTCGCCTTCACCTTCCATATCGACGTCCTGGCCGGGCAGGACGTCTTTCAAGCGATCCGATGCATTGGCTTCTCCGGGCACATCCCACACCCGCCAGAGGGTGCGGTCCTCGGCGCCCAGCCTCCATAAGGCGAAGGTCTGAATGCCAAGTGTCTGGGCGGCACGCATTTCGTTCAGGGCCGTCACCGCGTCGAGGAACCAGACATCGTGGCGGAAGTTATCGTCATCGAGGTAGCTGAAGTGCGGGTTGAGCGCGTCGCCGTCGAAATCGACGTCTTCTTCGGAATCGCGCGACCCGATCCAGGCTTCTTGCACGGACACGCTCTTGTCGGCCACGCCCGGCGGCAGCTTGCCTTTCTTCGGGTGCTCGACCCAGTCGTATCCGTAGTTGCCGATGGCGCAGATCAGCTTCTCTTTGGGAATCTCCTTGACGGCGGATTCAAGGTTGGCCGTGAACCAGTCCTGGGAAGCGACGGGGCCGGGAGTTCCTCCGGGAAAGTGCTCGTCGTAGTTCATGATGACCACGCCATCGACGGCGGATGAAATGGCCTTGTAGTCGAAATCCTCGTTGCGCACCTGAACGCTGACGTAGAGCTTCATTCCTTTGGCGTGCAGGTCGGAGGCGAGTTCACGCAGCAGAGCCACGTAGCCGGGTTGCCCCTTCTTGGGGAAGGATTCGAAATCGACCATCAAACCGCGGTAATGATCGGTGGCAAGGAAAAGCCCGATCTGGCTGCGAAACCGGGCGCGGGCTTCCCGGTTGTTCAGGAACGCGGCGACGCCGGGAACAAAGTCGGTGCCATCGAAGTTCTGCACCACGGGAAAGACTTCCATGCCCGTGCCTTCTGTCTTCAGGAAGGGCATCACCTTGTCATCCACGGGATGGACGGTATGTCCTTGGACCACATCGAACATGGCGTTGGTTTCGGGATCGACGGCTTGCAGATGGCCGTCTGGACTGAGAACCTGCAGCCAGGTAGGGAAGAGCAAGTCGATCTGGCGGGCATACTCGCGCAAGGAGGAGAAGCTGGCCGCGTCCCAGGCAACGTAGAATGCGGCGCGCACCCCTTGCTGGGAGTTCAACGTGAGTTGCGAAGGAGCTTTACGGGATTGGTGGCGGTGCCCGGTACGGGCCAAAGTCGCGAGGCGGCGTTTTTCGCGGGCCTTGGCCTTTTCTTTTTCTTTCAGAGCGTGGTAGGGGCGCTTTTCGGTGAGCCAGGAAAGGTCGGGGAGAGGCTCGCTGCTCAAGGCACTGTAGATGAAGAAAATAACCAGAAACGAAAAAGCCAGGGCGGCCACGTCGACCACGCGGCGAATCCGCCGCCAGCGCGCTTGCAAGGGATCGTAAAAAACCTGTTTGGCCATCTTGGGGTGGTGTCTTCATCCTAAGG
>JBAVVP010000048.1:0-6556 GCA_049697355.1 Terriglobales bacterium
GGAGCCGAAGCCTCGGATATCTACGCGAACGCTTACGTATCCGCGGGCGGCGAACCAGGCGTGAATGGGATAGTCGCGGGCGGCGGTGGCGTCGTCTTTGCGGTAGGGGAGATATTCGAGGAGGGCGGGGAATTTCTCGCCGGGCTTGGCGTCTCCGGGCATGTAGAGAGTGGCGGCGAGGCGGACGCCGTCGGGCATGGGGATGGATTGCTGGACCATGCGGACGGGGTGCGGAGCGGAAGGCGGCGTTTTCGGGGCAGGGAGCGCGTGGAGGGGCGACGAAATTACGAACAGGACTAGGATCGCCACGGCTACGGTGAGTCGAGAGTGGCTATGGCCACCGGCGGCCGTCACGCGGGCGCGCTTGGGGGCCTGTCCTTCCACTCGCCGATACGAACTTCGCAACATGGGCGCGCGCACATCATAACAGGACAGAGTGTGTGGTTCCATCTGCCTTGACAGGGTAGGGCTAGCTTCTTATTGTTAGCCGACTATGAACATTGTTAAGGCCACTAAGAAGTTTGAGGATTGGCTGGGGCTGCACATCCGAATTGTTGGGCCCGATCTGAAGTTCAAACACGAGCAGATGGCGTCGGGTCTGTTTCCGTTCTTTCGGGCTACGTTTTATCGCTGGTTGCAGGTATGGCCGGAGGCTTGCGCGGACCTCGACCGAGCGCCGCACATTCTGTCGGTGGGCGATCTGCACGTGGAGAACTTTGGGACCTGGCGAGACTGCGAGGGTCGGCTGGTGTGGGGAGTGAACGATTTTGATGAGGCTAGTGTGTATCCCTACACCATTGATCTGGTGCGTTTGGCGACGAGCGCGTTGGTGGCCGCTCGGCAAGATCGTCTCACGATGAAGGCGAAAGAGTCGGCGGCGGCGATTCTGGCGGGATACGAGCGGGGGATGGAGGAGGGCGGGCGTCCGTTTGTGTTGGGCGAGAACCATGAGTGGTTGCGGGAGATCGCGGAGAGTAAGCTGCGGGACCCTGTAGTGTTCTGGGGAAAAATGGATCGTCTTCCGACGGCCAAGGGAGAAGTTCCAGAGAGCGCGCGCGAGGCGATTGAGCATCTGCTGCCTGAGCCGGGCATCCCGTACCGGCTGGCGCGGCGAGTGGCGGGATTGGGCAGCCTGGGGCGGGAGCGGCTGGTAGCCATCGCGGAGTGGAAGGGCGGTCGAGTGGCGCGGGAGGCGAAGGCGCTGTTGCCCTCGGCGTTGCGCTGGCTGAATCCGAAGCGAGCGCCGGCGGAGATTCTGTACGGTGCGATTTTGAAGCGGTCGGTGCGCTGTCCGGATCCGTATGTGCAAATGCGGGCGCACTGGATCGTGCGGCGGCTGTCTCCGCACTGCTCACGCATCGAACTGGAGACGCTCGGAACCAGCCGGGGAGAAATGCGGCTGCTGGAGGCGATGGGGAGAGAGACGGCGAATGTTCACCTGGGGACGGCGGAGAAGCGGAAGGCGATCCTGAAAGATTTGCGCGGCCGAAAAGGGAACTGGCTGCTGGGAGCGGCGCAGGCGATGGCCGAAGCGATGGAGAAAGATTGGCGAGTGTGGAGGGAGCGCCGGCGGAGCTAGACTCCGCCGGCGCCTTATTGGAAGGATAGTTCGTGCCGGGACTTGGGTGGATCGAAGATCGGGCACTGGAATTCCAGCGCGCGGGGTTCGTTTTCACCTCCGTTGGTACCGAGGGCGTCGAGAATGCATTCGAGGGCGGCAGCGGAACCTGACCAGCCTCGGGAAAAGGCCTCGCGATGAACCGCCAATTCGCCGACCAGGCGACCCAGGGATTGGGGGTCGAGATCGACATCGGTGAGAGCCGGGTCGCTGCCGATGGGCGGAGGAAGACGTTGCGCTGGGGGAAGCCGGAGGTTGGCTTCGTGGAGCCAGTGGGCGATGAGGGTTTCGAGATGCCTCCTGCAGCAGACGCTCTGTACGCGTTTCTGCCGGGCGAGCGAAGGATGCCAGGAGAGGATCTTGAGACGGTCAAGCCAACGGTTCTCGACGACGAGGAACCATCCCGTGTGGCGGAAGCTATCGCGGCCGCAAACCAGGCAAGGAGAATGTTTTCGGATTGGGTTATCCATCACAGGCCTCCCTGGCGATCAGTTGGCGTTGGCAGCGGCGCTAGTAAGGAAGCGTGGAGCGGAGCGGCTGCTGAGGGGAACGGTCAGCATCCCAAGGTTGTTGTCGAAGCGCAGCGTGAAGTGAGCGCAGCAGGCATCGCAGAGCCAGAAATGTTCGCGCCGGCGAAGCTTCTGCCGGTTGCCCGCGAACGGGACGCCAGGGTCGGATGGAAAAGTTTCGGCAAGAAACAGTTTGCCTTCGCGCAGGGAACGGAATGGAACTGTGCATGCGGGGTTGGCGCATTTATGCAACATCGGCTGGGTCCAATCTTCTCTTCGGTGGAGCTTCGGCCAGAGAGATTCCAATGAAACAGCACGCGAGAGGCCGAATGGCAGTTGGAATTATTAGAAACTTATGACCCATAGTTACCATGAGTTAGACGGTGGAGATGGCGCCGCGATCGAGTTGGCCTGCGCTGTGCTGACGGAGAGCAGGCGCACCTGACGAATCTTCGTCCGTCCTTACCGACCGCACCGGCTGTGATGTGGATCACACGGCGATTGGCGATGACGAGGAAATAATGAGAGAATTCTCGAAGTGAAAATGGCCAAGACTGCTCGCGATCTCGAACCTGACTCCTAAAGCCTAAGATATATAGAAAGAGAGAAGAGAGAACCCACATGCCCGTCACCGAAGAAAAGAACCAGACTCAGGAATTCATACAGCTCGAAGAACAATACGGAGCTCATAACTACCATCCGCTCGATGTCGTCCTTGACCGCGCCCAAGGCTGCTGGGTCTATGACGTTGACGGCAAGAAGTATCTGGATTGCCTCGCCGCTTATTCCGCGGTGAACCAGGGCCACTGCCACCCCAAGATCCTCAACGCGCTGGTGGATCAGGCGCACAAAGTCACGCTTACTTCGCGGGCTTTTCGCAATGACCAGCTGCCGCTGCTCCTCGAGCAACTGCATGAACTTACCGGCTTCGAGATGGCGCTGCCCATGAACTCCGGCGCCGAGGCGGTGGAGACCGCGATCAAGGCCGCCCGTAAGTGGGGGCACAAGGTCAAGGGCCTTCCGGACGGCAAGGCTGAGATTATTGTGTGCGCCAACAATTTTCACGGACGCACGGTGACCATTGTCGGCTTCTCGACCGACGAGCAGTACCGCGACGGCTTCGGCCCGTTCACCCCTGGATTCAAGATTGTTCCGTACGGCGATGCGACGGCGTTGCGCGCCGCGATGACTCCGAACACCTGTGCGTTCCTGGTCGAGCCGATCCAGGGAGAAGCCGGCATCGTGATTCCGCCCGCTGGATTCCTGAAAGAGGCGGCGGCCATCTGCCGGCAAAATCGCGTGCTCTTGATTGCCGACGAGATCCAGTCCGGCCTCGGCCGCACCGGCAAGCTGTTCGCTTACATGCATGAGGGCATCCGGCCTGACGCCATCATTGTCGGCAAAGCGCTTTCCGGAGGCTTTTATCCGGTCTCGGCGGTGCTCGCGTCCAAGGAAATTCTGGGCGTGTTCCATCCCGGCGACCACGGCAGCACCTTTGGCGGCAATCCGCTGGCTTGCGCGGTGGCGCGGGCGGCTCTGCGAGTGCTGATCGACGAAAAACTGCCCGAGCGCTCGGCGGAACTGGGCGGCTACTTCCTGGAGAAACTGCGCACGCTGCGCAGCCCCGATCTGAAAGAGGTCCGCGGCCGCGGCCTCTGGATTGGCATCGAACTGCACAGTCCGGCGCGTCCATACTGCGAGGCGCTGAAAGAAGAAGGCCTGCTTTGCAAAGAAACGCATGACCGCGTAATCCGGATCGCGCCGCCGCTGGTCATTACGCGCGAAGAAATTGACTGGGCATTTGAGCGGATCAAGAAGGTGATCGAGAAACGGTAGGCAACGCTGGTCACGAAAGCGGTGTGGTAAATAGGGGACGGACTCTTCATAAAGAGTTCCGTCCCCTGCCACCAACGGTCCAATTACAATCTTAGCGAAATCTGTCTAGCAAGTAGGGGTAAATCTATTGCGTTCGATTATCCCGTCTCTTCTGGCCCTCCTGCCTTACACGTTTTATGCAGTCAAGCAGTTCCACCTCATTTGCAGGTATCGTCCTTCTTTCGTCAATAAGTTTTGCAAGCTCAAAGATGATCTCCTTGTATTCAGAAACCAAGCTCTCCGATTTTCCGCCGAAATGCTTCACCTGCCGCTGCCACTCCTCTTCACTGGGGACAAATTTCTTAAGCTTGTCTTCGAAGTTGCAGAAGTCGCTCGTGGCCCTCGTTCCCGAATCCTGCTCTTTCAATCCTGACAGATCCAGGTCTGCCCAATATCCTGCAAATCCTGCGATCAGCAATGCCCCTACCGGTGCGTTATTGCCCCAGAACTTGCATTTTGGCTTCTGACCTTCCATCGTGATTTCAATGTTCTCTAGCCCAACTAGCGCGCCCATGATGGCATGGGCCGCCTCGTGAACTGCGTCGTTAGATGGTTTCGGTGGATTGGAGGTGTTCAGATCAGCAGCGCCCATCAGTGCATGTTCGCTTTCATTCCGCTCCATGATACTGAAGTGTGAAAACCTACGGTAAAAATTATGGTTACAAATCGGGTCTGAGGGCAGTGTACCCCAGAGTGGAGGAACTCCTTGCCGGGTGCCCCACACATCGCGCACTTTGCGATGTGTGGGTTCTCGCGCATACAGCGCCCACACATTCGCAAAGAACGCGAATGTGTGGCGCCCCCGGCCGCTTCATTTGCTGGGTTGTGGGACCGCACTCGACGGAGGGGAAGCCGGCTGGAACTTTTCGCGCATTTCGGCGACCTTCGCCCGAACTTCGGCTTGCTCCAATCTCTTACTCAATTCGTCTGCTACATTGTGGAGGGAATCCAATTTCTGCCTGATGTAGCCAAAGATCGTACCGATACTAAGTGCAAGAACCGCCAACGCGTGGATCCCGCCAAGTGCTCTGATCCAATTGCTCGACGGCAAACTCCCGAAGGTCAGAGGCATAAACATCGAATTGACGATCGAAGTAGTCCAGTCATAGGGAATATTCAGTGCGCGGGCGACGCCATAATAAGCAAAGCTGAAAATCAGCGCGAGGTACATATAGATTCCCAGAAAGAACAGTGTGCCGAGGTACATAGTCCACTGGACCACACGGCGACGACTTCGTAAAAGCGTGAGGCCAATTTCAAGGGCCGTGATGGACAAGAAGAGATTTTGAAAATCCTGAGTAATTTCCTTAGCTAGCAACACCTTGCTAATCAAATCGTCAGCATAGTTCTTAACTCGCTGCTCAAGCTCTCCGAGCCAGTTGCTCGAGACGGCTGCAAGTGCGAATACTTGAATTAGTAATCGGCACAACTGGAAAAGCACGACGATCAGAGCAATCAGGAGGAGCTCACGATGCGACGTGACCAGCAAGAGCAGACACCAGAGCAGTAGAAACTTTCTAAATGGCCGAAGAATGGTGCCGAACAGGCTTCGCTTTTCCGCGGGCGCATTGCCTTTGGGGGCCTCTGTAACGGCAAGTTGTGTTGGCGGAGCCTGAACGGGGGTGGGTTGAGGCGCAACCACGAGCTGCTTCAGAGAAACGTTCAGCGGCTCGTCTTCACCCCACACTGCTTCGTATCCTCTTTTAATTCCCTTGAACAGAAGGAGCGCACAGTAAAAGAGGAAAACAAACGGAAAGAAATAGATGTATATAGCATCGACGACAACGTTGCCAATTCCATAGCTTGCCAAAATTGTCAGTGCAGCGAGAAGGAGAAGCACAGTTAGCTCCGCAGCGTTGGATTTCGCGCGCGAGGCGTAAGGAACGAGTGAGGGCGCAACATTTAGGATGAACAAGGCATGTAACCAGAGGAAAAAGGCGAGCAAGAAACGGCAAGCCGTACGAATCCAGCGGAGAAATTGTGCCATTATCGTTCCACGCGTCCCAGAACCTGCACCTTTATAGAGCGGGAAGCTAGTTCTCAGACTAGCAAATTACCTTCAGCGAATACAAGGCGAAGATGAAATACGAAAACGGGGAAACCGGGGACAGGAAACCGGGGACAGACGGGACGTTCCCCATTTTCATCGCCACCACCCCGGATCGAAATCCATTGACTTAAGAGCCGTCGCGCCCGACGATAAAGATCTGATTGGAACAGCTTGACTGTCCCAGCCCATTCTCAGCTCTCTTTGACAACGTAACTTGACGCGTTTAGCGGGCGTGACCCCGAGCGCAGTCGAAGGGGTGGAAAACTGGGGACAGACGGGACGTTCACTAGTTTTTGGCTTGAGTGGGCCACTCTGTACGGACTGCATTTCGGTGGCGCTGGACAGCACTTTAAGTCCGAATCTCTGGAACGTCCGGCACTTGTCCTTCGTACAGTGCGAGTAATACAGCTCTGACCCTAACCAGCGTGTCCCAAGCCTCGCGTTGATCGGATGCCTTATTGTGCACCGTTCGATTACCGGCTATCCGTACCTGCTCCGCCAAGC
>JBAVVP010000049.1:0-7671 GCA_049697355.1 Terriglobales bacterium
GGAGCCCAGTAGCGCCAGGCACCCCTACTCCGTCCGTTCTTTTCGGCAATCACTACGCCGCGCGCCGCAGGGAGGAGCACGGGTGGAATAGGGGCCCTTCGACTCCAGCGGCCGCTCCCTTCGGGCGCGGCCACTTCCGCTCAGGGTGACAGAATTGAAGATTTCTCGCGGTCGCAGTACTAGCGGAAGGTAGGTTGTTTCTCAGGTTCCACAGGATAAGCCAGTCGGACCAGAGTTCTCTCCGAGAAAGGCACATACAGCAAAGCGGCTGTCGCCGCAAACGCCAGGCCCACTCCAATCTGCGGCAGCAGCAGAAACGGCGCAATGGCCCAGAGTTGATCGAGCGCCAGAACAAACGGGAAGAGCCGGACGAATGTCCCGCCCAGCTTGCGGAAATCGAAGCCCACCGCGGACAGCAGATAGAAGCGCAGCGGGATTCCAACCGCTCCCGTCACCAACACCGCGCCCGCGATGACGAGAGCCTTCCAGCCCGGAAGAAAGCCGCTTGCAACCCGCTCCGCAGCGCGCAGGTGTGCGAGCCCGCTCACGTAAAAGATGAGATACATCGCCTGCAGGAGCGCGAAAAGCGCGCGCACCAATCCGCGCCGGGGAAAGGGCACATGCAGTTCGGGATGCAGTTCGTGCGGCGCAGGTACTTTTGTGCGCGTGCCCTGAGTCTGCGACGCCGCGGATTCTGCTGCGCCGCCGTCGACCGGCGCGATAAAGCGGTATCCGCGGCGGGCCAGGGTTTCGACGAAGCGTGGGCTCGAGGCGGAATCGCCCAGCGCCTCGCGAATCTTGTTCACTGCGGTATTCAGGCTGTGATCGAAATCAACGAAGGTATCGGCCGGCCAAATTGTCTCGCGCAGGTGGTCGCGCGTCACCACTTGCCCGGCATGCTGCAACAGCGCCGCCAGGACTTGAAACGGCTGTTCCTGCAGGCGGATGCGAGCCCCGCCTTTGCGCAGCTCTCCGGCAGCCAGGTCGGCTTCGAAAACGCCAAATCGCAGAAGCGTGGCTTCGCGGTTGGAGGGAGAGTTGGACGGAGGCATCGGCATCTCGGCGCGCCCGTAGTGTACCGCGAGGCAGTCGTTAGCCGTTAGCAAACTTCGGTCGCAAGGTTCATCGCGAACGCCCCCCAACGACTAACGACTAACGACTAACGACCGAAAAGGCTACAATAACCGCGTGAACGCCTCCGTTCCGCCGAAGCCGGCCGCCGATAGCCAGCATCAGGAAGACAAGCATCAGCACCACCACTCTATCTACGCCGCCGAAGCCACGGGATTGCTTCTCATGGCGGTGCTGCTTCTCATCCTTACCCTCATACGCTACTGGCGGTACATTCCTTGGAGCGTGCGCTGACTTTGCCCGATCGCGAACCGCTGCTGGTGGTCGTGTTAGGACCAACGGCCAGCGGGAAGACCGCGTTATCGCTCGCGATTGCCCGCCGCTTCCCAAGTGAGATCGTCAACTGCGATTCAGTGGCGATGTACCGGGAGTTTGAAATCGGCACGGCCAAGCCCAGCGCGGCGGAGCGCGCGGAAGTTCCACATCACCTGGTGGACTGCGTCGATCCGCTGGCCGATATCAGCGCGGGAGAGTATGCCCGCCTGGGGCGGCAAGTCGTGGGCGAGATCGAGAAGCGCGGACGCTTGCCGATTGTCAGCGGAGGGACCGGACTCTATCTCCGTGCGTTGGTCGAAGGACTCTTTCCCGGTCCGCGGCGGTCTGAAGAACTGCGCGACAGACTGCGTGGCCGCGCGGAGCAATATGGGGTCGGGCACTTGCATCGCATCCTACGCCGGCTCGACCCTGTAGCAGCGGATCGCATTCACGCTAACGACGTTCCCAAGGTGATCCGGGCGATCGAGGTGTGTCTGGCGTCGCGCCCGCCCTTTCGCCGGACTTCTCGTCGAACTATGACCGAACTTTGGCAACAGGGACGCGAACCGCTGCGCGGCTTTCGCATTCTGCGTCTCGGACTCAATCCCGAGCGCGAAGCTCTTTATGCCCGCATCAACCAGCGGGCCGCGAACATGTTTGATGAAGGACTGCCTGGTGGGGGACTGATCGCCGAAACGGAAAGGCTTCTCAAAAAGTATGGCGACCAAGCGCGCCCGCTGGCGTCGCTCGGATACAAGCAGGCGGTGCAGTTCTTGCGCGGCGAATTGGATCGGGAGTCGGCGCTCACCGCGGCACAGCAGGCGCATCGTAACTATGCCAAGCGCCAGATCACGTGGTTCCGGCGAGAGCCGGATGTGTATTGGCTGGCCGGGTTTGGCGGCGACCCAGCCATTCAGGTGGAGAGCATCGCAACCGTCGAACGGGAAATCTAAGAAACGTGGTGCGCGCTGGTGGAGCGCCGGGCGTCCCCGGCCTGCTGCCGAGCTGCGCTCGGCTTGGACGGGCGAGGATGCCCGTCCCCACACGAGCTGTGGCGCCCGTCCCCACACGAGCATGCTATTGTCAATTGCATGTTCCGCCGTTTGCCGCTGATCGCGCTCCTGCTGGCCGCCACGTTCTCGCTTGCGAAAGACAGAAGCAAAGACCGTTTTCTGCCGCCCGGTCCCATCCATCTCGACAAAGCCGGCCGGAAGTGGGCCGACAAGACGTTGCGCAAGATGTCGCCGGAAGACAAAGTCGGCCAACTCTTCGCGATCTGGGTGAGGGTGCAATTCCTGAATGACGCCGACCCCATCTTTGTGCAGCTGCGCGACAATATCCGCAAATATCGCATCGGATCGGTGGTCATGAGCGTTCCGGTGGATGGCCCCGTCCTACTCAAGAGCCAGCCCGATGTTGCTGCCGAGTTGCTCAACCGGTTGCAACGCTCGTCGAAGCTGCCCCTCATAGTCTCAGCGGATTTCGAGCGCGGCGTATCCATGCGCCTGAATGGCACGACTGTCTTTCCCCATGCGATGGCCTTTGGAGCGGCCGGCAAAACGGAAAATGCGGAGGCCTTTGGTCGCATAACCGCTCTGGAAGCAAGGGCCATCGGAGTGCATTGGAATTTCTTTCCCGACGCCGACGTGAATTCCAATCCTGCGAATCCCATCATCAACACTCGCTCTTTCGGAGAAGACCCGAAGCAGGTCGGCGATTTGGCGGCGGCGTACATCCGGGGCGCTCACGAAGGCGGCATGCTGGTCACGGCAAAACACTTTCCCGGACACGGCGACACCGCTGCCGATTCTCATCTTGGCCTCGCGCAAGTCACCGGCGACCGTGCCCGGCTCGACGCGGTCGAGCTGCCGCCGTTCCGGCGCGCGATCGAGGCCGGCGTGGATGCGGTGATGGTTGCGCACGTAACCGTTCCCGCGCTCGACGCCGAGCCCAACCGTGTCGCCACAACTTCCAAGTCCGTGGTGAACGGACTGCTCAAAGAAGAAATGGGATTCAAAGGGATCGTTGTGACTGACGCCCTCGACATGGCAGGGCTGACGCGCTTGTACGCAAAGGCCGTCGGCCGGGCCACAGTCGAATCCTTCCAGGCCGGCAATGACATGCTGCTGATTCCACCCGATCTCGACGCCAGTTACCGCGCGGTTCTCGAAGCCGTGCGCAGCGGCGAAATCGACCGCCAGCGGCTCGATCAATCGGTGCGCAAAATCCTGGAACTCAAGGCGTCTCTCGGTCTGAATAAGGCGCGGCTGGCGGACCTTGCACAGCTCTCCGGCCAGGTCGCAAAACCCGAGAATCTGGCCGCCGGCCAGCGCATGGCCGACGAAGCCATCACCCTCGTCCGCGACAACGGCAAAGTGATCCCGCTGCAGTCTGTTGGAACTCCAGAGGCCGCGCTTCCGTATCAATCATTGACCGAGGTGAGCGATCGTCTCGTCGTGGTGATTTTTTCCGACGACCTGCGCACCGACTCCGGACGCATGCTCGAACGCCAGATTCTAGCCCGTGTGCCTGACGCCCGCGTGATCTACGTCGATGCCCGCTCGGCCGCCGGCATGAAGCCTGCCGTGGTCGAAGCCGTGGAGGCGGCGGAGCATGTGATCGCCGCGGTGTATGTGGTTCCGGTCGCGGGCAGGGCCAAGCGTGCCGCCAGCGGAGGTTTGACGAATACCGTTGCCATGGACGAGGCTACCGGTTCTTTGCTCACCGCGATTCTCGATCGCGCCGCCGATCGCACGGTCGTACTCGCTATGGGCAATCCTTATGTGGCGCATGATTTTCCCGCGATCCAGAGTTATGTGTGCGCGTTCTCGAATGCCAGCGTGTCGGAAACCGCGGCCGTGAAGGCGATCTTCGGCGAGATCCCGATCGGCGGGCATCTGCCTGTTACCATTCCCGGCATCGCATCCCGAGGCCAGGGAATCGAACGCGCCGCTCGACCCGTTTCGGCTCAATTCAGCTCAGGAGGTTCCTTCCGTGCTCAACCGTAATCGATTCGACCAAAAGACATTCCGCCCAGGACTGATCGCAACCCTGTCTCTGGGCGCGTTGCTTGCCGCTCTCTGCGTTCTGCCCGCCTGCTCCATCAATGCCAACAAAGGTGACAAGGATGGCGAAAAGAACGTTGACATCAAATCTCCGATGGGCGATCTGCATGTCAGCGAGCAAGCCGATATCCGCGACGCCGGCCTGGCGCTCTATCCCGGCGCCAAGCCCGCCCCGAAAGACGACAGCGACAACCAGAAGAGCGCCAACGTGAACCTCTCGATTCCGGGATTCTCGTTGAAAGTGGTGGCCGCCGAGTTTCTCTCCGACGACGCTCCCGAGAAAGTCATCGCGTACTACGACAAAGAGCTGCAGAAATATGGCAAGCCCATCCAATGCAAGGGCGCATGGAGCGGCGGTCACGTCGAAAGCTCACCCGGCAAGGAGGAAGGCGCCAAGCCCGTCTCCTGCGGGAACAACGGCAGCGGAGATTCGGTGGAACTGAAGGTTGGAACCGAGGGAAACCAGCACGTCGTCGCCGTCAAGCCCAACCGCCCGGGAACCCGGTTTGCCCTGGTTTATGTGCGCATGCACACCGGCAAGGACGACACGATCTGAGGACAGTCGATGGTCGTTAGTTGCTGGTCGTTCGCGATGAGTGTTTCCTGGCGACTAACGACCAGCGACCAACGACCCAATCACCCTCCGCCTTGCTCTCCGGGTTCGTTGTGCGCTAGCTTCAAAGACGTGGAGCATGCTTGCCAACAGTGCGGGACGACGGTCGAAGACGGCCGGCCGTTCTGTCCGCAATGCCGCGCTCCGCAAATCCATGTGCAACTTGCGACTCCGGACGCTGAAATTGCCACGGGCTTGAAGCCCGCGCCGGACGAGCTTTCTCCAGAGATTCCCGTAGAGACGAGGTTTGCCTCGTCTCCGGCACGGCAATCCGCGTTCGGAAGCGCGATGGACAGGAATGTTGCGGTGCATGCCGCGCTCAAGGCCGGGGTGCTCGGCGTTGTCATCGGGATGATCCCCCTTCTCGGCATCGTGCTCACCGGCGCATTGGCGGTCTTTTTCTACCGGCGCGAAAATGGATCGGTGCTTCCTGCTGCTCTCGGGGCGCGACTTGGAGGAGCAGCGGGAATTGTGGTCTTTGCCGTCAACGCGCTGTTCAGTATTCCTATTATCGTGTTCCATGCCCAGCAGGAGTGCATTGATGGCTTGGTGAAATTAGCTCAGAAGTGCGGAGTCAACACCGCCGCGCCTCAATTTCAAGCCACCGTCCAAGCCGCCCTCCGTGACTTCACTCCGTCGGGTCTGGTGATCAACTTTTTTGCTCTCCTGGTTCTCGCCTCGATCGGCGGTGCCCTTGCCTCTCTCTTTATGCGGCCCCGCAACCCCCGAATGTAGTTTCAATCGCAATCGGCGCGGGTTTCAGACCCGCCCTTGCTCTCATCTTTCCGCGCGCGTATGATGCTGCGTTTATGAATACACTCACGTCCGAGGGTACCCGTGCACTCCGCCAGAAAGCGCAACTGATGTCTGCCTCCGAAGTGGAGCGCACTTTGATCCGCCTGGCGCATGAGATTCTCGAGAAGAACAACGGGGTCGAAGCTCTAGCCTTGGTCGGCATCCGCCGCCGGGGAGTGCCGCTGGCGGAGCGGCTGGCGAGAATTATCCAGCGCATCGAAAAGAAGCCGGTACCGCTCGGCACGCTCGACATTACCCTCTATCGCGACGATCTTTCCACCCTCGACATCAAGCCGGTGGTGCAGAAGAGCGAGCTGGAAATTCCCATCACGGGAAAGTCGGTGGTGCTGGTGGACGACGTGCTCTATACCGGCCGCACTACTCGCGCCGCCATGGACGCGCTCTTCCACTCGGGCCGCCCCAAACGCTTGCAGCTGTGCGTACTGATCGATCGCGGCCATCGCGAGTTGCCGATTGAGGCCGCTTTCATTGGGCGAACCGTGCAGACCACGGAAAATGAGATTATCGAGGTCAAACTTCGCGAGGTCGATGACGCGGAGAAAGTCCTGCTTATGGAAAAGCAATAGTGAGTTCAATTTGTAATTTGTGATTTGCAAATGAAAACCCCAATTCGCATTGCGCGGTTCTTGAACTGCAGATTACCAATTACACATCACAAATTATCAACATCCGATTCATCACGGACTGTTAGACAACTATGAATCCAGCGCGCGGTTCCCTGCTCGGTATTGAGCACTTGGAAGCAGCCGAGATCCTGAGACTTTTGAAATTTGCCCGGCGTATGAATCCGGACAAGCCGCGGCCCTTGCTCAAGGGCAAGCGCGTCTTTTTACTTTTCTACGAGGCCTCCACCAGGACGCGGAGTTCGTTTGAAGCCGCGGCCAAGTCGCTGGGCGCTCACACGGTCCTCATCCAGGCGATGGGTTCGAGTATCGAGAAGGGAGAATCGCTGCTCGATACCGGGTACACGGTGCGCGCCGTCGGCGCCGACATCATCGTGATCCGCCATCCCAACGCCGGCGCCCCGTACGTCATGGCGCAGCACCTCGACGTGCCCGTCATTAACGCCGGCGATGGACTGCACGAGCACCCCTCGCAGGCGTTGCTCGATGCTTACACCATTCTGCGCAATAAGAAAACGTTTAAAGGTCTGCAAGTCGCGATTGTCGGTGACATCTTTCATAGCCGTGTGGCGCGGTCGGCGTGCCATTTGTTAAGCAAATTCGGCGTGAAGATTATTCTTTGCGGTCCGCCCGAACTGGCGCCCGACATTGCGGCGACGCTCGCACCCGGCATACGCGTCGCCCGCCACATTGAAGACGCCCTGCGCGGCACCGACGTGGTCATGCTGCTGCGCGTGCAGACCGAACGCCTTTCCGGTTTGAAGCTCGATCTCGCGGAATACATCGCGCGTTACCAGATGACACCGGCCCGGTTGAAGATGGCGAAGAAGGATGCCATCGTGATGCATCCCGGCCCGATCATTCGCGGTCTGGAGTTGACCAGCGAAGTTGCCGACGGCGCCCAGGCGCGCATCCTGGAGGAAGTGCACAACGGCGTGCCCACGCGCATGGCGATTCTGGCGCGAGCGATGGGAAGGATGCGATGACAAGCCCAGAAAAGAACCGAACCAGTCTGCTGATTAAGGGCGGCCACCTCATCGACCCGGCGGCTCGCATCGATGCGCCCATGGATGTGCTGCTGAAAGATGGCCGCGTTGCCGAAGTGGCTCCTCCCAACAAGATCAAGGGCGCCGTGGACGAGAAATTCGACGCCCGCGGACTCATCGTT
>JBAVVP010000050.1:0-2530 GCA_049697355.1 Terriglobales bacterium
CTTGTCGTCGCGCGCGGCAAAGGCGATGCGCTCGATCACTTCCTGCACATACTTCGGAATATGCAGCCTTGACCCGTCACGCGCAATCCAGGCTTCCTGCGCGGTGATCGCGATGCCTTCCTCCACCGTCGCCGGATAGTGCGTGCGAATCTCCGACCCGATGCGATCTTTGAGCGGAGTGATGATTTTGCCGCGCGCCGTGTAATCCTCCGGATTCGCGCTGAACACAATCGCCACATCGAGCGGCAGCCGGATCGGGTATCCCTTAATCTGCACGTCGCCTTCCTGCATGATGTTGAACAGGCCGACCTGAATCTTGCCCGCGAGGTCGGGCAACTCGTTCATGGCAAAAATTCCGCGGTTGGCGCGAGGCAGTAGCCCGTAGTGCACGGTGAACTCGCTCGACAGTTCGTGCCCGCCGCGCGCCGCCTTGATGGGATCGATATCGCCGATCAGGTCGGCAATCGTGACATCCGGCGTGGCCAGCTTTTCGACGTAGCGATGTTCGGGCCCGAGCCAGGCAATCGGCGTCGCGTCCGCTTCTTTCGCGACCAGTTCGCGGCACCGCCGGCAGATTGGGGTGTAAGGATTATCGTGGATTTCGCACCCCGCAACGTAAGGCATCTCGGGATCCAGCAGCGTGGTCAACGCCCGTAAAATGCGGCTCTTCGCCTGTCCGCGCAATCCGAGAAGAATAAAATTATGCCGCGAGAGGATCGCGTTCACGATCTGCGGCACCACCGTGTCGTCGTATCCCACGATACCCGGAAATATCGGGCTGCCATCGCGCAGCCGCAACATCAAGTTCTCGCGCAACTCATCCTTGACCCGCCGCGAACCGAGACGCTCGGCAGTGAAAGGACTGCGGCGCAACTCGCCCAGAGTCCGGGCAACACTCATGGTGGAACCCCCACAGGAAAAAATCTTAGGTGGATTATACCGCCGGAAAGCAGCTGTCAGCTGTCAGCTCTCAGCTCTCAGTAAAATCTGGCTCGCGTCTCAGTCTGAAATCCTTGCGATCCAGTAACTCCTCCATTTGACTGCGAGCCGACGCGGTCCAGATCCAGGGCCCGACTTCAAAATCGGCAATCCGAAGCGTCGGTAGGAAACCGTGGTCCGGCGGCAATATGTCGGCCAGTGCATCACGAAATGCTCGTTGTAGGTGGCGGCCTCCAGCATTGGGGAAGAGGGGCGGCTTCGGTGCTGCCCATCCCCCTGACTTTTGCTGTGGCTCGCCTTGTGAGTGGTCAATCCAGATCTTGCGGTCGAAGGCTAGCTGCAATTCTGCGGGATAGAGACGAAGTGTAATGCCCCGGTAGCAGTTGAAATGCTGGCTCTCGTCTACCTCAACAATGCGCGAGGAATTTGCACGTTGCAAGATACCATCGACTCGCCGCCGGTTGTTCTTTGGCATTTCCTCGCAGAGCAATTCCTCATCAGTGAGTTCCTTATATATTTTGCGAATGAGCTCCCAGTGCTTGCCACACTCGATCTTGCCTGGTCGGTTGAGCCATTCGGGTGTCTTGCCCTTGCTCTCGACCTTTCCACCAGTGACTTGCTCGACTAGGTCAAGGACGGCATTCTGAAGTTTCAGCGGCATGCAGCCTCCTCAATGGACGCTCTCGAGACCTTTATGGATTTCAAACTGAGACGCTACCACAAAGCCCGTGTGACTGAGAGCTGATAGCTGACGGCTGACAGCTAATTCCACTGCGCTTTCGCCGCCCGCCGCAGTCCCGGCAGAACCGCTTCAAGATAGCCGATCACCGCTTCCAACCGCCTTGCTTCCGACAAAGTCGAAAGCAAGTTTTGCTTGAAGTCGAGATCGAGCGGCAGCGATCCGGCGAGCAAAAAGGATAGGTTGCCCGCATGTTCGTCGGGACCCGAGGCCTCTGTTCCGGCCAGTTTCGCGATCTCGGCATGCAACCGCACCGCCTGCGTCACCAATTGCGCGGTCGGCTTACCGGGCTCGTCTTCATCTTCATCTTCGTCCTGCACCACCGAAATCTCGGCTTGCAAGAACGATCGATCGTTGTTGACATGAATCACCTCAAAGCGATCGACTCCACGCGTCAGGATGTCCATGCGCCCATCGTCGTATTTCTTGGTGACCGACATGATCTCCGCCGTGCAGCCGATATCGGCAACTCCGTCGGATGACGCCCGCACCACCCCGAACGGCTTCTTCCGCTCCAGGCATTCCGCGATCATCTCCCGATACCGCGGCTCGAAAATATGCAGCGGCAAGGGCACGCCCGGCAGCAGCACCAGGTCGAGCGGAAAGATGGGCAACAGTGAATTCACGGCGTTTCCAGTGCAACAATCTTACGCCATCAGAGAAGCTGTCAGCTCTCAGCTATCAGCTTTCAGTAAAATCGGGTGGCGTTTTGGCTCTTACTGATAGCTGATAGCTGACAGCTGATAGCTTGCCCTCGTTTGACTTGCCGCCCTCCCCGCGATACAAGAGTCGCCATGGAGATGGACGGAAAAGTCGTGGTTGTAACTGGGGCTTCCATGGGCATTGGGGAAG
>JBAVVP010000051.1:0-15334 GCA_049697355.1 Terriglobales bacterium
TTGGACACCATCGTGAGCGAAATTCGATCGATTCAAGACGCCGCTCGTCAGGACAGCGCGCGCCATGGCGGAAGTCTGAATCGGCCCATGTGGCCGATGTTGATCTTGCGCAGTCCGAAGGGTTGGACAGGACCCAAGGTAGTCGATGGCAAGCCCATTGAGAACACCTGGCGCGCCCATCAGGTGCCGGTGGCCGATCTGCAGTCGAAGCCGGAACACGTGAAGATTCTGGAAGACTGGCTCAGAAGTTATCGTCCCGAGGAATTGTTTGACCCGAAGGGAAGATTGATTCTGGAACTCGCCGAACTAGCTCCCAAAGGCGATCGCCGGATGGGAGCGAACCCGCACGCCAATGGCGGCTTGCTGTTGCGGGATTTGGTCATGCCCGACTTCCGCAATTATGCGGTCAGCGTTCCGAAGCCTGGAACCGAGAATGCGGAAGCTACGCGCGTGCTCGGGGGATTTTTGCGCGACGTGATGAAGCTGAATGCGGATGCCAAGAACTTCCGCGTTTTCGGCCCGGACGAAACGGCTTCGAACCGGCTGGACGCCCTCTTTGAGGTCACCGGCAAGCAATGGATGGAGCCCATGCTCCCGGTCGACGAACATCTCTCACAGCACGGCCGCGTGCTGGAGATGCTCAGCGAGCACATGTGTCAGGGTTGGCTCGAAGGCTACTTACTCACCGGCCGTCACGGCTTCTTTTCCTGCTACGAGGCGTTCATCCATATTATTGACTCCATGTTCAACCAGCACGCCAAGTGGCTGAAGGTGACCCGCGAGATCGAGTGGCGGCGTCCGATCGCCTCGCTCAACTACTTACTAACTTCCCATGTCTGGCGGCAGGATCACA
Organism: Terriglobales bacterium; assembly: GCA_049697355.1. Lineage (GTDB taxonomy): Bacteria > Acidobacteriota > Terriglobia > Terriglobales > Acidobacteriaceae > Acidiflorens. The sequence goes on from JBAVVP010000051.1 coordinate 854, forward strand.
ACGGATTCACGCATCAGGATCCCGGCTTCATCGACCATGTAGTAAATAAGAAAGCCGACATCGTTCGCGTGTACCTTCCGCCCGACGCGAATTCCCTGCTGTCGGTCGCCGATCATTGTCTGCGGAGCCGCCACTATGTCAATGTGATCGTCGCCGGCAAGCAACCCGCATTGCAGTTTCTAAACATGGAGTCGGCCATCGAACATTGCACGACCGGGATCGGAATTTGGGAGTGGGCAAGCACGGACAATGGCGCCGAACCCGATGTCGTGATGGCCTGCGCCGGCGACGTCCCCACGCTCGAAACCTTGGCGGCGGTCGATCTGTTGCGCCAACATTTTCCCGACATCAAGATTCGGGTGGTGAATGTTGTCGATCTGATGACCATTCAGCCGTCGAGCGAGCATCCGCACGGTCTTTCCCACGTTGACTTCGATTCCATGTTCACGGTGGATCGGCCGATCATCTTCGCCTACCACGGCTACCCCTGGTTGATTCACCGCTTAACCTATCGCCGGCACAATCATGACAATCTCCATGTGCGAGGCTATAAGGAAGAGGGCACAACCTCAACGCCGTTCGACATGACGGTCATGAACGATTTGGATCGCTTCCACCTGGCCGGGGATGTGGTGGACCGGGTTCCCAGGCTGCAGAAAGTCGGAGGCCACTTTAAGCAGTTGCTGCGCAACCAACTGGTCGAGCATAAACAATACATTTACGAACGCGGAGACGATCTGCCGGAAATCCGCGACTGGACTTGGCCCTACTGATGAACGTGCTTGTTCTCAACTCGGGTTCCAGCAGCCAGAAAAGCTGTCTCTACAAGCTTGGGGATACGCTCCCCGACGACCCGCCGCTTCCGGTTTGGGAAGGGAAGATCGAGTGGACCTCGGCCCATGACAATCACAATAATCAGGCGCAATACTCGATCAAGACTTCCCGCGGAGCTTGCCGGAAGTACGTAACCTCGGGCGGCTCTCGCCGCGAAGACATCGAGCGCCTGCTCCAGAACTTGTGGAGCGGCGAAACACAAGCGATTTCCGGACCTTCCGAAATCAACGTTGTCGGGCACCGCGTGGTCCACGGCGGTCCCCAACATTTCGAGCCCTCGATCGTAACGGCTGAGATCAAGTCGGCGATCGAAGGCGTCTCCGCGTTTGCTCCCCTCCACAATCGCGCCGAACTGGAAGGCATGGAGGTCGCCGCGAAATTGCTGGGTTCGGGGCCGCAGGTCGCGGTCTTCGACACTGGATTTCACCGCGCCATGCCTTTATCGGCGGCCACCTATCCCGGTCCTTATGAATGGTTCGAGCAGGGAATTCGCCGCTACGGATTCCACGGGATCAATCACCAATACTGTGCCCAACGCGCCGCGCATATGCTGGGCAAGGACTTGAATTCCCTGAAACTCGTGACCTGCCACCTGGGCAACGGCTGTTCGTTGGCTGCGATTCGTGAAGGTCGCAGCGTGGATACGACCATGGGTTTTACCCCGCTGGACGGTCTGATGATGGGCACCCGCTCCGGCTCCGTAGACCCTGGCATTCTCACTTATCTAATGCGACAAAGGCAGGTCTCGGCCGAACAACTGGATGAAGTTCTGAATCAGAAGTCGGGATTGCTCGGCGTATCGGGAATTTCCGGCGATATGCGGCAGATTCTAGCCGCCAGCAAGAGCGGCGACCAACGCGCGAAACTCGCGTTCGATATGTATGTTCATCGTCTGCGACGGGGAATTGGGGCCCTGATTTCGGTGCTGGGCGGAGTGGATGCTCTCATATTCACCGCCGGAGTCGGCGAAAACTCGCCCGATGTTCGCGCCGCCGTGTGTGACAATTTCGCGTTCTTCGGTTTGCGGCTTGATCCGGGAAAGAACGATCCAGGAAAGAACGCGCCATCGCCTTCGGGCACCGACGCGGATGTCGATATTTCTGCGCTCGATTCGACCGTCCGCGTCCTCGTGATCCACGCACAGGAAGACTGGATGATCGCACGGGAGTGCTGGAATCTCGTAAAAGGGATCCGGTAAGTCCTCGCCCGGGCTTGGACGACAGGAGTTCTTCCTCAGCCTGCGGGAAAAGAAACGAAACATCAATGACTTCCTTTCGCGGGCTCAGCTTCCAGCGTTCGCACCAGCCATGGAATGATCACCTCTTTGAAGATGCGCGGATCGGGCCACACTCCGACTTGCCGGCCGAGGTGACCGCCTCGCGGATTGATCCATGCGGTCTTCGGCACGTCTCCTTTGTTGAGGAGCAGATAAATGTCGTCGATCGGCACCTGGGTATCGAGCACTCCGGCAAGAATGAGCATCGGCGCCATCGGCTTGCCGAGCAGCCCTTGTTTGACCAGGGACATTTTCGGCAAGACTTCCGCCATTTCATCGACGGTCTTCACGTTGTCGAAAATGGCCATCAGCGCCGGGACCTGATCGAAGAGATATTCGCGGTTACCGATCAGGGAATTCAGCAGGAAGTCTTTCTCAAAGAACTTATCCGTGGGCGGTGACTGGGCGCTCGCTCCGCGCAAGCGGGCATGCTCTACGATGGCCATCTTCGTGGCCCAATACGCACCCCAACTCACGCCGTGTATGGCCACGCGGTTCTTGTCGATCTCGGACCGCGTAGCAATGTAATCGAGCACGCGCGAGAGCATGCGCTCCGCATTCTCGCTGACTTTGATCGGATTCTGTCCGGTGCCCGGACCATCGACGGCCAGATATCCGACGCCGAGCGGCAGGATCGCGCTGAAGCTCTCCGTCAAATCTTCCTTGCGGCTGTCCAGTCCATTCACGGCCAGCACCAGCGGCACCGGTCCGTTCGCATTTTTCGGCAGGCGGAGGTAGCCGATGATTTCTTTCCCTTCGAAGGGAATTCGCACGATCTCGAGCGGTGGATCCCAGAAGCGAGCGTGCGCCAGGAAAGCCTCGATCGCTTTTTCGTAGGAGCGCTGCTTGCCGGGAGAGGCGGGAATGGGCCAGCGCCCGAAAGAATAAAGCCGCCAGGCGCGGATGTAGTCGGCATTCGCTTTCGCCGGATCGGTTTTCTCCAGCGACTTCGCTTCATTCATGTAGCGATCGGCCACCCTCATGAAACCCGCGGCCCATTCGTCTTTATCGCGAGTATGAATGGAGGTGAAGGCTTCCTTGACGTCGCCGGGATCGAGCCCGATCAGCGGATACTGTCCCACTTCGGCGCGGTGCACGGCTTCTGTCTTGATCTCGTCAATGGTCCGCTCGGCGCGCTGCTGCGAGAAGCAAGGGAGGCTCAGGGCGAGGACCTGGGTCACAGTTGTTGCGAATGATGTGGCCCATGACATCGTCGCTCGAGCGGGATGATGATGATGCCCTAATGGCGTTGACACGGGATGAATTCCTTTCCAGTTGAAGATAAGGATGGGGCCGGCGGAAATCCGGCCCCGATCCAGGGGAATGCTCGCTAAAACGTGATCTTCAAACCAAGCTGAACCGCGCGGCTGCCGCCGGAGCCAATGACGGGGTTGGAGGCTGCCACATCAGGTGTCGCGCAGGAGCAACCGAACGATCCGGACGAAGGGTCGTTGTGGGCCCACCCATTCTGTCCGCCGAATGGATTGGCGAAGTTGGGATGGTTGAAAATGTTGAAGAACTCCACGCGGCCCTGCAGGCCAAAATGCTCACCCCACTTGAAGTTCTTGGCCAAGGAGAGGTCCACGTTCCTGAATCCGGTATCGCGGAAGATGTTGCGGCCCATGGTGCCGAAGGTACCAAGCGCCGGCGGGATCAGGATCGAATTGCCGTTCGCATAGCAACCGAATGCCGCCAGCGCATAGCTCGCGTTGCCTACCGTTCCTCCATCCAGCGCCAACGCCTTTGCGCCGCAAGCCGCATTGCTTGGATTTGCCGGGTCGCCGCTGCCTGGGAAGAACGGAATTCCTACTGGTGTCGACTTAAAATCCTTTGGGTTCCCGAAGAAGTCCCAGCGGTCGGAGATCAACTCGCCGGTCCCGCTGACATCCGTGCTCGCATCCATCACCCCAAAAGGCTGCGCACCATTCAGTGTGATTATGGAGTTGAGTTGCCAGCCTTTCAGGAGTTGACCGTAGCCGTCTTTTCCGGGAAGCAGGTAAGTCATGGAAAGGGTGAGGCGATGGCGCATGTCGAAATCGCTGCTGGCATACTCTCGGTTGGTGTTTGTGCTATCGGTCGGCAGACCTGACCCCGCACCAAAGTCCCAGTTCGCGCCAACCTGATCCAACGCATGGGCGTAGGTGTAGCCAGCGACCATGCTGAGCCCGTGGAAGTTCCGTGCCGTCAAAGTGGTTTGCAGTCCGTTGTAGTTCGAGCGGTAGGTGTTGCCCATTTGGAAAATCTGCGCGAGGTAGGGGAATTTAGTGTTGTAGGGGCGGGCGGCTTGTTCAGCGCCAGCATCGGTGCCACCCGCGCACGCGCTAAAAGGCGGAGGGCCCGCTATACAGGCAGCGATCGCCGCCGGAGTCCATCCCGAGCCGGTCGTGGGTTGGTTGATGTCGCGAATTCCCGCCAGCCTCGATCCGTGATTGCCGACGTACCCCACCTCTAGCACCAGGTTCGGCGTGAAAGAGTGCTGGATGTTTATGGTCCAGTTGGAGACGTACGGAGTCTTGAGATTGCGGTCGACGCCCATCACTGTGCAGGGTGCACCGACGTTTGGATCACAATTAACAGGGTTGCTGCCAAAAACGGAGCCGGGGCCATTCCAGCTAAGGGTCGGGCCTGGGAAGAACTGTAGGGCAGTTGCGATGGTGCCGCCGGAGGTGGTCGAGCCCGAGATCGGGGCTCCGGTTGGGACGGTCGCCAGGCCAAGCGAGTTGTTCAGAGCCAGAAACGATTCCCAGTTCAGGGTTTCGTACATGATGCCGCCCCCCGCACGCAGCACAGTGCGCCCGTTCCCGCTGGGGTCCCAAGCGAATCCGAAACGCGGGGCAAAATTCTTGCGATCCGGATTGTAGGGACCGCTGACCCCGCCCACTCCGGCCTGTATTAGTCCTTTTGCCGGGTCGAAGTTGCCGAGCAGGTTGTGATCTTCCTTGATGACGGTATTGACTTCATAACGCAGGCCAAAGTTGACCGTCAAATTCGAGGAAACGCGAAAGTCGTCTTGCACAAAACCGGCGTAGCCCCAATTGTGAATGTGCCGGGTGGGATCGCCAATCAACAGAGTACCGTTGCTCGGTACGCCCGCGAAGAAGTCCTCGATACCCTGCGGGAACGGGTCGATCGGAGCCCCAGCTCCAAACTTCAAGCGTCCCCTGCTGCCGCCGTAGGCACCGCCACTGAAGGCGTCACGATGCAGTTCGCCACCAAATCTGATGGCGTGTCTGCCCATCGTGTAGGAAATGTGATCGATGAACTGGATACGGGTGTCCGGCCCCTGTACCTTGGGCCAGTTAAAGCCGCCCAGTTCCTGAGGGAAGATGTACTTCGGGAATACGCTTATTCGTGGCAGCCCGCCGTAGAGGGGATTCGTGACTCCTGTGTTCAAGCCGTAGGCGGTCGCGATGTTCGTATTGTGGTCATTGGTGAAAGTCGGTTGGTAAAGGCGGTTATAGCCAAAACGAGCTTCGTTGACCAAGCGCGCGTTGGGTGCAAAGCTCCAATTCTCGCCGAAGACCTGAGCACGCGTATGGATCTGGGTCAGCCATTTCGTTTGTATCTGGCTGGCATCGGAAACCGTGCCGGAATTGTTGCCAAAGAAATACATGCTGCTGAGAGTACTGCGATCACTCATGCGGTAGTCGACCTTGCCCACTGCGTTGTCTGAATTGACGCTGTTGGGCAGGCCGAAGTTGATAGAGCTGTCAGGACTGGTGCTGGGGTTGAGGGGGAAGCCGCTACCATCACAGGTGCCGGACGCCGTACAGCCGGCAATCTTGAGACTAACTGCGCTTACGTCGGGATTATTTCCCAGGAGAAAACCGGCATGTACGTCGGCGATGGCGTCAGGGATGCTGTTCGCGCAATCGCCCGTGAGGGTATTGGGACAATTTGGCGCGGGGACACCGTTCACGACGGGTGTGGGCAGCGGCACCGTGGACCAGGTTGCGAGTGAACCGGTGTTGCCTACTGTGTACCGCTGTCCCTCATACCCGCCAAAGTAGAAAAGCTTGTCCTTGATGATCGCTCCGCCGACGGTGCCGCCGAACTGCTCGAGGTTGCGCGGATTCTTGGTCTGCCCCACCGGATTGAAGAAGTTGCGCGCATCCAACGGCGTGTCGCGCCCGAAGGCGTACGCCGTCCCGTGTACGCTGTTCGTCCCTGACTTCAGGCCAACGTTGATGATCGCTCCCGGCTTCCACCCGTATTCTGCTGGAGGGTTCTGCTGCAGGTTGAACTCCTGAATCGCATCGACTGGCAGGATGGTTGCCGAGTCTCCGGCAATGCCGGCGCCGTTGATGATGCTCTGGCCAGAGAAGGGCTCGCTGTTGAACAGGCCGTCCACCAGGTAGGCGTTGTCTTCCGCGCGGAGGCCGTTGGCGCTGGTCGTGGAAAAACCGCCGCCCGGGTAACGCATCACGCCTGGGCGAAGTTGCAGTAGGTTTTCGTAGTTTCGTCCATTGAGGGGAAGGTCGTTGATCTGTTTGTTGCTGAGCGTGCCGCCCAGAGTCGAAGAGGTCGTGTCGAGCAGAGGAACCTCTTCGTTGACGACGATGGTCTCTTTAACATCGCCCGTCGGGAGCGTGAGGTCAACGGTGACATCCGTGGCCACCTCGACCTGGATATTCGGCCGCTCGACGGTCTTGAAGCCCTTGGCTTCGGCTCGCACCGTGTAGATGCCGGGAGGCAGATTGGAGACTACATACCCCCCGGAGTCGTCGGCGGTGACGGTTCGGGTTACGCCTCTTTGCACGTCGGTGACGGTCACGCTTGCAGCGGGGAGAGCGGCGCCTGTTTGATCGCGAACGGTCCCCAAGATACGGCCCGTTGTGGTTTGGGAAACCATGGGAATAGACAGGGCGAGCACCAGGCAAACGATGCCGAAGACTCGAATGCCATTCGACGGAGAATGCATTACGGACCTCCAAATCCTCAAATGAGGATGGGACAATTTTCTTGGCCGCACCCCTTGCGACCGGTTTTGATCTGGGAAAAAAGATCGGGCGATTTGAAGGTATATCCTTGACACGGCCTACCTGTCAAGTAGTATTGTGGTCGGACCACAAACCGGTGCCAGGGACAAACTGGCAAGCTAGTGGCGTAGAATTCGGACAACGCCGCATTTTTTGGCTACAAAGTCTGTGGTAAATTGGTTGGACCAGTATACCTATATGAATTCTTCCCAGAGTGTGATTGAGGTTCCAATGAAAAACCAACCGGTCGATTCGCTAGCCGCCAAGCCGGTATACCGCATAGTAAAGACGTCCCGCTTGTACGAGCAGATTGTACAGCAGGTCGAAGACTCCATTCTGAAGGGCCAACTGAAGCCCGGCGACCAGTTGCCGGCGGAGCGCGATCTGGCCCAGCGCTTTGGGGTAAGCCGTACCGCCGTGCGCGAAGCCGTGAAGACCTTGCGTGAAAAAGGTTTGGTTGAAGCTTATTCCGGACGCGGCACCTTCGTGACCAATGGGACTTCCCAGGCGATACGGCAGTCGCTCGATCTGATGATTCGCGTCAACCAGCAGGAAGGCTCGACGCACTTGGCCGAGTTGCGGCTGGTGCTGGAGCCGGAGATTGCCGGCCTGGCTGCCTCCCGAATTGAGGAACAACTGCTTAGCACCATGCGGGAAGCCGTAGCGGTGATGGATCGCAATCTGCGTGATCCCGACGCTTACGTGGAAGCGGACCTCGATTTCCATTTGGCGCTGGCCGAAGCAGCCGGAAATCCTCTGATCCTCTCGCTGCTGGATTCGATCGTCGGCCTTTTGCGTGAACAGCGCAGCCGCATTTTCAATGTCGACGGAGGACCGGAGCGGGGGCAGTACCACCACAAGCGAATCTTGGCGGCAATCGAGCAGCGCAATCCCGAGGCGGCGCGAGAAGCGATGCGCGCTCATCTCCGGCAGGTGCTGGCGGATTCGTCTTCGCCAGTAAGAAGCGATTCGCCTGCAAAACCGAATTCATAGGCGCGGATTTTATAGCCGGATCTTACGGAAGAAGACGAGAGGGAATTGTCCAATGGCGAAACTTGGATTCATAGGTCTCGGTGTGATGGGCGGCAATATGGTTGCCCGCCTGCTCGAAAAAGGGCACACGGTGACCGGCTACAACCGGACGCGCTCCAAGGCCCAGTGGTTGATCGACAAGGGGATGAAGTTTGCCGGCTCCCCGAAAGCGGTAGCGGCTGCGTCGGATGTGACGTTCACCATGGTGACGAACGCCGCAGCGCTGGCGGCGGTGACGGACGGGCCGGATGGATTGCTGGCGGGCATTGGCGCCGGCAAGTTCCACATTGACATGAGCACGGTGAGCCCGGAAGTGAGCCGCGGGCTGGTTGCGAAAGTTCGCGAGAAGGGCGCCGATATGATCGACGCTCCGGTCTCCGGCAGCGTGATCACTTTGCAGCAGGGCAAGCTCTCCGTGATGGTCGGGGGCCGCAAAGAAACTTTCGAGCGTCTGAAGCCTTTGCTTCTTGATATCGGGCCGAAGGTAACGCACGTCGGCGACAACGGCGTGGCGCTGTCGATGAAGATCGCGTTGAACCTGCAGTTAGCGGCACAGATGCTGGCGTTCTCGGAAGGAGTGCTGCTGGCGGAAAAAAGCGGAATTGCACGCGAGGTCGCCGTGGATGTAATGATTCACAGCGCGATCGCATCACCCATGATCGTGTACCGCGGTCCTTTCGTGTTACAGCAGCCGGAAGAAGCGTGGTTCGACGTCAACATGATGCAGAAAGACATGCTGCTGGCAATGGAGTTGGGCCGCAAATTGAATGTCCCCCTTCCCACCACCGCCATCAGCAATGAGTTCCTGACCGCGGCGCGCGGCATGGGCTGGGAGAAACTGGACTTTGCGGTTGTGTTCGACGTTCTGGCGCGCATGTCGGGAGTAACTTCGGGAGTGACTAAGGGAGTCGCGAAATGACGACCGCCGCCGAGCCGAGAGAAACTTCAGAAGAAATCGAGTTGTGGCAGCGGATGTACCGGCAGATGGTCGCCATCCGCCAATTTGAAGCGCAGGTCAACGAGCTTTACACGCGCGCGTTGATGCCCGGCTTGGCGCATCTTTACATCGGTGAGGAGGCGGTCGCAGTGGGCGTATGCGAAGCGCTCGAGCGAACCGACTACATCACCAGCACACATCGCGGTCATGGACATTGTTTGGCGAAAGGCGCCTCCCCCGATCGAATGTTCGCCGAACTGCTGGGAAAAGAGGCCGGGTACTGCAAGGGCAAGGGAGGTTCCATGCACATTGCGGACCCGGCCACCGGCAACCTGGGAGCGAATGCAATCGTATGTGGCAGCGCCGGCATCGCCACAGGCGCCGCGTTTTCGTCCCGGTGTCTCGGTACCAAACGCGTGTCGATATGTTTTTTCGGAGAAGGTGCGCTCGGCCAGGGTGTGCTGTACGAGGAGATGAACCTCGCTCAGCTTTTCAAGCTTCCGGTGATTTACGTCTGCGAAAACAATCTCTACACGGAATACACCCATTACTCGGAAACCACGGCTGGAGACATTCTAATGCGGGCGAAGGCCTTCGGCCTGGAGGCGGCGAGCGTGGACGGTCAGGATGTACGTGCCGTCCATGCCGTCGCACGGCGATTGGTGGATCGCGCACGCCGCGGTGACGGTCCTGCGTTCCTGCTCTGTGATACCTATCGCTACCACGGACATCACGTGGGCGACATCAATCGCGAATACTACCGCTCCAAACAGGAAGAACAGCTATGGAGGACCGAGCGGGATCCGATCGCGAATTTTGGCAAGTGGCTGGTCGAGCAGAAGGTCACCGATAAGGCCGCGCTTGATCAAGTGCAGGCGGAGTTTGAGTCCGAGATGAAAAAGGCGGTCGAATTCGCGGTAGCGGCGCCGTACCCGGCGGTCGACGAGGTGGACGAGGACGTATATGCCTGAAACTCGTCTTCACGCTCAAAATGTTCGCGAACTGACATTTGCGCAAGCCGTTCGCGAGGCGCTGGCCGAGGAGATGCGTCGTGATAAGACCGTCTGCATCCTGGGCGAGGACGTGGCCGAGGCGGGTACGCCGTTCAAGGTTCTCTCGGGCCTGTTGGAGGAATTCGGCAAAGACCGCGTGCTCGATACGCCAATTTCCGAAGCAGGCTTCACTGGCCTGGCGGTGGGTGCGGCCATGACTGGAATGCGTCCGGTGGTCGACATCATGTTCGGCGACTTCGTCACCCTGACCATGGACCAGATGGTCAACCAGGCTGCCAAGGTCCATTACATGTCAGGCGGGAAGTGGCGAGTGCCGATGGTGATGCGCACCACGATGGGCGCGACTCGCCGCTCCGCCGCGCAACACTCACAGTCGCTGCATGCGTGGTTCTGCCATGTTCCAGGTTTGAAAGTCGTTCTGCCTTCGACCCCCTATGACGCGAAGGGGCTGCTGAAGGCGGCAATTCGCGACGAGAATCCGGTCGTCTTCTTCGAAGACAAGATGATGTATAAACTCAAGGGCTCGGTGCCAGCGGAAGACTACACCATCCCTCTCGGCGTCGCGGATGTGAAACGAGTGGGCGAGGACATTACGCTGGTCGCCACCAGCAGCATGGTGCAAGTAGCGTTAGGCGCGGCGACCATGCTGGAGGAAATCGGAATTAGCGCTGAAGTGGTCGATCCGCGCACCTTGTGGCCGCTCGACGAAAAAACGTTGATTGAATCGGCGAAGAAGACGTCGCGGGCAATCGTTCTCGACGAAGGCTATGAACGCTATGGCGTTACCGCGGAGCTTGCGTCGGTGATTGCCACCGGCGCATTCTACGATCTGGACGCTCCGGTCAAACGCATGGGCGCGATGCATGTTCCAATTCCGTTTTCGCCGCCTTTGGAAGATGTGACTGTGCCGACCGAGCAAATCGTGTTCGAAGCCGCCCGCATAATGTGTGGGCGGTAGCAAGACTGAGGTTGCAGGTCAGAGGTCAGAGGTCAAATTGCAGAGGTAAGAATCTTCGAAGCTCGACTTAGAATTTCACCTCTGCAATCTGACCTTTTACCTCTGACCTGTCCTAAGGAGATATTTATGGCTCTACCCACTTACGGAACGATGGCGGTGGATTGGGAAAACCGGGTTGACTTCGATCGCCTGCGCCGCGAACGCCTGGCGCGCGCCAAGGATCTTCTGAAAACGTCCGAAATGGGAGCGCTGTTGTGCTTCGACATGAACAATGTCCGGTACCTGACCGCGACCCACATCGGCACCTGGGCTCAGGACAAGGCGAATCGCTTTACGCTCCTGCCACAAAACGACGAGCCGATTCTGTGGGATTTCGGATCGGCGGCGAAACACCATCAACTGCATTGTCCGTGGCTCGGCGAACGGTCGCGTGCGGGAATCTCCATGCTGCGCGGCGCCATGACGCCAGAGATGGGACGCGCGGAAGATGTGGCCAAGAAAATTCGCATCGAACTCGAAATGCGCGGCCTGCATAAAGAACCGGTGGGCATCGACATCATCGAATTGCCAGTCCTCTTCGCGCTGCAGAAAGAAGGAATCAAGGTCGTCGATGGGCAGGCACTTATGTCGGAAGCTCGCCTCATCAAGACGCGCGACGAGATCAGTTTGCTCAACCACTCCGCCATGATGGTGGATGCCGCATACGACGAACTCTATCGCGCCATGAAGCCGGGCATGAGCGAAAACCAGGCGGTGGGCCTGGTCAGCAAAGTTCTCTACGACATGGGATCCGAATACGTGGAAGCCGTGAATGCAATCTCGGGAGAGCGCTGCAATCCGCATCCGCATGTTTTCTCCGACCGCGTGCTGCGCCCGGGAGACCCGGTGTATTACGACATACTCCATTCCTACATGGGCTACCGCACGTGTTATTACCGGTGTTTCACCATCGGGTACGCCTCGCACGCGATGAACGATGCGTACAAGCGGTGCAGGGAATACCTCGACGCGGCGATTGAACTGGTGCGCCCGGGGCGTACCACGGCGGAGATTGCCTCTGTGTGGCCGAAGGCGCAGGAGTTCGGTTTCCCGAACGAAGAATCGTGCTTTGCGCTGCAGTACGGTCATGGCATTGGCCTCGCCATCTGGGAGAAGCCCGTGATCAGCCGTCTCGTTTCGCTCGACCACCCCTGCGAAATCAAGCCCGGCATGGTGTTTGCGCTCGAAACTTTCTGGCCTTCGACCGACGGCTGGAGTGCCGCGCGCATCGAAGAAGAAATCGTAGTCACCGAAACCGGCCACGAGGTCATTACCCGCTTCCCAGCCGAGGAACTGCTGGTTGCCGGCAGGCATTATTTCACGGTGGATGGCCCGCTTCCGGCAATAAGAGAAACGGAATCGAAGCCGAGCGCGCGCGTACGCGAGATGATCGAAGCGAGTTCCCGGCAGGAACGAGTCGGCGTAGGCGACTGAAACGGGAGGTCAGAGGTTAGAGGTCAGATTGCAGAGGTAAGAACCTTCAAACCGCCGATAACCAGGTCCTTACCTCTGCAATCTGACCTCTGACCTCTGACCTTGGACATTTAATTTATGGCGATCAGTGTTGTTATGCCCGCTCTGGAAATGGCCCAGGAAACGGGCAAACTCATTTCATGGTTGAAGAAAGAAGGCGAGTCCGTCGCCAAAGGCGAGCCCCTGCTGGAGATCGAAACCGACAAAGCGGTGATGGAAATCGAGTCCCCCGGCGACGGCGTTTTGGCCGGTGTCAAGGTTCAGGCCGGAACCGAAGTGCCGGTAGGCCGAACCATCGCGTGGATTGTCGGTCCCGGAGAAGCGCTTCCGGCGGATGAAATCGCCGCTGCATCGGGAAGAAAGACCACTGTACCTGCCCTTTCCGCGGCTTCCACGCCCTCGGCTGCGGCATCGGCAAATCAGTTGGCAGCAGAGCCCGCGCGGAGCATTAAGATTTCCCCCAAAGCGCGCCGCCTCGCCAGCGAACTCCGCGTCCATCTCGCGGATGTCTGCGGATCGGGCGCGGGCGGAGAAATCCTCGCGTCCGATATTCTCGCGGCGGCGGGATCGCAAGCGGGTGCGTCGCATGCGCCGGTTGACGGCGCCAGCCCCGTTTCCCGGTTGATGGCGGAGCGCACAACCCAGAGCTGGACGACGATCCCCCATTTCTTCGTGACGCGCGAGGTGGACGCAGGGGCTCTGCACCAGGCGCGCCAGAAGCTCGGGCCAGAGATTGAGAGATCGCATGGTGTGAAATTCACGCACACCGATCTATTGGCCGCGCTGGTAGCGCGCGTTCTCATGAAACACTCGCGCATGAACGCAAGCTGGATGGGTGCAGGAGTTCACACCCATGCGGAGATCAACATTGGACTCGCGATGGCAGTGGACGATGGGGTAGTGGCGCCCGTGATCCATAATGCTCACCTGGCCACGCTGGGCGCGATCGCAGTGCAGCGGCGCGACCTGGCGGAACGCGCGCGTACCGGCAAGTTGCGTCCCGCCGATCTCGCCGGCGGCACCTTCACCATCAGCAATCTGGGCATGTTCGGGGTGGACGCATTCACGGCCATCATCATTCCGCCGCAAGCCGCGATTCTTGCCGTCGGAAGGATCGCGGACCGAGTCGTGGCGGTCGGAGCCGGTTCTGATGCTCGGCCCGGCATTCGTCCCATGATGACCCTGACCCTGTCCAGCGATCATCGTGTGGTGGATGGCGCGCGGGCAGCGGAATTTCTACGGGACCTGGTCGCGGCGATCGGGAACCCGCAGCAATGGCTCAACGCGGGCAGTATTTCATAAACCCGGCCTCCTTTCCTGGTGCGACGCAACCACCTTGCTTCAGTGGCTTCCGGCGACGCCCCGAGAATCAGGGATTACTCCGGGTGTGCTTGGCGAGCCTGGCATCAAGAGACCAGTTTCCACCACCTGCAGAGATGAGAAAGACCAGACAGCAGAACATAGCGAAATCGGTGCGCGCGTCGCTCACCATGTACCAGAAACCTTGATTGGCGCGAAACAGCTCTGGAACCTTCGTAGTGCCAATCGCGGTAGTGATCACGATCAGCAGCGGAATGGACGCGAGTCTCGTCCATAGCCCCAGCAGGAGTAGTAGGCCGCACACCACCTCAAAGGCGCCTACAAAATGGGCCGTGAAGCAGGGATGTGGAAATCCGATTCTGGTGAAGCGAACCACGCCCATGTTGAGGTCAGTGTACTTCAGAATGCCTTGTGTAAAGAAGATCAACCCCACCGCAATTCGGATCAGCAATACGCTGCGTGGACCTTCTGGGGGTCGGAGGAGGAATTGAAGGATCGTGCTCATCAAAATATGCTCAACAAGGGAAACGCTCAATACAGTTTCGCACGATCTGAAGGTTGACACCCTCGCGTCGGCTGCCGTTCGCAGCTCGACCCCCTTGGTGCGGCCTCTTAAAGTC
>JBAVVP010000052.1:0-12091 GCA_049697355.1 Terriglobales bacterium
TGCGAGCTTCGGGACTCCTGCCATGGTGGCTGCGCCGGACGCCGCCGCTTGCAGGGCGCACTACTACAGCCTGATTTTTATTGTCCAATCATCCGAGGCGAGCGCCCACTGCTCAATATCCGCATGGCCGCCGCCCGCGATCTACCCAAGCTGGGCAGTTCCTGTACTACCGTCGTGATTGCCAGGTGAGGCCGCCAGTTGATTTGTGTGCCGTCATCGTCTCATACTTTTCCACTGTGATTCTCGGAGTTAAGGTGAGTAACGGGTGAAGACAAAGTCCCGAGCTTTGGCAGGCTCGTGGCAGGGGAAGCAGGTTTTGAGCAGCCCCTCGTCGGCAGGTTTGCCGTCTTTGAATTGAGCAAACCCCCAGCCGCCCGTCGCGGCGTATTTTCTTGAGTCCTTGACCATAAACTGAACGTTAATGGGGGGTCCGGCAACGAAAGATTGGGCACGGCCGAAGACTTTGTTGTTTTCCTCGGACGGGACATAGCTCCAGGCTAGCCGGGCAATGATTGTGCCGTCCGGGAACGGAAGCTTGCCATCCCGGTAGGCTTTGATGGCTACGTCGTTGCCCAGAATGGCGCGGATATCGTTGAGGTTGCCTTCTTCGTGGGCTACCGAGATCAGCCTCCAGTCGCGGTATCCGGGAGGAATCTTGATTCCGAAGATCGGGGCGGCCTCTTCATCGGCGTGTCCAGATGCGGGGGGCGTGAAGGCGACAACGGCTGCCACCGCTGCAATTGCAGCCAGCAAAAAAGCGATGCGGTTCATAAGGTTCCTCCTCATTGGTTCTGGGACGTAACCCTTCGCTCTCCAAGCCCCTTGCCTAGTTGCGCGGTCGTCTTATTTCGCGTCCACCCACTTGTCTGAGCCTGCCAGCCTAACGGCCACGTCAGAGATGGAGATGTGGAGCGGCTTGCCGTCGGCGGAGCCGCGATGCTCGGTCGAGATCAGCAGAGGACCTGCCTTTTTGTAGCCGGCCCAGGAGGCGTTGACGAGGCTGGGCTTCTCGGTCCCGCCGTGGCGGAAAACAAGGTACTCGACGCGGTTGTCTTTGCCAACGTAGAGGTCCCAGGTGTCGCCGGGCGTGTAACCGCCGGCTTCCGCGGGATACTTTACTGAGACAAGTTCGGCCGAACCGGCGCCCATCGGCAGTTTCTTCCTACCTTCATCGGTAACCATCGCGCTCTTGTCCCAGTAAGCGTGGAAAACGAACAGGAGCCAATAATTATCGTTGACGAAAGGCCGTTCGACTTCATTCTTCACTTGGTCGGATTGACTGCTGAGGTGAGAACCGTCGTAGGTGACCTTGACCGGCTTGCCGGCTTTATCCGTTCCTTCGTAGCTGATTTTTCCGGTCTTAGGCTCCCACTCCCACTTGTGAGCAGCTTTGAAGAGCCCGGTAATTTCCCCGTTCCAGGTGTAGCGGATCGCCTCAACTTGATCCCACGAATCGACACCGTAGGCCTTGGCAACTTGATCGAGAATTGGCGCACGCTGCTGTGCCCGGGAGTTTGCAGCAAGAGCCAGCACTACGAAAACCAGAAGACGGATCATCGTTACACGTCTCATATTTGTCATGGAATTCGCTCCTCGGTGAATTGAACAGATGAAATCTTGGATGACGGCCAAACGCTTTCGGATACAGGAATCGCGTGTGCTGCAGTTGCTTTCACTTTTACCCGGTCCGCTTGGCGTTGAGTCGAGTGATTCGGCGCGACCGCATGATTCCCGCGGTCATCACGACGCATCCGTATTCCAGCAGCATTACCCAACCAGGAAGCGCTCCCCACGGATGACCGAGTATGCGCCAGTGCCACATGACGTAGGTCGGGAAAATGCTGACCGTCCAGATGATGATCAGCCATGTCGAGGCCGACGTCAGAAATGGCAGCAGCCAGAGAAGATACCATGGGAATACGACGGGAGCGCACAAAAGAGATGCTGCCATGGGCCAGGCAAACATGGGCCAGGCAAATTGGTCCGGAGACAACTCAGGCGCTGCGCTTCGTATTCTTAGCCAGGTTGCAGTCGCTAGTCCGACGAGCACTGCGAGGCCTACCAGCAACTGCGGGGGCGCCACTCGATCGAGTATCGCAAACACCGGACCATTAAAGCGGAAACTTTGCACATACGTACCGAGCGAGCCCATCGGAATGCGGCCATGAATGAAAAATGAACGATCAAGAAATGGCACGTAGAGGAGTCCGACCACGACTGCCGCCAGCGCAGCGTCGCGAATGCGCACCCGCTTCCAGTAGAGGGGCAGGAGTACGACCGGCAGGAATTTCACTGCTATCGCTAGCCCAAGTGCGACGGCCGCGGTCGCCCGCCATCGACGCACGAGCGCAGCGGCGGACACCAGCAACAATAGCGCGCCAACAATGTCAATGTGACCGCTTCCCGCCACCTCAACGGCCAACAATGGGTTCCAGGCAAATGCCAGAACCAGGTGCGCTCCCTGCCCGGTACAACGCAAGACATCGAGCAACACGAAAACAATTGCGAACTCGCAAACCACAAATGCTACTTTCAGTGCAAAGGTGGACTCCTGAATGGTGGTTACTGCGCGAAAGAAAACCTCTGCTCCCGCTGGATATGGGCTCGGTAGATCCGGGTTGTTCAAGTTGCGGGTTTCCGCAGTATGTAGCCCCTTGGCGGCAGGATCGCTGGGAACGACAATATAGGGGTTGTAGCCGAGCCTCTGCAGGCGACCATCCCAAACATATCGATGAATATCATCATCGGCGCCCGGGGGCAGCCGAAGAAATTCAATGTGCCACACAGCAGCCAGGACGAGCCCAATGACGACAATTCGTCGGGCAACGCGTTGTTCAAATCTGGGCGTGGCGAAAAACTCACGGAGGGCTAAAAGGTAGGCGATGCCCGCAAGCGTCAAAGAGGCCATGAAGTATGGCCCACCTCTATCGCCGAAGTTGCGGGAGCAGATCGTTAGCGCCACGCACAACATGCCGCCGAGTATGTACACTCTCCACTCGGGGGTGACCTTCACAATCCTCCTATGCCGGTTCTTAATTGGGCCGCCGCAAGCTTCCACTCTTTAAGCCAGGCCGCCGTGCGTGGCGCCCTTGCCGGAGCCAGACGCAACTCCTCCGCCAACCTAGTCAGGTCGTCAACTACATCGATGTCGTAAAAAGAATCTACGAAACCCACAGATAGCTCAATAGCCCGTGCGCGCGACACGAGTCTCTCCAGTGCACTGCTGGTGCCCATTCCGTCGCCTGCGAAAAGCGTCGTATGGTAAGCCTTTGCTCCGACAAGATAATAGCCTCCGTCATGCGTTGGTCCGACGACCACGTCATGAGCGGCCAGTGTTTCGAAGGCAGCTTCGAGAACCGAACGCGGCAGGTGTGGGCTGTCGCTGTTAAAGGCAATAACACGTCGTTGCTGTGCGTCCCTTTGATGATCCTGCGCGAAGTGCGCAAACACGGAAGTGAGGCCTGCGGCAAGACCTTCACCTTTCTGGGCAACTACTCGCGCTTCACTGCCTGCCAATTGCGCCAGTTCGCTTACGTCGGTGTCCGGGCACATGATGGCAACTTCCACATCGCCCAATGACTGTGCCAGCGCCAGCGTGTCGTGCAGAAGACAGCAGTAGAAAGCAGTGATCGCCTCGGGAGACAGGCTGCGCGCCAGGCGGGTTTTGACCTCGCCTAGCCTCGGTGCTTTTGCCATGATTACCAGCACACGGTCACTGCCTGGCGAGCGCCGCGCCGTTTCACTTGCGGATTTCATAAAATAATTTTGACTCAAACCTACGCTGAAAGTGTTGTCCCTGGCCTTCGGTGCCGGAAATAATAACGCACTATCAAGCTAAGAATGAACCAACCGGCGCCGACCGTGCCCTTCAGCGTACGCTGATCTTCGATTTTCCGATACGCGGATAGTAGCTCACCGGGACCTCAACCACGCGGAATCCAGCCAGGGTGCCTTTTACGATCATCTCAACTGCCCAGCCATAAGTGGCCTCTTCGAGGGCGAGCGCGCGCAGTACCTCTGCGCGGCCAGCGCGAAAGGGGCCGAGATCACTGATTTTTAGTCCATACAGAAGCCTGATTAGTCTAGCGGCTAGTCGATTCCCAAACACCTGATGCCAGGGCAACGCCCCGGCAGAACCCTGCTTCTGCAGTCGGGAACCGAGCGTGATGTCCGCACGCCCCTCAGTGGTTGGCGCTAAAAGAAGCGGCAGTTCGGAGGGCCGATCGCTATAGTCGCCATCAAGGAACACAACCACGTCGGGAGAATTTGCTGTGGCCAGACCCGTGAGGCATGCTCGTCCATAGCCGCGGCGCGGTTCCGCAACCACCCGGGCTCCCATTCTTGCGGCGATCTCGGGAGTCCCGTCATTCGAGTTGCTGTCAACAACGATGACCTCCGTCGTGAGACCGGACGACGGCGGTAGACTCATGCATTTGGTCGCCGGTGGACCTAGCCTCGCTTCTTAGCTGCCCGGACTTTTGCCCAGCGTGCCCTCTGCGCAGCTGCAATTCTGTTGCGTCCTGCAGCCGAAATGGTTCTGGATTTTCTCCCGCGTAGGAAGACTTTCCCGAACGCTGTGAGGGCAGCGGTTACGCGGTGTGGTTCATCCTCAAGCCGGGTGCGTATCCGGCATTTCAGAAGCGGCTTCATTTTGATTTGTGGGGAACGAAGCCCAGCTCCACGATGGCTGTAACGCTGCGTTGTGGCCCGGGAAACAACAGCGGATAACGCGAAATGTTCTCATACTGCAACTGGCTTTTCACATAGAGGCCGGAGTGCAAATACATTTCATGCCGCAAACTATAGTCCTGCCACGCCCCGCCCTGGGGAACGAATCTCCGGTTGACCGTGCTGTGCTTGTAGGTGAATTGCAAAGTGTTTTGGGGAGAAATCCAGTAGGTAAACCAGAACTGGATTAACCGCCCCATACGGCCGACGGTGTTGCCAATCAGATTGCCATTGTTCGTGTAACCGCCGATGCGTTCGACCAGATGGCGGAGAGTTTCGCCGGTTTCAGCCCGGAAGACTCCGGCGGTTCGAAACTCGCCTTCCAGGCGCAGGAAGGTGGTTCTTTTCTCGATCGGAACCGCGATATCGTTCTGCGAGAAGATGATGACGGCGTCGCCCGGCTCGAGCGCCAGGTTGTTTCGCTCGTCTCCTTCGAGCACCAGTTTGCCCAAATTGAAGGGAACGAGTTGGGGCGTTAAGTCCTGCGGGTTCAGCCGTTGTATGACCGCATAGTCCCAGTTGATTTCGGGAGTGGTGCGCGTGGGGTCCGCCGTGGGCGTCATGCCAGCGGAGGGCAGGGTGTCAGCGAACCGCCGAGTATCTTCCGTGCGCCGAATATCCCCCGTGCGCGGGAGTTCGGCATTCGCGCCCGCATTGGCCGCGCTCCAATAGTCGCGCGTAATCAAAGCCTCCTGGTTCGGGATCAAATCCCGGAGCCGCATCCCGCGATGCCATTCCACGCGTCCGGGGTGCGCGACATTGCCGCGCAGCGTCACCGCATTTTGAAAGCGGGGGGAAAGCGAGAAGATGCGGACCACGTCTCCATCCTTCAAGGGCCGCACCCAGCCTTGTTGATCGAGGGGAAATTCCTCGACGCGGCGCGTACCGTGGTTTTCGATTCGTTCCACCACCGCTTTCTGTCCATCCGCAGTGGTCGAGAGCCCGCCCGCCATCTCGATTGCGCTCGCCAGGGTTGTCCCGTCCCGCAGTTCGTAAATCGCGGGCACATTCACGCTGCCCGCCATGGCAATCGACGGTCCGGTGGGCGGAATGTAGATCACGTCCCCGGGCAGTAATCTCGCGTCCTTCGACTTATCCCCTTTTAAAAGCAGGTCATAGAAATCGAATTCCGTGACCATCAGGTTGTTCCGCTTCAGCTGGATGTGCCGCATGGAGCCGCTGGCCGAGGGCCCGCCCGAAGCGAACAGCGCATTGACCAGCGTGCTCAGGGAACTGACGGTATAGTTTCCGGGGTGCCGAGCCTGTCCCACGACAAACACTTGAATGGAACGTAACTGCCCCAGGCTGACCGTCAAATCGAAGTTGCGGAACACTCTCCCGATCGCGGTCCGGAAAAACTCCGGCAGTTGCTGGTATTTCAGTCCAGCGACTGCGAGAGTGCCGACCTTGGGCAGGAAGACTTCACCTTCGCGGTCGACCACCAGTTTTCCGTCCAGATCGATCTGTCCCCAGGCCCGAATCAGAACCTCGTCGCCCGGTCCAATCAGGTAGTCGTCGGTCACCGGAATCCGGTCGACTGGCGCAAACGTAGTGGGAACGCGATCGAACAGGCTGTGGCCGTAAATCGGCAATTTCCGGCCGAGAGAACTGGCGGCAAATTCCTGAAACTCAGTCACGGGCGCTGCCGGTTCCGGAACGGCCAGCGTCTCCGGCAGGCCCGGCAGTCGGTCCCTGCCCGGAGCCGATTCCAGACTGTTCGGGTCGGGAGGCTTCAACGGGACACGCGGATCCACTGCGGGTGTTCCCCGGGTCTCCTCCTTCGGCAAGGGCGTTCGGGCTTGTTGTTGGTCGAGCGGCGTGGTGAGCGTGGTTTGGGCGAACCCCGGCACCGGAAGGCAACCCGGCAAAACCAGTATTGCCACAATCCAATCGCGAACTGGACCTGAAAACATTGGAATGAAAACCTCTAGCCGTGGACCGGCAAACAGGGCCTGTCGGTCGGGGTGTCGTGGAGCGAGTGAAAGGGGTTAAGAGGCTGAAGTAACCGGCGTGCTTTCAACGGGCGATTCGGCAACAGGCAATCTGGGCGCTGCGTTCTTCTGGGTGTTCTGTTCCAGGGCCCGCAGCCATAATTCCGCGTATGCCGAGGCCTCTTCTTCGAGGCTCGAAAAGGGCGATTCACAGGCGGACAAGTGATGCAGATGGTAATGAGTGCTCACCGTGCCCAGAATCCCGAGCGTGGCCAGCGATGCCGCTGCCTTATGGATAACGCCTTTTTCGGCGCAGCGCTGGAAGTAAGTACTGACCGCGTCGAAGATCGGCCCCAGTTGCTCGCGAATTACGTGGTTTGCTCCCGGCAGTTCGAACGCGGCGACATGCAGCAGACGATACAAGTCGGGTTGCTGCGCCAGGCTGTTCAGGAGAAAGGTCACGATCCCCGGCACCACAATGGCCGGATCGTCGTCCCTGGCCAAACTCAGCTGCAGCTCTCGTCCCAACTTTACCCGGCCCAGGCGCGAATTCACGGCCGCGCAGAACAAATCCGGCTTGTGCAGAAAATAACGGAACAAGGTGGCTTCATTAATGTCGGCGAGCTGGGCAATCTCGCGGGTGGTGGCCGCCTTGAATCCATGACGCGCGAAAAGCTGCGCTGCCGCCTCAAGAATGCGCACTTCGGTGACGCTCTGCGCGGGAGATCGTGGTTCCATCATGTTATTTTTGCCGAAGTCGCAATTGGGGAAACGGTGCAACGGAAGGGAATGTGGAGCGCTTGAGGCTTTAGCTGATAATCGACCAGGTTTTCTGGGAAGGCAGTTCAAACACGGCGGCGTCCTACGGGCTCGACATCCTCGGCATCCACCTCGACCGCCACACTCCGTTCGATGAGATCGAGGGTCAGGACCACTCGCAGCCCATTCTTCTTGCGCAGCAGGATGCCCTCCATGCCCTCCATCGCCCCGGCTTTGATGCGCACACGCTCTCCCGCTACCAGATAAGGATGGGGTTCAAACTTGCGCAGCTGCAAGCCAGCCCGTAAGGATTCAATTTCGGCATCGGGGAGGGCAGAGGCAAGATGCCCGCGCCCCACCATGCCCAGCACGCCCTGCACCGCCAAGACGGAAGTTCGCTGGGGCGGCGCGATGTGCACAAAAACGTAATTCGGGAATAGAGGTAAATCCAGACGGACGTTGGAATGCTTCGTCCAGTGATGCACCTTCTGGTAAAGAGGCAGAAAGCTTTCAATGTGGCGCTGATCGAAATGTTTCGCCACGCATTTTTCATGGCGTGAGTTGGTGTAGACCGCATACCATCTCGCATCTTCAACCGCCACATTATGAAGAACGAGGGGCAAGGCGCTTCCCGAAAGTTGTACTCCAAGTTCGGACAAAGGTTGAGACAAAGCTTCGCTATCCTTCTGTCGGCAAGGTGTTTTCCACTGCTTCAATCGGCCCGAACATGCGGGGGAGCCAACCCACGCACTCGCCCCAAAACCCTGGTGTGTGCAAACGCTCGCTTGCACCTTACAACGGCCCCAGAATAGGGCCCGGTACTCTGACCGTCAAGTAACGTATGGCGTAGCCTCCACTTACGGCTCTGCTCGGAGTCTAACTGCCGTCACACGACATACTTAGACGTTCAACCGCTTGAAACAACCCCGGTGACAGCGAGTACTTGCGCCCTCGCGAAATTGCATTAGTTCACTAACTCTAAGACTTTGGCGTGGACACGTCTTATTTCGTTGCAGACGTTACCAACCTTCAAAGCAAGTTGTATGTGCGAATCATCACGGAGACTTTGTGATGAATTTCGTTGTCAGGACGCAAGCCGCATGTTCGGCCGCTGCGCCGGGAGTGCTATACTCGCGCCGACATCGAAGTGCTGGGCAGCGTCGGACGCAGCCCAACGATTCAGCTTTTTATCACGAGGTCACAGGATAGCGATGAACAGGAAACCGTGCATTTTAGTTGTCTTCAGCGTGCTTCTAATAGCGATGGCTGCGGCGGTCGCGCAGGAATTTCCCGCCGCGAAACCCGAATCCGTTGGACTCTCCTCGGAGAGGTTGGAGCGCATCAGCACGGCGGTCCAGCGCAGCATCGATGACCACCGAATCGCCGGCGCGGTCACTTTCGTATCCCGGCGCGGCCGTGTCGCCTGGTTTAAAGCGCAAGGCATGGCGGACCGTGAGGGCGGCAAGCCGATGCGTCCCGACACGATGTTCCGGATCTGCTCGATGACCAAGCCCATCACGACCGTTGCCGCCATGATCTTGTACGAAGAGGGCCGCTTCCTGCTGGACGACCCCGTCTCGAAATATCTTCCGGAATTCAAGAATCCCAAGGTCCTGGTCAAGCCAGCATCGGGGGAACCCTACTCGATTCCTGCCACGCGGGAAATTACGATTCGCGACCTGATGAGGCACACCTCCGGAATTACCTACTCTTGGAATGCGGATCTCGGGCCCATCTACAGGGCGAACAACGTTGGGGATGGGATACTGCAATACGACGGCACGATCGCGGATAGCGTGAAGCGCTTGGCGGGACTGCCTCTGCTTTTTAATCCAGGGGATCGCTGGGAATACGGCCTTGGAATCGACGTACTGGGAAGACTGGTGGAGGTGGTTTCCGGCAAACCGCTCGACGAGTTTTTCCGTGTCCGCATATTCGAACCGCTCGGAATGAAGGACACGTACTTTTACCTGCCCGACAACAAGGTTGCAAGGCTGGCTGCCGCTTACACGTATTATCCAGAAAAGGGCCTCAATCGCTTTCCCGAAACGCCGATCACGGAAGGGTCTTTCATTTATTCCGCGGACTACCCCTACCGCGGTCCCAAGAAACTTTTTTCCGGAGGCGCTGGCCTCGTCTCCACGGTTGCCGACTACGCGCGCTTCTCCCAGATGATCCTGGACGGGGGCAAGGTAGGCGACACCCACCTATTAAGCCGCAAATCCATTGAGCTCATGACTCACGATCAATTGGGAAAGATCGGCCCCGACCAGGGCTTCGGACTCGGCTTCAGCATCGACGGCGTGAAAGCGCCTCTGCCAGAACTCGGATCAGTGGGTGAACTTGGTTGGGGAGGATTTTTTTATACGAAATTCTCCATCGACACAAAAGAACAGATGATTGTGATTTTTATGGGCCAACTTCACCCGGCGGGAGATTTAAGCCTCGACCAGCAGGTGCACGAACTGGCTTACCAGGCGATTGTCGATTAAAGTCGACCGTTCTGAAATCGATTCTTTGGGGCTGCCCACCCTTTGCTGCCTCGGTCTCCGAGGGTGGGCCAGTCCCCAGCCTCACATCGTCTTCAGTTCAGAACTGACGTGCAACTTCGCTTCAGTTGCTTTCTGGACGTCTTCTACCGTCAGGCCGGGAGCAATCTCTTCCAGCAGCAAGCCCTCGGGTGTGACTCGGATGTAGGCCATCTCGGTGACGATCGTGTCCACGACTTTCACGCCGGTCAGCGGCAGGGTGCACTTCTTCAGAATCTTCGGTTGCCCATCTTTGGTCGCATGTTCCATGGCAACGATCACGCGGCGGGCGCCCGCCACCAGATCCATGGCGCCGCCCATGCCCTTGACCATTTTGCCCGGAATCATCCAGTTCGCGAGAGTGCCTTGTTCGTCGACTTCCATCGCGCCCAGCACGCTCAGGTCAATGTGCGCGCCGCGAATCATCGCGAAAGATTCTGCACTCGAAAAATACGAGGTGCCCGCCAGTTCGCTGACCGTCTCTTTTCCCGCGTTGATCAGGTCGGCGTCTTCGGTGCCTTCGAGCGGGTACGGTCCGATACCCAGCATTCCGTTCTCGGATTGAAGTATGACGTCCATTCCCGGTGGAACATGATTGGCAATCAGCGTGGGCAATCCGATGCCAAGGTTGACGTAAAATCCGTCGCGCAATTCGCGGGCAATGCGCTTGACGATGCGTTCGCGTTTGTCGGTGTCTTTGGAGGGTTTGGCTTCTGCCATGGATTAGGTCTCAGGTCTTAGGTCTCAGGTGTTAGGTCTTAGGAAAACTTACTAAGACTAATTACTTGCAACCACTTTGCGTACCGTTCTTCGCTCAATTCTTCTTTCGTACAACTCGCCCTGGATGATTCGCTTCACATACACGCTGGGCGTATGAACCATATCAGGCTCCAGTTCGCCGGCCTCGACCAGGTGTTCGACTTCGGCGATGGTGATCTTGGCTGCGGTGGCCATCATGGGATTGAAATTCCGCGCGGTTTTGCGATAGACGAGGTTGCCCCACTTGTCGCCCTTCCACGCCTTGACGAAAGCGAAATCGGCTTTCAGCGCGCGCTCCATGATATAGGTGCGACCGTCGAATTCGCGCGCCTCCTTGCCCTCGGCAACCATCGTCCCAACGCCGGTCGGCGTATAGAACGCGGGAATGCCCGCGCCCCCGGCCCGAATCCGCTCGGCAAACGTCCCTTGCGGAACGAGGTCGAGTTGCAAGCTGCCGTCCAGCACCATTTTTTCGAGCAGTTTATTCTCGCCGACGTAGGTCCCGATGTGCCGCCGGATCTGGCCGTTGGCCAGAAGCAGCCCCATGCCGACGTCATCGATGCCGACGTTGTTGCTGATGGTGATAAGGTTCTTGACGCCTTTGCAGGCAAGAGCGCGGATCAGGTTCTCCGGCATCCCGCACAAACCGAATCCGCCGACCATGATAGTGGCGCCTTCAAATACGTCTTGAATCGCTTCTTCAGCGCTCGCAGCAACCTTATGCATAGCAAGAAAATTCTGTAGAAAACTTATCGTACGTGATTCGAAGCCAATGACTCCCAAGCGGACGTATAGCAGATTGCATGTGACGCGTCAATCTTCAACTGGGTTGGGAACGCCGCATCTGCGATCGATTTGTTGTCGAGGTAGTAATCTCCAAATCGGCAACTATCGGCCGGAGCCCAACGCGAGAGAAATCATAGGCGTTCCATGGGCAGGAAGTTGCTCGCGATTACCAATCCTTTTGGCGCATGCGCTCAAGGATGAGCGCGCTGTAGTGATTCATGCGCTCGGGCCGTCGCCTCCGGGGAGCCGGCAGAATCGCGGCGAGCCGTGCCGCCGGTTCGCGGCCGATATTCCGGGCCGCGGTTCCGTCCCAGTAACGACACGCCGATTCGGCGCCATAAATTCCAGGGCCCCATTCGACCACGTTGAGATAGATCTCCAGAATGCGCCGCTTGCCGAGGACGAATTCGGCCACTGGTACCAGGGTGAACTCCGCCCCCTTGCGGAGGACAGAGCGGCCCGTTCCGAAAAACAGGTTCTTTACGAGTTGCTGCGTAATGGTGGAAGCTCCGCGAGTGCGACCGCCTTCCAAATCATCTTCGGCTGCGATTTGGACCTCGTGCCAATCGAACCCATGGTGCTGGTAGAAGCGCGCGTCCT
>JBAVVP010000053.1:0-6527 GCA_049697355.1 Terriglobales bacterium
GGCGTACGTCGCCGGCCCCAGGGGCTGAACTCCATAATGCGTCACCAGCTTCAAGAATTCGGCAATCGCCAACAGCGCGATCGCTCCGGCCACCAGCGCCAGCACATAAAGCGGCGCCTTCAGCACCAGCAGCAAGACCAGAGGAATTAGAACGACGGCGGTCGCGACGCGCTTGATCATTGGGAAGGGCTTGCACTTCGCCTGGGAGCCTGCGAAGACGTTCGTGGCATGTCCGCTATCGCTCTGTCATCCTGAGCGGAGTGTGAATTTCGCGAAGCGAAATTCGTACGGAGTCGAAGGACCCCTACTCTCGTCAGATCAGCTGATGTCATCGACAATCCAGGGCAGGGCCCCCGCTGCATGTAGGGGTCCTTCGACTCCGCGACTGCTTCGCGCAGCGAAGCAGTTGCTCCGCTCAGGATGACAAAGTTGTTCAGGATGACAAGGTTTTTCAGGAGGTCGAAGTTCCTCCGCAACGACAAAGAGCAATTTCCAATCCCCATCAACGTTTCGCCTCGGCGTGCGCCCGCAGGGGTGCAGGCTGCGGAACATGCCCGTCCGGCCCCAGCCCGCCATAGCGGCGGTCGCGCTTCTGGTATTCCTCGATGCCCTCGAGCAGCTGCACGCCGCGAAAATCGGGCCACAAAGTCGGCGTCACATAGATCTCCGCATAAGCCAGCTGCCAGAGCAGGAAGTTACTCAGCCGCATCTCGCCGCTGGTGCGAATTACTAAGTCGGGATCGGGCAGGCCGCGCGTGTAGAGATGGTCGCTGATTAACTGCTCATCGACCGCCATGTGATCGAGGCCGCCATTGCGGGCGGCCGCCTCGGCCAGCGAGCGAAAGGCGTCGACAATCTCGCTGCGTGCGCTGTAATTCAGCGCCAGCGTCAGCAGCATTCCGGTATTTTTCGAGGTGGCGTCGCTCGCTTCCGCCATTTCGCGCTGTACCGATTCCGGCAGCTCATGCCGGCGTCCGATATATTTCAGCCGGATATTGTTTTCGTTGAGTGTCTTGATTTCCGCTTTGAGATAGCGGCATAAAAGCCGCATCAGGAAATCAACTTCCGTCTTCGGACGCTTCTTCCAGTTTTCCTCGGAAAAGGCATAGAGCGTCAGCGCCGGAATGCCGATGCGCGCGGCGGTTTCGACCGTGGAACGCACGGCGGTGACACCGGCGCGATGTCCGGCGACGCGCGGCATGTGCCGTCGCCGGGCCCAACGCCCGTTTCCGTCCATGATGATGGCGATATGTTGGGGAAGGCGCGCCCGATCGAGCCGCAGGTAAACGTCCGTTTCCTTGCGCTCCATCCCCGCCGGAACCGTGTGTCGCAAGCGGAACTCTCCGAGTCGAAACTAACACACGAAATCCCGTGCGTGCAATGCGATAGGAGAGGCACCGGCAGTAGTAGGTTCCTAGCGTGCCTCTTCGGGAAATATCGGCAGGATCAGTCTTTCGGTGTGGCGAATGACCGTCAGAGTGCACCGCACGCCGACTTGAGCATCGGTCAACAAACGATGCAAGTCGTCCACGCCGGCCACCGGCTTCTCCTCAAGCGCCACGATCACGTCGCCTTCGCGCAATCCCGCCGTCTGCGCTGGACTTCGATCCTCAACGCCAACGATTACCACGCCGGTTTCCCGCGCGAGACCATAGAAGCGCACCACCCGGCGATGGATAGGAACCGTTTGCGCCGAGACGCCGATATAGCTGCGCCGGATGCGCCCATCCCGCAGCAAGCGGCTGGCCACAAATTTTGCGGTGTTGATTCCGCTCGCAAAACAGATTCCCTGAGCCGGCAGAATCGTCGCCGTATTGACCCCGATCACCTGACCGCGCGAGTTGACGAGCGGCCCGCCAGAATTCCCCGGGTTCAAGGCGGCGTCGGTCTGAATCACATCTTCGATCAATCGTCCCGAATACGAACGCAGCGACCGCCCCAGCGCGCTGATCACCCCCGCCGTCACGGTGGACTGAAACCCGTATGGATTCCCAATCGCAATCGCCATCTGCCCCGGCCGCAGTTGCTGCGAATCGCCCAGCGGGACGGCCTGCAATCCGGAAGCATCCATGCGAATGACGGCCAGATCGGTGGCCGGGTCGTCGCCGACGGTCTGAGCGGGAGCGCGCCGTCCGTCCGCCAGCGTCACCTCGATCCGGGTCGCGTCGTGCACAACGTGGCTGTTGGTGAGAATCAATCCATCGGGCGTGAATACGAAGCCCGAGCCCCCGCCACGGCGCTCGTGCGGTTCGCCTGAACGGGGCTCGCCGGAACGCGTTCTCCCGCCAACTGGGCGCTGCGTCTGATGCACCTCGACGTTGACCACCGACGGACTGACTCTTTCCACCGCGGCGGTCACTGCCCGCGAGTACGCGTCGAGCAATCCGGCGTCACCCGGTTCGGCCGTAGTGGCGTGCGCCGGTTCCTCCGGCAAATTTCCACCCAGCGGTGGACGCGAGGAGAAGGGTTCTACCAGAATATCCAGGTTCATGCTGCATAGATGAGCGTCGATGTGAATTGGATTCCGCGAAGAATTGCCCGACGTCCATGGGCTCTCGCCGGCACTCGAGCTTTGCCCTGTGTTTAAATAGAAGGCAACGAGGGGACGTCGAAATTCCAATGAAATTCCTGAAAATGCTTAGCAAGCCCGCCGCGTGGACGAGCGGATGGACGAGCGCAGTCCTTTGCTTTAGTGCCGCGACTGGATATTGGGTAGCCGAGGAGCGTGGGAGAGCGATCTGCTGGGCGGCATTGGGTGCGATCGAAGTCGCGGCGATTGTCTTGTAGAGCGCCAGTTGTTCGAGTCCGCGCGATCTGGCCGATCAGGTGTGGTTAACGCCATATGCGTGCAAAACATCCTGCAGCGTCACGACACCTTCCAGTTTGTGGATATCGGCGCGGTTCACCACCGGCAGGATTTCGATCTGATTGGTGCCCATGCGCTCGAGCGCCAAATCAATCCCTTGGTCGGGATGGACGTGCGGAAACACCACGGCTTCCACCACCTTGCCGATTTTCTGATCCGCGTCTGCTGCTAGTTCTTGTTCCAGCCGCGCAAGATTGATAACCCCAATCACGCCTCGCCGATCCGCCACCAGCCACGTCCGGATCCCGCTCGATTGCACTCGTTCCAGCGCTTCCCGAACCGTAATCTCGGCTGGCAGCAACTGGTTCGCAGCCTGCATCAGTCTTCTTACTTGGCGCTCGCCATATCGCCGGCGCGTTTCCGCCCTCGGCAGGTGGATGCCATCCTGCACGGCCAGGGCTTCGTAGATGGGCGCGTGCTGCAACCGCGACGCAATGAACAAGCTCACCAGATTCGCAATCATGAGCGGGACGATCACGGCATAGTCCTGCGTCATCTCGAAGATCATCAGCACCGAGGTCATGGGAGCGCGCACGATCCCGGCGAAGGCCGCGCCCATCCCCACCAGCGCATAAGCGCCCGGCGTCGCGGTGTACGCGGGGAACCAATGATGCGCCACCGTTCCTACCGTGCCTCCCAGCATGGCGCCGAGGAACAGGGCGGGGCCGAAAATGCCGCCGGCGTTGCCCGAAGCATAACTGGTGGTAACGGTGAGAAGCTTCAGAACCACCAGCAGCAACATCATCTTGAACGCCATATTTCCGTTCAACGCGTCGCCGACATAGCCATAACCCACGCCCAGAACCTGCGGCACAAACCAGCCGACCAACCCGACCAGCAGACCTCCGACTCCTGGTTGAAACCAGAGGGTCTTCTGCGGAAACCGCAGGAAGCGCGCCCGCATGCCCAGCAGGAGCTTGGTGAAGGCCACCGAAACCAGGCCTCCAGCCACGCCCAGCACGGCATAGACCGCAAATTCCACCGGATGAACCAGTTGATATTGCGGAACCTTGAAGAGAGGGTGATTGCCCAGAAGGACGCGCAACACCATCCACGAAGTCGCCGAGGCGAGCACGACCGCGCCCATCACCGGCGCGTGGAGATCACCCATGATCTCCTCGAGCGCAAACAGCACCGCGGCCAGAGGCGTATTGAATGCGGCCGCGATGGCCGCCGCCGCTCCCACCGGGATCAGGTTCTTGACCTGCTCGGTGCGCAGGCCAACGAGCCGTCCAAGCACGGAAGCGATGCCCCCGCCCACTTGCACCGAAGGTCCTTCGCGTCCCAAAGGAATTCCGCTGGCAAGCGTCGCCGAAGTGCAAAAGAACTTGCCCAGCACGGTGCGCAGTGTAATGCGGCCTTCGCGCGCGAATAAAGCAGCCTTCGTCTGCGGTACGCCGCTGCCGCGCGCATTAGGAAAATAGCGATAAAGCAAATAACCGATGCCAAGCGAGCCCACGACCGGGAAGAACACCCGCCGCCACGGAGCACCGCCGACCGGGTAGAGCCGCATTCCCAAACGTTCGGTGAGCACGATGAAGGCGACGACCGCCGCGCCAGTCAATGCGCCGATTACCAGCGCCAAAACCAGAAAGACCTGTTCCTCGCGTTGCCGCAGTTCGGCCACGCGATCGGATAGCCAGGTTTGCCATCCACTTGTGCTTATGGCTTGGGCGCTTTCGCTCATTTTGTGAAGTTACTTCTTAAGAGTGTAGCGCGGACGCTCCTGTCCGCGAGGCTGCCGAGGGGTCGATGCGTTAGACTCGGATGAACTTTTCATGGTTCTGCCAGCGATAGTTCCGGCCCGAGGCGAACACCTCATCCTTTACGACGGAGTATGCGGACTGTGCAATCGGCTGAATCAGTTTGTGTTGTTGCGTGATACCCGCGCCGTCTTTGACTTTGCATCTCTTCAGAGCCCCACAGCGCGATCTATTTTGCCGCGGCTTGGCGGGAATGCGGAGAGCCTGGACACGGTCTACGTGGTTCTGAACTATCGCTCGGAATCGCCAGTGCTGCTCTCGAAGTCAGGTGCTGCATCGTTCGTTTTAAAGACTTTGGGCATTCGTGGGCCGCTATCGTGGACGTTCCGCATGCTTCCAGACGGCCTGCTGAACCTCGGCTACGACCTGATCGCTCGAAATCGCTACCGCGTCTTCGGGCAATCCGAGACCTGCATGATGCCGAGCGCGGAATTTCAGAAACGCTTCATCGACATATGAACAGAGGTCTGTGGTATGAAGATCGTGATCCCCGGCGGCAGCGGGTGTCATCCCTTGGAGGTGTGGCGCGGGCGCCCCCGCCCGCGAATGCCGAGAACAAGTTGGAATGCTCAGTAGAGAAGCATCGCGACCCATGACTGAAACCAATACTCACGCAAGTGCATGAGCGAGTCCGCTGGATCACTTCCCCCAAGATCACAGAGCAGCCGGCCGATCTGTGCAATCATTCCCGTTTTGTCCTGTCCCGAAAGGCAATGTTCACAATAAGGATGTGGCGGATAACTTGCTGCGTGGTGGCGGTCGTGGCCATGCTCAGTTCGGCGAGTGCCACCGAAAATGGCGGCAGTGTTTACCCGGTCGGGGTGGAGACGGTGATGACGGGGGTGCAGCCGCGTCCCGGACAAACCGTGCTGTATGAGTACACCTGCTTCTACATGGCGAATGAGTTCGATGATTCGAAGGGCAAAAGCGCCATCCCGGAATTCAAGCTTAGAGTTTTTGCCAATGCTCTTAAGGTAACCCACAACTGGGGAATTCACTTCCTGGGAGGGACGATCGAGAGCCAGATCGGCGTCCCGTTTGTCTATGAGCAACTGCGCACCGCGTCAGGCAAGTTCAGCGAGTTCGGCCTCACGAATATGAACCTGATTCCGGTCAGCGTCACCTACCAGAAAGGCAATCTGCACTGGTATTACGAAGCCGATTTGTTTTCCTCCGGGGCCGGTTATTCCGCAGCCCACGTCGTGAACATCGGACAGCACAACCAGGCGATTGCTCCGGTAGCTGGGTTCACCTATCTGCCGCGGCAGGGCAAAGGCGAGATCAGTTCTCGCTTCTCCTACATTCTCAACGGCTATGACAGGGATACGCACTACCATAGCGGCAACGAATTCATGTGGGAGTACAACGCCAGTTATGAGATTGCAAAGAAGGTAGCGGCCGGCTTCAACGGGTACTTCTACCGGCAAATGACCAATGACTACGTGAAAGGGGCGGTTTTCCAGGACGGGTTTCGAGGCCGCGATCTGGCCGTAGGGCCGCAGCTGCGGTTTCCGCTGGGCAAGCATGGGGGATTTGCCGTCAAGTACTACCGTGACACTCTGGTCCAAAACAAACCCCGCGGAAATGCATTTTGGTTTCAGTTGTCCGTTCCAATCGGAAGACGCGCCCCCTAGATTTGGCCTGCCCCGGCTTCCTCGGCGTGTTCGCAGCGAGCCTTGCTGGTTGGATTAGCACCACCAACTCTACTCGAGCGTGGGAGCCGACATGGTCATGGAATCAATAGCACTCAAAAACCCCGGCTCAGGGGTCAATAAGCGCTATCGCGATTTATCGCCAACTACGCTTAGGTATTCCGCGCAGCAGAGGCTCATCGTCATCGTAAGTGACGCCAGTCCTAGCGGAAACGATGGTCTCCATGGTATAAGCCCTGCGTCATG
>JBAVVP010000054.1:0-17710 GCA_049697355.1 Terriglobales bacterium
GCTTTTGATCGACACGCTTTATCACTACCGAGGTCCGGCCTACCTTCTACATGAATTTGTGATTATGCCCGACCATTTTCACGCACTCATTACTCCGCAGACGAGTCTCGAAAAGGCTGTTCAATTCATCAAGGGCGGATTCTCTTATAGAGCGAAGAAAGAATTGGGCTCGAACATGGAGGTTTGGCAAAAGGGATTTCAGGACCATCGCATCCGCGACGCGAGTGATTGGGCGGTGCATGTGTCCTATATTCACAACAATCCCATCAAGGAGCGTCTCTGCGAGCGCCCCGATGAATTTCCATATTCGTCCGCGCATGCCGGATTTGAACTGGACGCCGTCCCTCAGGGGCTAAAGCCCCAGCCCTTAGGTGAGCCCGTTGCGGCACGCCTGGAAGGCGTTCCCTTTCAAAACAAAATCTCAAATCAAGTTGAAACAAATAGCGCGGCTAAAGCCGCGCCCCTTCAAAGCAAGGCCAAAACCGCATAATGCCCAAACGCACTGACATCTCGAAAATCCTGATCCTCGGCTCCGGCCCCATCGTCATCGGCCAGTCGGCCGAGTTTGACTACTCCGGCACGCAGGCTTGCAAGGCGCTCAAGTCCGAGGGCTTTGAAGTTGTGCTGGCGAACTCGAACCCTGCCACCATCATGACCGATCCCGAATCGGCCGACCGCACTTACATTGAGCCGCTAACTCGCGAGTATCTCGAAGAGATCATTCGCGTCGAACGCGAGATGTCGCCCAGCGTGGGCTTTGCCCTTCTGCCCACCGTTGGCGGACAAACCGCACTCAACCTCGCCATTGAACTTGCTGACGCTGGCGTGCTCGACAAGTACAACGTCATCCTCATCGGCGCGCAGATCAGCGCCATCAAGAAAGCCGAAGACCGCCTGTTTTTCAAAGACGCCATGCAACGCATCGGGCTCGACGTGCCGAAATCGGCGCTCGTCAACAACCTGAAAGACGGCATCGAATTTGCCGGCAAAATCGGCTTTCCCGTCATCATTCGTCCCTCGTTCACGCTTGGCGGCACTGGTGGCGGCATCGCCTACAACCGCGAAGAACTGATGGAGGTGCTGGCCCGCGGCCTCGACCTTTCGCCGGTGCATGAGTGCCTGATCGAAGAATCGGTTCTCGGATGGAAAGAGTACGAACTCGAGGTGATGCGCGACACCAAAGACAACGTCATCATCATTTGCTCGATCGAAAACTTCGATCCTATGGGTGTGCACACCGGTGACTCCATCACCGTCGCCCCCGCGCAGACGCTCACCGACCGCGAGTACCAGAAGATGCGCGATGCTTCGATTGCTGTGATCCGCGAGATCGGCGTCGAGACCGGGGGATCGAATATCCAGTTTGGCGTCAATCCCTCAACCGGCCGCATGGTGGTGATCGAAATGAACCCGCGCGTGTCGCGGTCCTCGGCTTTGGCGTCGAAGGCGACCGGCTTCCCAATTGCCAAGATTGCCGCGAAACTTGCCATTGGCTACACGCTCGACGAAATTCCGAACGACATCACGCGCAAGACTCCGGCCTGCTTTGAGCCCACGCTCGACTATGTGGTTGTCAAGATTCCGAAGTGGCAGTTCGAAAAGTTCCCCGGCGCCGACGAGTCGCTGGGGCCGCAGATGAAATCCGTCGGCGAAGTGATGGCCATTGGCCGCACCTTCAAGGAAGCCTTGCAGAAGGGAATTCGCGCCCTCGACACCGGCAAGCGAGTCGGCTCCGGAAAGATTGAGCCCAAAATTCTCACGCAGCGGCTGGTTACGCCGCACCCCGAGCGCCTTACCTATGTTCAATACGCGATTCGCCAGGGACATCCGATCAAGCAGATCGCGAAGATGACGTCGATCGATCCGTGGTTCCTCTACCAACTCAAAGAGATTAACGACATGCAACTGGAGCTGGAAAAGCACCCGATGGAATCCGCTCCCACCGAGGTGTTGCGCGAAGCCAAGCGCATGGGATTTTCTGACGGGCGCCTCGCCGGCACCTGGCGTCTCGACGGTAAAGGCGGCCAGGAACAAGTTCGGCACTTCCGCAAGAAGCACGGACTGAAGCCGGTCTACAAGCGGGTCGATACCTGCGCGGCGGAGTTCGAAAGCTACACGCCGTATCTCTACTCCACTTACGAGGAAGAAGACGAGGCGGCGCCGACCGCAACCAAAAAGGTCGTCATTCTCGGTTCCGGGCCCAACCGCATCGGGCAGGGAATTGAGTTCGATTACTGCTGCTGCCACGCCAGCTACGCGCTGCGCGAGGATGGCTACGAAACCATCATGATCAACTGCAATCCGGAGACGGTCTCGACCGATTACGACACCAGCGACCGCCTCTACTTCGAACCGCTCACGCTCGAAGACGTGTTTGCCGTCTGCGAGCACGAAGCTTCCGGCGGCGCGCCGGTCGGAGTGATCGTGCAATTCGGCGGTCAGACACCACTGAATCTTTCCCTCCCGCTCAAGGCCGCCGGCATCAACATCATCGGCACCACGCCAGAATCGATTGATCTTGCCGAAGACCGCAAGCGCTTCGGCAAGCTGCTGGAAGAACTCGACATCCCGCAAGCCCCCGGCGCCATGGTGGCCTCGGTCGAGGAAGCGGTCGAAGCGGCGACGAAGATCGGATTCCCGGTGCTGGTTCGTCCTTCGTATGTCCTCGGAGGGCGAGCCATGGTCATCGCCTACGACGAAGACACCATCACGCAATATATGAAGCAAGCGGTCGAGTATTCCCAGGACCGCCCCATTCTGATCGATAAATTTCTGGAAGACGCGATTGAGGTCGACGTGGACGCGCTCTCGGACGGCGAAGACGTGGTGATCGGCGGCATCATGCAGCACATCGAGGAAGCTGGCATCCACTCCGGCGATTCTTCCTGCGTGCTGCCCGCGGTCGACATCCCGGAGCCGCTCCACACTCGCATGCGCGAATACACGTTCAAGCTGGCGCGGGCGCTCAAGGTGATCGGCTTGATGAACGTGCAGTTCGCCATCCCGCGCGGTAACGGCGCGAAGGGAAATGGCAATCACGAAGCAACGGTCTACGTGCTCGAAGTAAACCCGCGCGCTTCGCGCACCGTGCCCTTCGTTTCCAAGGCTACCGGCGTGCCCATGGCCAAGATTGCGGCGCGACTCATGACCGGCCGCAAACTGCGCGAGTTCCTTCCCGAATACGTGGAGCGTGGCACCGACCTCGATACGGGCCGCTGCTTCTACGTGAAATCGCCAGTTTTCCCCTGGTCGAAATTTCCCGGCGTCGACACGGTGCTTGGCCCAGAAATGCGCTCCACGGGAGAAGTCATGGGCATTGCCGACAATTTTGGCGGGGCCTTCGCCAAGGCGCAAATTGCCGCGGGCCAGAAACTGCCGATCGAGGGCACGGTTTTCATCAGCGTCACCGACCGCGATAAGCCGCAAGTGAGCGAGGTGGCGCATCGCTTCGTCGACATGGGATTCAGACTGGTGGCCACGCACGGCACGGCCGACGTGCTCGAACAAGCCGGTTTGGCCGTCGAGCGGGTTTACAAAGTGAAGGAAGGCCGCCCCAATGCGGTCGACCTGATCAAAGCCGATCGCATCCAGTTGATCGTCAACACGCCGCATGGGCCCGATCCTTACTTTGACGAGAAGGCGATCCGGCGCGCCGCCGTCAGCGGCCACATCACGACCATTACCACGCTCTCCGCGGCCCGCGCCGCCGCGGAAGGGATCGCCGCACTGCAGCGCGGAGAGGTGCGCGTGCAGGCCTTGCAGGCGCTGCATGCGGAGCGAGTCACTCTCAAGTAAGCCAGAGCGTTTACGGTGACCACCGATGGACACGACTTATAATATTCACGACTAAAGACCACTAACAGCTGAGGTGCATCATGCTTTTATCCGGAATCTTCCCGCCGATCACGACCCCCTTCTACCCTGACGGCGAAGTCTATTACAAGAAGCTCGAGTCGAATGTCGAGCGCTACTCGCGCACGCCCGTCGCAGGCATCGTGGTCCAGGGCTCGACCGGCGAAGCGATCCTGCTTTCCGACCAGGAGCGCCGCGACGTCCTAAAGGCCGCCATCGCCGCTGCCGCGCCCAATAAAGTTATGATCGCCGGCACCGGCATCGAGTCTGCGAAGGAAACGCTGCGGCTCACCGAGTACGCCGCCGAGCTTGGCTATGACGCCGCCATGGTGCGCACTCCGCACTACTACAAAAAGCAGATGCTCCCGGCGAACCTGCTGGCGTTCTATCGCACGGTCGCTGACCGGTCCGCGCTGCCGATCATCATTTACAACTTTCCACAAGCCACCGGATACGACATTCCCGCCGAAGTCGTGATCGAACTTGCCGGCCATCCCAACATTGCGGCCATTAAGGAATCGAGTGGCAACCTCGACAAGGTGAAACAGATGGTCGTGGGCACGCGTCATGTGAAGCGGCAGGCCACGGTGACAGAGACGTTCGAGGCCGTGACGCCGCGCATGTTGAAGGCGGCGGCGTCCGAAAGCGAAAAGCAGAACAGGGAACTGGTCAGCGTAACCGCGCTCTCGGGTTCGGCCGAAGCAATGGAGCGACGGGCGTCCCCGCCCGTCCCTGCAGACGGCGCAACAAAACCTTCATCCTCCGCGGTGACCGTCGTGGGAAAACTGAAGACAAGGCAGAAAGAAGTCGGCTTTCAGGTTATGGTCGGCGCTGCTCATCAACTCGAACCGTCGCTCGGACTCGGAGCAGTCGGTGCCATTCTAGCCTTCGCCTGTCCAGCGCCGATGGCGTGCTACGAGATCTACGCCGCGCTCAAAGACGGAGACAATGCGCTCGCCCGGGAAAAGCAAGAACGCGTGAAACTCGCTGCCCAGCGCGTAGTCGGTGAACTTGGCGTCCCCGGCGTGAAGTACGCCCTGGACCTGAACGGCTACTATGGAGGCCCGTCGCGGCTGCCCTTCCTACCGCTCACCGGAGAGCAAAAGGCCGAGATCGAGACGTTGATGGCCGGAATTAAGAGCTAGAAGGGGGCTGCGGGTCGGGGCCCTGCTTCAGGGACATCACACGGTCTTGTGATGTACATCACGTCCGACTATACTTAGAACGAACGTTCGAACGTATGGCCACTCTTCCCGCAACCCGCACCTCCCTCCGTCGCAGCAGGGTTTCCAGCAGAACCTCCAACGGTGAGCCCGCGAACCGGTTCGACCGGCGCCTTGGGGAGATTCTCTCCCATGCCACTGAGGTCTTTTATCGCAAGGGATACGAAGGCGCCTCCATGCGCGATCTTTCCCGTGCCACCGGCATGTCACTGGCGGGGCTTTATCACTACTTCCAATCCAAAGAGCGCTTGCTGTTCCTGATCCAGAAACATACTTTCACCACCATCGTCGAAAAACTCAAGGCGCGACTGGAAGCTGTCACCGATCCCGAGCACTGCATTCGCATCTTCATCCTGAATCACCTCGAATACTTCGTGAGCAACGAGCACGGACTGAAGGTGCTGGCGCATGAAGACGACTCTTTGAAGAACGGCCTGGGCTCGGAGATCGCCGGCATCAAGCGTGAATACTACCGCATCTGCCTCGGCCTGATGGAAGACCTGCGGCGCGAGCGCGGCCTCGATTTCAACACGCGCACCGCGGTGATGAGCTTGTTTGGCATGATCAACTGGATTTACACGTGGTACAACCCGCGCGTCGACGGCAACGCCGAGGCGCTGGCGGAGCGGATGGGCAACATGGTTCTCAACGGAATTGTGCACGGCGGCAAGCCGCGCAAAAAGAGTTAACACGAAATCAATTAGGAGCAATCTATGGCGACAATAACGACGACGCAGCCGGCTACTGACGAAACCACCAAGCAGCTCATCAACTATCGCACCGACGCCGGCGTGGCCGTGATCGAGATGAACGATCCTCCGGCGAACACCTACACCTATGAAATGAATCGCCAGCTCGACGAGGCCATCCTGCGGGCGCGCATGGATAACGGCGTGTACGTGATCGTGCTGACGGGCGCGGGCGACAAGTTCTTCTCCGCGGGCGCGAATATCAAGATGCTGGCCTCGGTCGATCCGACGTTTAAGTATTACTTTTGCCTGCACGCGAATGAAACACTGCTGCGGCTGGAGCACACGCCGAAACTCGTCATCGCCGCGCTCAACGGCCATTGTGTCGGTGGAGGTCTGGAGATCGCGATGGCTGCCGACCTGCGCATCGCGCGCAAAGACGCAGGCAAGATTGGTCTACCCGAGGTCAACCTGGGCGTGCTCCCCGGCACCGGCGGGACTCAACGCCTGTCGCGGCTGGTCGGCAAGAGCAAGGCCATCGAACTGATGATCACCGGCAACACGTTTTCGTTCGAAGAGGCGCAGGAGTTCGGCATTGTGAACGACATCTTCGAGCGCGACGGCTTTATGGAAAACATCATGGAGTACGCGCGCCAGTTCACGCCTCCAAATAAAGCCGCCAAGGCCGTGGGACGAATCAAGCGCGCCGTGCAGACAGGATGGGAAATCCCCATGGAATCGGCTTTGGCAGTAGAACGCGAGAACCAGCAAATCCTGTTTCAGAGCGACGACGCCAAAGAAGGGCTGGCCGCCTACGTCGAAAAGCGTCCGGCTGTGTTTACGGCGAAATAGTTTCAGTCGTATAGAGACGGGGCTTGCCCCGTCTCAGACTGCTAACCCTCTCGTTCACTTGGATTCAAGGGAAGGGCACGGCTTCAGCCGTGCCGTCCGAAGTCAAAAAAGATGCGGGCTTTAGCCCCTGAGGTCTTATGCCAGGCAAAGTAGCAAAAATCGGAAACTTCAGTGATTGGGTTGGCCTGTTCAACGAATGGCGCAAGGAAATCGGCGTCAATCAGGATGACGTTTCATCGTTCCACTTCGATACGCTCTACGGGGCGATCGAGACCGAGGAGATCCAGTTCGGCTCCTACAAAGGCCGCAATAAGTGGGAGAACCTGCGCCAGGTGCCGACGCAGCAAATGCGCGACGCTCTGATGAACATGATCGTCTACCAGGGCGACACCGAGTTTGCCAGCGTGGAGCAGCAGCGCAACCTGTTCGTAACGGCGCCTACCGAATATGATCGCCAAGCGATCACGCGCGTCATGATCGAAGAGATGCGCCACGGCTGGCAGATGTGCGCCCTGCTCATCGACTTCTTCGGGTCTTCGGGAAAAGTCGAAGCGCAGAAGATGCTGGAGCGGCGGGCGTTCGAGAACAAACGGCTGCTGGGGACTTTCAACGTCGACGTCGATAACTGGCTCGATTTTTTCACCTACACCGATTTTGTGGATCGCGACGGTAAGTTCCAACTGCAGATGCTGAAGTATTCCGCGTTTGCGCCGCTCGGGCGCTCGACCTCTTACATGCTGCGCGAAGAAGCCTTCCACATGGGAACCGGCCACGATGGCCTGCGCCGCGTGGTCGAAGCTGGCGTCATCCCGCAGTGGCTCATGCAGAAATATCTGAACAAATGGATCTCGAGTTCATTCGACCTGTTCGGCACGGATCATTCTTCCTCGGCGCATTGGGCCTACGTCTGGGGAATCAAAGGCCGTTACGACGAACTGCAGAACGATAAGGCTGCCGACCTCGACGACCTGAACGACTACAGCCGCCATCTCTACCGCCAGGAAGTTGCGGGTTTGGTCGAACGCCTGAACACCTTCTTAAAGCCGGGGGAGAAGAAGTTCTACACACCCGACATCCACTTCAACCGCAACATCGGGCGATGGGCAGGGAAGAAGCACCACTGCGAAACTGGCGAACCGCTGGACGACCGCAGTTGCGAGCAGCACTGTGCAGAGAATTTGCCGAGCGCTAAAGACAAGGAGCTGCTGCTCGACATCCTGCGCAACGAAAAGAAGTGGATCAAAGAGAAAGAGGGCGCGCGCGATCCGTTGTCCACGATTGGCGAGCCGCGGAAGTCGGCGATCAACATTTAGAGCCCGTGTGGGGCGGGGCCGCCTCAACCGAGTCCGACAAGGTCGCGCGGAGCCACGAAGGGCATCAGAAGGTATCCTGCGCGATCCTCTGTACCGCAGACCCGCGCGAGGGTATCATTGCCTTCCTCGATAAACGGTTGGCAAAATGAATCAGCAAATAGAAGACGCGAAAGGTGAGTCTGACGCGGGTGACGGATCGGAGGTCGCGGCGAAGCGGCCCTCCAGTTCCGGCCACTTGATGTGCCGCGCTCCCTTGTGGGGACTGGCGGGCTTCCTCGGATGTGCCTACTTCGCATGGATTTCGTTCAGCCGCGTCACTCGCGACGAGTATGAATGGCCGCACGACTATTGGACCGCCGCCACCTACCTCGTCTGGATAGTGTTGTTAGCCGGCCTGGCGGTCGACACGCGCTGCCGGCGCGAGCGTGTGTTTTTTGGCCTCCTGGTTATCAATTTTATGATCGGCTGCGGGTTGACCCTGTGGGGCAGCGTCCCATCCGCCGATGTGCGCGTAGCTAGGATCGGAACCGGTGCTCTTTGGGCGCTGGCCGCGCTGGTGAGCCTGACCACGCTCGCACCTAAGCCGTCGAGCGATGGCGCAGCACAATAAGGGTGGCAGGGTTTTCTGGGCTAAATGCTAAGTGCTAACTGCTAATTGCTGATTTTATGGACTTCGAAATCTCCCCCACTCAGGTCAAGGCGCTGCAGGAGTGCGGAGAAACATTTACGCTGCTCGATGTTCGCGCGCCCTGGGAATACCAAGCCTCCCGTATCGAAGGGGCGAAGCACATGCCCATGGGCGACGTTCCGTCTCGTGCTCACCAGGAACTCGATCCCGACGATCACATCGTGGTCGTGTGCCATCACGGCATGAGCTCGCTAATGGTCGCCAACTGGCTTCGCCAGCAGGGATACGAAAACGTGCAATCCATGCGCGGCGGCATCGACGGCTGGGCGCGGACAGTGGATCCGAAAGTGCCGTTGTACTGAAGTAAGCTTTTGGCCGCTAGCTCCTAGCTTCTAGCAAGCGGCTTCATGGTCGCTAGGAGCTACTAGCTGGAAGCTGGGAGCCGTCCTTGATCACCGACTGCCACATCCACATCGCGCCGCTCGAACTCTTCAAGCCACATGCGCTCGAACTGATGAAGCGCAAGCGCGCCAATTTCGATGAGATCGCGGAGTATTGCCGTTCGCCCCAGGCCTTCCTGAAGTATCTGGATGGTTGCGGCGTTGACCGTGCGGTGTTGATTAACTACGTGGCACCGGAAGTGATCGGCTTTACGCCCGAGGTCAATCAGTTCGTCGCCGACTACACCCGGCACGATCCCAGGCGCCTGATCTCCTGTGGCAGCCTGCATCCGCGGCACACTACCAACATCATGGCCGATGTCGAACATATCCTGCGTCTCGGCCTGCGCATGATCAAGATGCACCCGTCGCACCAGCTCTTGTTTCCGAACGATTATCTGCACGGAGTGAAGGAGCTCGAAATCATCTACCGCGCCGCCGAGGCCAATGGAATCCCAGTCATGTTTCACACCGGGACATCGATCTTCCCCGGCGCGCGCAACAAGTATGGAGATCCGATCTACGTTGACGATGTCGCGGTCGATTTCCCCAAGCTCAAGATCCTGCTGGCACACGGCGGGCGCCCACTCTGGATGGACACTGCGTTTTTTCTAATCCGGCGGCATGCCAACGTGTACCTCGACATCAGCGGCATTCCTCCGAAAACGCTGCTGAAGTATTTTCCGCGGCTCGAAGGGATTGCCCACAAAACGCTGTTTGGCACCGATTGGCCGGGCCCGGGCGTTCCAGACGTCAAACGGAATCTTGAGGAATTCAAAGCTCTGCCCATTGGCGCATCGATGCGCGAGCAGATCTTGAGCAAGACTGCGGCCTCGCTCTGGCCGGAATAACAACGGGGCTAGCTCGTGTGGTGGCGGGGCTTCGCCCCGCCGAGACGGGGTCCTTCGGCTCCGCTCAGGACAGGCTCCGCCCCGTCACTACACAATGTTACGTTTCTATTCGCCTGCCGCCTTGGCCGCGGCTTTCGTGCCGGTCAGTTCGTTAGCCAGAGCATCGGCGCCGTAGATCTTGCGCAGCGCTTCGATGATGCCGCGCGAGTCGACGGATACGGCGCGCGCTTGGCGATCGTCATAGTAAAAATTCAAAACCAGCGACTGGATATTGCCGTCGAAGATAATTCCCACCACTTCGCCCGCCCGGTTCACGGTTGGGCTCCCCGAGTTGCCGCCGATAATATCCGCGGTGGATACAAAATTCAGCGGCGTATCCAGCTTCAGTTTCGACTTCATCTTCGGCCAGCTGACGCCCAGATTGTATGGAGGCTTGTTGCCATGCTCCTCGGAATGTTGAAACGCGCCGGCGATGGTGGTGAAGTAAGGAATCTTCTTTCCGTTCTCTTCATACCCTTTGACCGTGCCATAACTGAGGCGCAGCGTGAAGGTCGCATCCGGAGGCTGAGTGAAGCCGGTTTGGGCAAACCGCGCCCGGGCGATAGTCGCGCCGTCGCGCCGTACCACCGCATCGACCTCGTCGTCGAAGCGCTTGCGGACAGCCCGCGCCTCGGGATCGACGTTGCGCATCAGGACGATCAGCGGATCCGTACTCGCATCCACTGCCGCCTTCCCACCCGCGTACAGTTCCTTGCGTAGCGCGACATCGTCCAACTTGGTGCCGCCGATCAGCGCCTTGGCGGCTTCTTCCGGCGACTTGCCGTTTAACGACGCTTTTACTGCTGGATCCTCAGGTCCCAGCGCTTCCCGCATCTGGGTCAGGGCAAGGGCCAAAGTCGCGGTCTCGAGATTCTTGTAGATTGGAGCCGTGCTGAACAGTCCCTGTTCCAGCGAGGGCAGGGCGGAATCGCGATACTCGCGCAACCGGTCGCCGTTCGGTTTCGGTTTTTCCTCCGCGGCACGGACAAGTTGCCGCGCGTACATCGACAGATCCGTGGGGAACCCCCGCATCCGCTCGACGTACGTCAGGGGGTCGTAAATCTCGCGATTCGTCTTCATAGCGTTCGAAATCTCTTGCCACGGATTGGGCTCGCCCGGATGTTTGTCCATGTATGCTTTTTCTCGCTCGTGCTCTGCCACGT
Organism: Terriglobales bacterium; assembly: GCA_049697355.1. Classification (GTDB taxonomy): domain Bacteria; phylum Acidobacteriota; class Terriglobia; order Terriglobales; family Acidobacteriaceae; genus Acidiflorens. The sequence continues at coordinate 11,051 of JBAVVP010000054.1, forward strand.
CCATCTGCGACATCATGGCCAGATCCTGCAGCCCTTCGTATTCGCCCTGAATGGCTTTTTGCGAATTCTGGTACAGGAAGATGTCTTCTTGCGCAATGCGCGCGTTCTCCGGCGACTCCGCGCTGAATTTCTGGAACATGTCGATTCGCCGTTTGTAGTTGGCCAGGCGCGATGGATAATCCACGTTCTTCAGATACAGCAATTGCGCCATTGTCTTCAGGCGGTCCGTGCCTCCGGGATTGCCGGAAACGAAAATCAGATCGCCATCTTTCACGCCGGCTTTTGACCATTGCAGGTAGTGGTCGAGATGGACGGGTTTGTCGTTCTCGTAGATACGAAAGAAAGTGATGTCCAGGTCATAGCGCGGATAGGTGAAGTTGTCAGGATCGCCGCCAAAAAACGCCGCATCAAATTCCGGCGCAAACACCAGACGCACATCGGTGTACTTCTTATATTTATAGAGGTTGTAAACTTCGCCCGAATAGAGCGTGACCACATCGCAACGCATTCCGGTAGAAGTTGCGCAATCCTTTTCGATGGCACTCATGGCGGAGCGCTGTGCCTGGCCGGCGTCGGCCGCCGACATGGCTGGGGTGGCAGCGGCTTTGATCTTGGCAGTGACGTCCTCGATGCCGGTCAGCACGTTCAGTTCCAGGTCTGGACATTTAGCTTCCTCCGCTTGGGTTTTAGCGTAAAAGCCGGTCTTCATGTAATCCGTGCCGGAGGAGCTCAATTTCCCGATGCAGTCGGCGCCCACATGATGATTGGTGAATGCCAGGCCGTCGGCCGAGACGAAAGAACCTGAGCCTCCATTGTTAAAGCGCACCGATGACAACTGCAGGTGGTCCAGCCATTCCTGCGTCGCCAGAAATCCGTATTGCTTCTGCACGCGATCTTTCGGGAACGCGTTGTATAACCACATACCCTCGTCGGCTAGGGCCAGAGGCGTCGCCAAAGCAAGGATCAGACCGAAAATAAGCATTCTTTTCTTCATGAATTTCTCCGAATCATTTCTGGGATTCTGCCAGAGGCGCACAGCGTCTAGCGGCCAAAAACGCACCGCTCAGTTTACGCCGCGCATCCTTCCCGGCCAAGGGTGAGACGGCAACTGTGAGTAAACGTCAACCGGTGCCTGCTTCCGCACTGCTGTTCGCGGCGAGCGGCTGTCAGCCCCTCGCACACCCTGTCAAGCTCCCGTAGCATCGGTACAATAGAAACAATGCGCCGGGTCTATCTCGATAACAACGCTACGACTCAGGTGCTCCCCGAGGTACTGGAGGCCATGCGGCCTTACTTTGGCGAGCACTTTGGCAACGCGTCCTCCATCCACCATCATGGGCAGGAGACGCGGGCCGCCGTCGAGCGCGCCCGCGAATCCGTTGCCGCGCTGCTGGGCTGCCGCGCCTCCGAGGTCGTGTTTACCAGCGGCGGCACCGAGGCCGACAATCTTGCCGTCTTTGGTCTGACGAGCGGTGGCCTGGTGCGGCCGGGCGACCATATCGTCACCTCGACCATTGAACATCACGCGGTGCTGAACGCCTGCAAGCACTTGGCCGCTCAGGGTTGCGAGGTCACCTACATTCCCGTGGATCGCCGCGGATTGGTCGACGTGGCGGATGTGAAGCGCGCAATTCGCCCAAACACGAAGCTGATCACGATCATGTTCGCCAACAACGAAACCGGCGTTGTCGAACCCGTGGCGGAGATTGGACAGATTGCCGCCGAAGCCGACATTTACTTCCACACCGACGCCGTGCAGGCAGCGGGAAAGATCGCGATCGATGTCAACCAAGTCGGGTGCGATCTGCTGACCGTCTCCGGCCACAAGCTTCACGCGCCACAGGGGGTGGGCGCGCTGTACGTCCGGAAGGGAACTCAGCTGGAGCCGATGCTCTATGGCGGCAGCCACGAACGCTCGCGCCGCGCCGGGACGGAGAACGTCCCGGGCATCGTGGGATTAGGCAAGGCGGCCGAGTTAGCCCGTGCTGGCTTGGAACGCGGCGACGATTTGAAAATGGCGGCGTCGCGTGACCAACTGGAAAGGGAACTGCTCGAGATCGACGCCACGGGCTTAAACGGCCAAGGCGCGCCGCGCGTGCCGAATACGACCAACATTTATTTCGATGGCATCGAAGGCGAGGCGCTGGTCATCGCGCTGGACTTGAAGGGGCTGGCAGTCTCGACCGGCGCGGCGTGCTCTTCCGGAGCCATCGAACCGTCGCACGTGTTGACCGCGATGGGCCTGCGTCCCGACCGCGCCAAGGCCAGCATCCGGTTTAGCCTTGGGAGACAAAATGCAGCGGAGGATTTAGACTTCGCGCTGGACTTGATTCCGGAAACGGTGGGGCGGTTGCGGGAGTTGTCGCCGGTGTGGGCCGGCGCCGACGTGGTGTCCCGGAAACTCGCGAGATAAACTTGCGCTGGGTTTGAGCTAATTGCTAACTACTAAGTGCTAAATGCTGCATTCCGAAACCATCGCCGTTGCCATGTCGGGAGGAGTCGACTCCTCGGCCGTTGCGGCCATGCTGCGCGCCGAAGGGCGCAACGTCATCGGCCTGACCATGCAGCTGTGGAACCAGCGCCGTCTCGCTGGACACGAAGGCATGCCCGAATCGGTTCAGGGCCGCTGCTGTTCGATCGACGATGTCTACGATGCCCGCCGCGTGGCCGAGACGCTGGGCATACCGTACTACGTGGTCAATCACGAAGAGCGTTTTGAGCGCGATGTGGTTCGTCCGTTCGTCGAGGAGTATCTGGCCGGACGCACGCCCATCCCCTGCAGTCTCTGCAATAATCACTTGAAGTTTGATCAGCTTCTTATTGTGGCGCGGCAGGTTGGCGCCGATAAGATTGCCACCGGCCACTATGCCCAGGTCGTCTTCGACGAGCCACGCGCCCGCTGGCTGCTGAAGCGTCCGGCCGACAAGTCCAAAGACCAGACTTACTTTCTCTTCGGTCTGACGCAGGAGCAGCTGAGCCGTACGCTGTTCCCGCTCGGCGGCATGACCAAACCCGAAGTGCGCGACCTGGCCCGCAGGCACAACTTGGTGATCGCCGAAAAGCCCGACTCGCAGGAAATCTGTTTTGTTCCCGGAGGCGACTACAAGCGTTTTCTTGAAGCCTATCTCGAAGAGCAGGGAAATGGCCCAACCGAAATCGCCGGCGAAATGGTTACCAGCGACGGCAAGGTGGTCGGGGAGCACTCGGGCGTTCACAATTTTACCGTCGGTCAGCGCAAGGGACTTGGCCTGGCCACCGGATCGCCGCTGTACGTGATCCAAATCAATAATGACACACGGCAAGTTGTGGTCGGCAAGGACGAGGCGCTTTACTCGCGCACTCTGCTCGCTCGCCGCACGAACCTGATTTCGACGGCCGACCTGCGGGAGCCTATGCGTGTTGCGGTGAAGATCCGCCACAAGCATCAGCCCGCGCCGGCCGTGATTGAATCTGCTGGGCCGGACGAAATTCGCGTAACCTTTGATGACCCGCAACGCGCGATCACTCCGGGCCAAGCCGCTGTGTTTTACGACGGCGACACGGTTGTCGGCGGCGGCTGGATCGAACGCGGCCGCAATTAGCTAGCGGACACCGGTTGCGATGCAGCAGTCGGCCGCCGTTCAGCGACTCCATCATCTCAGGCGCCGCCGCGCCTCCCGAAACCGCACACGTTCTACTTTGGGAACGAAGATATTACAGATGTGCTGGAAGGTCTTTCCCGGCGTTGAGTGAACCGGACTCGCCCACTTAGCATTGCCATGACAGTGCAAGTTTAGGAGGGGCAATGCCCATCAGCGTCGCGTGGTCGCAGCCAACCGTTACGTGGAGCACCATTCCGCGGATGTGTCTGCTCTTGGCGTTAGTGGTTGGCGCGGGCTCGCCACACTGCTGTGCGCAAGATACCGTGGTCCTGGTGGGATCGGGATCGACGGTTCCGGCCCCGCTCTTTTTCAAATGGAGCGAGGAGTACAACAAACGCAACCCGGCTCTCCAGATGCGTTACCTTCCGGTCGGCACCAGCGAAAGCATCTCGGAAGTCTCGCGTGGAGTTGGCGACTTCGGCGCCGGAGAGGCTCCTTTGACGGCAAAACAGCGTGCTGACGGTGGGCTGATTGAGGTGCCGACGATCTTGATCGCGATCGTTCCCATCTACAATCTGCCGGGCGTGGAAGGGGAGCTGCGCTTGTCCGGCGCCGTGCTAGCGGAGATTTTTCTTGGACGAATAAGGACGTGGAACTCCGCCTCCATTGCCCAGCTGAATCCGCAGCTCTCGTTGCCCGATCTGCCGATCAAGGTCATCTACCGGCCAGCCGGCAAGGGGTCGAACTACGTGTTCAGTGAGTTTCTTTCCAAGAGCAGCGTTCGCTTTAAGGCACAGATAGGAACCAGCCCTTCTCCAGCGTGGCCCGTGGGCTCAGCCGCGGAACGAAGTTTCGACATGGCGGATAGGGTGCGAGCAGAACCGGGTTCGATTGGATATGTCGAGGCACAATATGCTGCCAAAATGAACATTGCTCAAGCCGCGATACTGAACCCGGCAGGGCGCTTTGTGACGGCCTCCAGGAAAACCATCAGCGCCGCCTGCCGGGCCGTCGAAGCCCCGGGCTTCGATCGATTGTCGATGTCCTTGATCAACGCACCGGGTGCGGAGTCATACCCCATTACCAGTTTCAGCTGGCTCTATCTGCGAACGGATTCGTCCGAAACGCCGCGCACGAGAGCCTTGGCCGAGTGGTTGAATTGGATGCTCAGTAGCGGTCAGCAAGTTGTCGCTCAGGAAGGGTATGCGTCGCTGCCAGCCCCGCTGTTGGCTAACGTGAGGGCCAAAGTCGCTTCACGCTGGTAAACGTCCAGCCGGTGGGGGCGGGCCGAGCGTCCGCTACCATCGGCGCTCGTTGATTACCTCGCCTGGTTACTAACCAGTACTTTTGTGCGATCTCCTAGCACCTTCGTGGCCTAGACCTGCCGATAGAGCAGCGGTAGGGTTAATTCACGACGGGACCTTCGTAGTCTCTCCCCGATAAAGGTCCGGCGTGGGGAGCGATCATGAAACTCTGGCATCTGGCTTATGCGGCATTGGGAATTGCGGTGGCGCGCTGGGTTTTTAAGCGTCAATCGATGCAAGTAACCGATCCGGTCTCCCGTTTTCGTACCTCTGGCCTGCTGTAAGCGTCACTGGGTCAAAAGGGCATGGACGCGCCCCGTTGCGCGGCGCTTCGATCTGAGCGCGTCCATGTCCTAGCCCTATCCGTTTGCCAATCCCGGAAGTGCTAGCACCACCGTGTCCCTTCGGTAACTTCTTTTCCATCCCATCTCGCCTAAACTTTCCTTGTAGACCCGCTGGGCGTGGTGTCACTCAAAACATACCGCTCAACGACCGAAATCATGCGATCCAGATTTCCCACTTCGCCGCTGCTGGCTTCCGTCGCGCTGCTCTTGGCGTTGCTCTGCCCTTTTGCTGCGTCGGCGCAAGAGGATGCCCCGTCGCTCGGCGACTTTGCGCGGGACCAGCGCAGAAACAAGGCACAGCAGCAGCCTCAAGCAACGCCGGACGCGGCCCGCAGCGTGATCGACAACGACAACCTCGCCCAGGTCATGGACGACGCCAAGAAGGCAAGGCCAGTCAAATCGGACAAGACCGTCTTTTCGATTGACCCCTCCGGCAATACCCTCAAAGTATCGTCACCGGATGTAACCTGCAGTCTCTCGTTCAACGCTCGCGCCAGCGCGCTACTGATCAAGCCCGTCCTCATAGAAGATTTGCCACTGACCGAGTTGCTCAAGATCGACGGTCCCGGATCGATCCAGGATGAGAGTCTGCAGTTGGAAGTATTCAATGGAACCGACTGGGATCTGCGCGAAATTACGGTAGGCCTCACGCTCGAACGTAAGCCCGGAGAAAATGCCGAGGTGGCGGCACGGGCGCGTGTGATTCCCGCTGCCGAGGGCATCGCGCCCATTGTCGTCGAGCGGCGTTCCGACGTCACGCTCCTCTATCACCTCAAAGCCGAGGCTAAGCCCTTCAGCACCACCGCGTTTCACGAGAATATCGGCATCACTCCCGGCCCCGATGAAGATTGGCGATGGTCGATCGTGGAGGCCGAAGGAATCCGGCCCTCGCAACCGCAGCCGGCGCCCGATTCGCTGTCCGACCCGCTGTTTGCCACTCCATCAGTTCTACTGCCGGGGTCGAACCCGCCGCAGCTTGCGCCCATTACGCCTCTCGCTCCAAACAAGACTCCAGATCAGGCGCCGCAAGACAAGGCGAGTCCCGATCACTCCACGATCCCAGGCCCAACCGCGCAGCGATAAAACATTGCATCCCAGGGAGCGCAGTGATTTCATAGGTGCAACGAGCGAGGTTCCCCTGTGAACCGGAGCCTGCCCTGGGCGGAGTCGAAGGGTGTCCCCTGTTGGTTACGATTTATCCCGCAGTACACAGCGGGACCCGTTCTCTGGAACCGTTGTTTTGGATAGGCTGGAATGGTACTCTAACGAAGTTGAGCGGGAGTAGTTCAGCGGTAGAACGCCAGCTTCCCAAATCTGTCCTATCCAATAAAACCAACAACTTAAGAGTGCTCCGAAGGACTGCCAAGTCATTGAAAGTTCGTGATGGGCGTGACCGCGTGCGGGTGCTGATGCGGGTGTAGCATACTAACC
>JBAVVP010000055.1:0-2708 GCA_049697355.1 Terriglobales bacterium
CTGGTGAAGGGCTGCCTGCGCGTCGGTCGTACCGTTTTTCTTCGGCTTTTCGATGGGCAAAGATCCAGCGACAAAAATATTTCTTCCGTTGCCCGCGTACTTAATCTCCTCGCTTTGGCTGAGCAGGTTCAGGTCGAGCGTAGGATCCAGCCGCGGTTCCAACAGGGGAACCATTTTTCCCGAAGCCGTGCGCCGCATGCCGGCCCGGCCCCCAGCCGTGGCCGTCGATCCTGTAACCGGCGCCACTTCCGGCAACGAGGGCCACAGAGCGCGCCCCAGCATCAGCAGCGCCAACCCGCCCAACACGGCCAGCCCTATGACTTGCTTCCGATTTTCGATTCCCAGGTTCACTCAGGCACCCAACCGCAGATAACTGTGCATCGTGATTTCCAGCTTGACCGCTCCCGTGCTTTCGCCCGCGAGATCCACGCTGTCCACCGCAAAAAAAAGCTTCGACCGTTCCAGCGCGTTGATGAACCGCACCAGGTGCAAGTAGTCTCCGGAAAAACTTCCCTCGATGTCGACCGGAATCACACCGGAGATCTCCGTATCCTCTTCCTTATATTTCGCCTGTTGCATGTGGACGCCATTCGCCGCCGCCAGTTTCCCCAGTTCGTTGAGCAGATCGGAATCCTGCGCGGCAAAACGCTCCTGGTAAAACCCGCCAATCTGTTTCCTCGCCAGCACGATCTTCTTGTCCATGCCACGCAGGGGTTCGACCTCGTGGGTCTTCCTGGTCAATTCCGCGCGCAACAGGTTCAATTGCAGCTTCCGCGAATCCGCCGAACCCACCAGCGGCGAGAACAGAACCGCCACCGCAACCAGATCGGCCGCCAACATCGCCCCAATCGCAATCTTCAACTTGCGCCGCGAATTCCCTAAGTCCGGCATTACTTTCCGCTCCCCTCCGTCAAGCCCGGAACGTAGATCGAGATCACCGTAGCGGATACGGGCGCTCCCGGCTCCAGGCCTTGACCCTCCTGCACCAGTTGCGCTCCCTGAAAATGCCTGGAGCCCTCCATGCGATGGACGAGTTCAATGGCCGCGGAGCGCGTGTCGCCAGCAACTTTCATGTCCAACTGCATCTGATTCCGATCGTTCAACTCCGGCTTGAGCGAGACCACATGCAGGTTCGGCGGCATCACCCGCTCCAAATCTTCGAACACGCGCGTCCAGGAAAATGCCTTGCGTTGAATCAGTCCATTCAGGAACTGCGACTGGTCCCGCGTGCTGCGGTTGACGGCCAGGTCGAGTATGGCCTGATCCTGCGCCCGTTCCTGGTCGCGCTCCGCGATCCGTTGCTGCAGTTGCGCAATGTTTTGGCGATCTCTTCCCGCGTGGGTCCAGCCGCGCGCCGCCACCACCAGAAGAGCCAGAGTCAACACGCCCAGCAGGCCCACGCCCAATCCCCAGCGCTGCCAGAATTCACGGGCGTCTTCATAGGGCCGGGTCGCGAGATTGATGTCGAGACGCATATAGCTTCTAGCTCCTAGCCTCTGGCTACTAACTTCTAGCGAGCAGACCGATTGCTATCAGGCTGCGGAAAAAGTCCGATTCATGATCTCGCTTTGCAAGGGTGCGGCCTCAGCTGCACCGTAAGTCTCCGGCCTGCCAGCAGCTAGAAGCTAGTAGCTAGCAGCTGCTTTACGAAATCAGCGCTCCCACCACTCCCGCCATGCGCCAGCGCGGGACTGCTCCCGTGGTCGAGCCAATCTGCGACGCCGCCACCAGTTCCTCAACCTGGGCTCCGGACTGGTTCTTCAGCGCCGGCGCGGCGCCGCCCACTTCCGCCAGCCCCGCCACATACACACGCTCGATGTTCAGGTTGTAGGTGTCCTGGAAAAACACCACCGAGGGATAGACTTCCTCCGCCAGTTGATCGCCTGTGATGGTCACGCCCCGCACATTTTCGAGCGTCCGGAACAGCAGCAGTTGTTCCTGATCGAGAATCGCAATGCTGATGGTGCGTGCGTCCACCTTGACCACCAGGGTTGGCCGTTCCGCGTCCGCCGCTCCCAGCGCGGCCAGCATCGACGGCATGACCATGCCCGGGTTGTAGCCCGCGTCGCGAAACGCCGACTCATATTCCTCAAGCACTGTTTTCAGCACCACGGCGGCCACTGCTCGTACGCCCTTACCCGTCGTCTGCGCATGGTACGAGACGCGGGCATCGTCGGGGTCGAAAGGCAACGACTTTTTCAGCCGGAAGCGGACCACCGCCTCGGCTTCCTCCCGCTTGGTGGGGAGGGTTTCGAAATCCAGCAGCACCACCCGCACCGCCGTGTCGGGAAGAATCGCGATCACGTCGTGCGACCGCCCGCCAACGCCGCCGAGCGCGCTTTCAATCGCTTGCCGCACCGCCCTCCCGTCGAGCAGATTCGCTTCCATCAAATCGGGTACCACGGTGCCGGGCGCTAGTTCCCGCGCCGATGCGATTTCCACCATCCGCCCCGTGTCGGCGGCACGGCCCGCGAGAACACGGTCGGCCGCAATTTCGCAGGCCAGCATTGGACGACGAACGTGTTTGGAGTTAGAAGCCATCACCGATTTTAATTGCCTCGAACGGTGGAGCGCCGGGCGTCCCCGCCCGGCCCGGACGGGCGAGACGCCCGTCCCTCCTTCGCCTTCAAAACTTGATGATATCCCGTACCTTCATGGCGAGAACAGTTACCTCAGCGGATGCTCGGATTGGACTGCTGGCCACGCTG
>JBAVVP010000056.1:0-14014 GCA_049697355.1 Terriglobales bacterium
GTGTTGCCCCATCATGATTAGCAGGCCTCCGAGGATCAGGATCAAACCGAGCATGGCGGATGCTTTCTTCTACCATGCTTCTGCTGAATCTCATCCTGCTAATCGAGGTGACTTTTTCAACACCCACTCGCGATTACACTCATTGCCCCTGCAATCAGCCCGGGTCGTAGCCCGAATGCCGTCCCTTGCGGGACTCGATTGGTTCCCTTCTGCCTACCCGGCACTGCCGTGCCGGGCTTTCCTATTCCGCCGCTTCGCGGCTCGTGCATCGTCGTGGTCTACTTTTTCGATTGACCTCAAGCTACGACACAGACTCCGTTAGGGACGACTGAAATGCAATGATGCCGGTACGACTCAGTCGTGCCTACGGCACTTCCCATTGTCTCCCCTTCCCAACCCGCCAGTGAACTGGCGGGCTATTCTCGGTGGTCCCTCCGGGACCCCTGTCTTTCGCAGGATTTCAGGATGACAACAAAGCATGCCCATATCTTGACTGGCCCCTGGTCGCACGGCTGAACAGCTTGCGGCCCCGAACATCTGCTGAGTGTTTGGCTGCGCACTATAATTACGCCGATGGCTAGCGACCCCTTCCTCTCCTGGGCGAACCGGACCGTGCTTCGCCCGGGACGCGAAGAGCCCTACCTGTGCATACAGGACATCGTCGTGTTCGTCCGCGATCTGGATGTGAGCAAGCGGTTCTACGTCGACCTACTAGGCTTCGAACTGATCACAGAACAGGTCCTTCCCACGGGCGTCCGTTGGATTGAAGTGGCGCCTCCGGACGGCAGCGCCAATCTTGCGCTGGTTGAGCCCAAGCCCGACCGGCCCGAATACAAGCTGATTGGCGGCTACCGCTGGGTGCTTTTTATGACGGAAGATGTTCAGGCCACGTACAGAGAATGGAGTGAACGCGGGGTTCGGTTCTTATTTGCGCCGGAGACGCCGGGGTGGGGCGGAACCTATACACGCTTCGAGGATCCGGACGGGAATGCGTTTGGGCTGGAAGGGTTCGATGAGGTGAAGCGAAGCCTGGAATTGCGGCGGCGGGCGCACGCGGAAAGACTCGAAGCCGAACGACGTGCCGCCCAGGAACTGGAAATCGCCAAGCAAGTGCAGGCGCGGTTGTTTCCGCAGATTCGGCCGCAGTTTAAGACCGTGGACTATGCAGGGATCTGCCTGCAGGCGCGGCAAGTAGGAGGCGACTACTTCGACTTTCTGAATCTCGGACCCGAGCGGCTGGCGCTGATCATCGGCGACGTTTCCGGCAAGGGGATCGCCGCCGCGCTGCTGATGGCGAATTTGCAGGCCAGCCTGCGGAGCCAGTCGTCATTGGCCCTCGATGAGCCTCAGGCTTTGCTCCGGTCAGTGAACCGCCTGTTCTATGACAACACCAGCGACAGTGCCTACGCATCGCTTTTTTATGCCGAGTACGACGACACGACGCGGCGATTGCGCTACGCCAATTGCGGACATTTGTCGGGCCTTTTGTTGAGAAGAGACGGCAAGGTTGAGCAGCTTGGATCGACCAGCACGCTGCTGGGGCTCTTCAAGGACTGGGATTGCTCCATACGGGAGCAAGAGCTCTTTCCCGGCGACGTGCTTGCACTCTACACGGATGGCGTCACCGAAGCCAGTAACGATCGAGGAGAAGAATTTGGCGAGCGGTCTGTGATTGAAGCGCTGCGGCAACATCGGGAACTGCCGTGCCAGGCTTTGCTGGCTGCAATCGTGGATGAGGTTCGGCGCTTCGGCTCTCAGGAACAGCACGACGACATAACGGCGATCGTCGCGAAGTTCAAGGTCCGTGAATGACACAACCGTACAGATTTCCTGAAGGTTAACAGCCCGTGGTGAAACTCGCGCGCCCAAAGCTAGCGCCTAAAGGCACATTCTTCATACGGCACCTGCGGCATGCCTGAAGGCATGCCCTGATACGAATCTTACTTTCAACACGGGCTCTAACTTATGGCAGAAATTTGTGGGGCGCGGCACTAGATTCCGCCTTCGAAAATCTTCTTGGATAGATAGCGTTCGGCCGAATCGGGAATCATGGTTACTACGCGCTTCCCTGCGCCGAGACGCTTGGCGATTTCTATTGCGGCATAAACGTTGGCGCCGGAGCTTGATCCGCCTAGCACGCCTTCGCGGGCGGCCATTTCCTTCACCATGCCGAAGGCCTGCTCGTCGGTCACCATCATGACTTCGTCGCAGACCGAGCGGTCGAAATTTCCGGGGATAAAACTGTTTCCTATACCCTCAACCTTGTGCGTGCCGGGCTTGCCTCCTCCGAGAACCGACCCTTGTGTCTCCACCGCCACCGCATGGACCTTGGCAATCCGTTCTTTCAGATAGCGGGCCACGCCAGTGAATGTTCCGGCGGTGCCGCAGCCGATCGTGATGGCATCGACGCGCCCGTCCATCTGTTCGAAGATTTCGCGGGCCGTGGTTTCGTAGTGATAGTCGGTGTTGGCGGGATTGTCGAACTGCGCGGCCAGAAAGGCGGAAGGATCGGATGCGGCCAGGTCTCTTGCGCGATGGATTGCGCCCTGCATGCCTTCGGCATCCGGCGTGCGAACCACCTCGGCGCCGAAGGCTCGCATGATGATGACTTTTTCCTCGGAAAACTTCTCCGGCACGAACAGTCGCACTTTGTATCCGCGATTCACGCCGATCAGGGCGAGGCCGATGCCGGTGTTTCCGGCGGTGGCTTCGATGATGGTGCCGCCGGGCAGCAGCTTGCCTTCTTGCTCGGCGCGAGCGATCAAGCCAATGGCAGCGCGGTCTTTCACGCTGCCTCCGGGATTTAGAAATTCAAGCTTGGCAAAAATGGCGGCGGAGCCGGCCGGGGCCAGCTTCTTCAGTTGCAGCATTGGGGTTTCGCCAACCAGCTTCGTGATGTCGTCGCTGACGCGCAGCCGGGAGTTCGAGGTCGATGTGGGCACCCTACAGAGTAAGGAACGCGAGCCGCCAGCGTCAATCGCGAGTCGTCATGCCGGAGCGCCCGGCAGCCTCGACGGTCGTGGTCGGATCGGCGCCTTGCCAACTGACGTCCGCCGTCGGCCCGTACGTCGCAGGGACCGGCTTTCCCAGCAAGCGCAAATAGACGGTCAACTGCGTCCGGTGGTGGGCCGTGTGCAACACGCGCCGCCAGAAGATCCAGATCCGTTCCCGGCGGGTATCGAAGAAAGGAACCACCGTCCGCCACCAGTCCTCATCGCGTTCCGCCATGAATCCCAGCCGCGGCAAGGCCAGCTCCAGCATTCTCTTATTCAACTCCTCAACCGATAGACTCTGGGGCAAGACTTGTTCGGCTGCAACTTCCGGCACCCCGAGAAATTCGGCAAAGAATCGCCGCTCGGACAGCAGTTGGTGCTTCATGATGCCGGCGACCGAGGTCGAGCTCGGATGCGGGCGGTAGTCAAGCTCGGAGTCGGCAAAGTTCGCCCAGACAGAAATCACTTTGTTCGTCTCGCTGGCGTACGTATCGAGGACGTGTTGGAGGAGCGCAACCGGGCAGCGCGGAATCTGGTCGTCGCGAATTGCCGAGAACGAATATTTCATAAAGGCAATGGGACGATTGCCTACTGCGCCCCGGAAGCGGGCTCGGCTCCGGCGTAGTACCCGCTCTTGGTGCGGACCGTGAGTTTGCCGTAGTTGCGGGAACGGGCGTCCACTCTCACTTGACGATAGCCGCCCTGGTTTTTCGGCGTCGTCGGTTTGTAGCCGATGGTGTACTGGCTGCGAATATCGTGGGCCACCTCACGGCTGATGGCATCAACTTCGTCGAGCGTCTTGGGAAAGAACGCGATCCCGCCGGTTCTCTCGGACATGATTTGCAGGGCGCGCTTGGCGTGTTTCGGGTGCTCTTCCTTCTCCAGAATGCCGATGGAATAAACGGTGGGTCCACCGTCGGCCTGAAGATGCCGGACTGCCTGCTCCAGAGTTTCCTGACTCTCGTTGTCGTCTCCGTCGGTAACTACAAAAATGACTTTCTTGTCGAGCTTCGCCTCCTTTTTCAGGTGTTCGGCGGAAGCTACGACGGCATCGTAGAGCGCGGTGCCACCGCGCGCCTCGATCTTTTCCAGGCCTTCTTTCAGCTTTTTGATGTTGGAAGTGAAATCCTGGTCGAGGTAGTACTCGTCGTTGAAGTTGACGACGAACACCTCGTCGTCTTGGTTGGAAGACCGCACGAGATTCAGTGCCGCAGCGTTGACTTTTTGCCGCTTCTCGCGCATGGAACCGGAGTTGTCGACCACGATGCCCATGGCGACGGGAATGTCTTCGTGGCGGAATGAGGTGATGGTTTGGGGATGCCCATCCTCAAAGACGTTGAAGTCGCCCTTATCCAGGTTGGTCACGATGCGTTGCTTGTCGTCGATGACGGTGGCGTGCAGCACGACTTCTTCGACCTGCTTGCGGAACACGAAGGTGCCGGTGTCGGTGGAATCCGGACCCTGAGCGGCGCTGGCCGCAGGGGATGGCGACGCCGGCGAACTCGCAGGCGACTGGGAACTCGCAACCGGAGCGGAAGGCGGCGGGTTCGGAGCCCCCGCTTGCGCGTGAGGGCCAGCCATGAACAGGGTTGTCAGGAGGAGGAAAACCAGTACAGCAACGTTATTCGGTCGGCGCATAGTAACCCGTTTTGGCGTAGACCTTCAGCGGCGGCAGTCCTTTTGGCGGTAACAACTTAACTTTTATTTTACGCCATTTGCCATCGCGCACTGGGTTCTTTGGACGGTATCCGATGACATATTGGTTGCGCAACTCAATGCCAATTTTTGTGGAAACGTCCGCCAGGTCGTTCGGGTTATCAATGGTAAAAGCCCGGCCACCGGTCAGTTCGGTGACGTCGCTCAACAGGGTGGGTCCGAGCCGTTCTTCTTCGGTGGGAAAATAATGATCGTAGATGCCGATGGCGTAGATGAGAACGTCGGCCTCTTTGACCATGGAACGGATCTCGCCTTCGGTATAGCGGCTGTGGTTGTCGCCGCCGTCGGAGATGATCAGCAAGGCCTTCTTCGGATACTTGGCCTGGCGCATTTTGGTGACGCCGAGGTAGATGGCATCCAGCAGGGCGGTGCGGCCCCCGGGAACCGTGTAAATGAGCCTGCCCTGAATGTCATCCACGGAACTGGTGAAATCGGCGATCTCCTGCGGCTTATCGGCAAAGGTGATCATGAAGAATTCGTCTTGCGGGTTGGCGGTTTTAAAGAACTCGATCACCGCCTCGCGGGCACGTTCGATCTTGCTGCTCATGCTGCCGCTCATGTCGAAGATCACGCCGATTGAAACCGGAGCGTCTTCGCTGGAGAAGGTTTTGATCTCCTGCCGGTCTTTGCCTTCGAAAAGATTGAAGTTCTCGCGGTCGAGGCCGGTGACGAGCCGGTTTAAGGGGTCGGTGATGGTCACCGGCACGAGCACCAACTCCACGTCTTTCCTGTAAGGCTTGGTATGGGTGTTGAAGGCTGGATCAAGCTCGGGCACTTTCGGAGCCGGCGGCTGGACGCGGGGCTGGATGTGCACGTCCTCAGTCAAAGTCTGGCCAAGAAGCGGGTGGGAGCCGAACACAGCAAGGACCAGAAGAACGGCGAGGGAGAGGCGAGCCGAGAACCGTTTGGCGTACCACATAGGCCCTACTTCAATCAGCGCGTTTTCGCGCCTCGGAGGGAGAGAACCCGCATCCCACAAGGCGGGCTATCAGAATCACTTTCTAAGCCGGATACTAGCACAATCCTGAAAAACTGTTGTCAATTTTTTGTCGCGAACCTTTGGATTCGGCGCAGAGCGATCGGGTAGCCTCCGAATCTGCAAACTTTTGCTACTGGATCGACATATGTCTCGCCCCTCCAGCCGGCCGAGGGTGCCCGGCTCTCCACTTCAGCATCCCTGCTACAATTCTGCGTTCCCCTTATGGCAATCATCTCCCCGTTCCGAGCCTGGCGCTACGACCCTGAACACGTCCCCGTCCAGCAGGTTGTGACCCAGCCCTACGACAAAATCACCCCCGCCTTACAGGAACGCTACTATCAGGCTAGTCCTTATAATCTGGTCCGGATTATTCTCGGAAAACGCCTGCCGGGAGACGGCGAGGCCGAGAACGTCTACACGCGATCGGCGGCATCGTTCCAAAACTGGCGCCAGACGGGAATTTTGCTGCGGGATCCCGAGCCTTCGATCTACCGCTATTCCCAGACGTTCCTGATGCCGGCAGGCGCACCAGGACACGTTCCGGGAGGCTCGTCGCAGGGCGAGCGGCGGGGCTTCATCGCGCTCGGCCGGATCGAGGAATATTCCGCCAGGGTGGTGTTCCGGCACGAGCAGACGCTAGCCAAACCGAAGGCCGACCGGCTCGAGCTGTTGCGGGTGAATCGAGCCCACTTTGGTCAAATCTTCATGCTGTACAGCGGGGCAGGCAAGGTAGACGCCCGGCTCGATTCCGCGGCTGCCACCGACGCCGACATCGAGGTCACCGACGAGTACGACGTGGTACATCGCGTATGGAAGATTTCTGACGCCTCGGTCATCGCCGCCGTGCAGGAACAGATGCGGGACCGGAAACTGATTATCGCCGACGGCCATCATCGCTATGAGACTGCCTTGGCTTATCGGAACGAACGTAGAGCCATGGCCGACACCGGGACGGGCCTGCCCGCTCCTTACGACTCGGTGATGATGACGTTCGTCGACATGGATTATCAAAAGGCGGATCGCCCTGATGAAGATCGCCCGGGCCTGGTGATTCTGCCAACGCACCGGCTGGCATTCGGCCTACCGTCTTTTTCGGCGGCAAAATTTCGGGCGGCGGCGCAGCAATTCTTCAATATCGAAGAGGTCGATGCCGGAGTCGACGCGGCGCGCGCCACCGCCATCCTGCGGCAGGCCGGGCACGCGGGAACTGCATTGCTCGCGGTCGCCGCCGAACGTGCATTCCTGCTGCACTCGCCAAAGGCCATGGGCACTCGCTGGTTCGGACAGCTTTCCCTGCGCCAGCAATCGCTCGACGTCGTGCAACTGCACAAGTGCCTGCTGGAAGGCGTGCTGAAGATCTCGGAGGAAGCGATTCGCAATCAGGAGAAGGTTTCCTATTGCCGCGAGGCCGCGGAAGCGCTGTCGCAGGTGCGAAGCGGAAAAGCGCAAATCGCGTTCCTGATGAATCCGGTGCGCATGGAGCAGGTTCGCAACATCGCTTTTGCCGGCGAAGTGCTGCCCCAGAAGTCCACCGATTTCTACCCCAAGTTGCTGAGTGGTCTCACGATCTATGCGCTGGAGTAAAGTCCCCAGTACCCGGTACCCAGTACCCAGCTCTCGGTGGAAAGTGTGCTACTGGGTACTGGGTACTGCGTACTGGGTACTTCTGCTTCTGTCCGCGGCGGCTTTCGGGGAGGAAAAACACGTTTCCGTCTACTCTCCAGTCGCGATCTATACACTTCCGGTGCTGGAGCGCGCGGGCCACGAGTATGTCGGCTTGCTCGAACTTCTGGAACCGCTGGGCCGCGTAAGCTCCCAGACCGACGGACGGCGCTGGAACCTTCGATATAACGCGGTGGATGCCGAGTTTGCTGCGGGAAAGACGCGAGCCCGGATTCATGGACGCAATTTCGATTTGTCGGCCCCGTTCCTGATCGAAAACTCGCACGGACTGGTTCCCCTGAGCTCGCTGAGCGCATTGCTGCCACGTTTCCTGGAAACGCCAGTGAACTTTCACGAAAGCGCGCGCCGGTTGTTCGTCGGCGATGTCCGCATCCAATTCGGCTTTCAACCGGACGCTGGCAATCCACTCCGGCTGGCGCTGAATTTTAGCGCGCCGGTGAACCCGACTATCTCCACCGAACCAGGCAAGCTGCGGATGGTCTTTAAGCGGGACCCGGTTGTGTCTCCCGTGAGCCCGTCGATTTCTTTCGACAACAAAGTCATCACGCAGGCCAGTTACTCCGAGAACAACGGGGACGCCGAATTAGACGTGGCGGCCACCCAGCCGCTGATGGCAAGCTTCAGCAACGATAGGAAGACGATCATCGTTTCGGTTGTCCCGCAAGCACCCGCCATACCGAGTGCAACTGGATCGCAAAACCCCGCGCCGACCTCGCCCGCTGCAAACATTGCCTCGGGCAGTAGTCGTCGCGTTCTGGCCGTGGTCGATCCGGCGCATGGCGGCGGCGAACGGGGAGCGGCCTTGACCGATACCCTGGCCGAGAAAGATGTCACGCTGGGATTCGCGCGGCTGCTGCGCCATGAACTGGAGGTTCGGGGCTTCGCGGTCGCCCTGCTGCGCGATGCCGATACCAGTTCGACTCTGGATCAGCGCGCTGCAGCCGCCAACGTGGCTCGCGCCGGAATCTACATTAGCCTGCATGCGACCTCACAGGGTAGCGGCGCACGTGTCTACACCGCTTTGCTGCCGGTGGAAGGGCCGAGCAAAGGAGCGTTTCACGCGTGGAATGCGGCCCAGTCGCCGGCATTGCCCGTCAGCCGGATCGTGTCCGCGGCCATCGTCGCCGAGATGCAGAAGAGAGAATTCCCGGTGCGAGCGTCTTCCGCGTCTCTGCGGCCGCTGAACAATGTGTCCATGCCCGCAGTCGCCGTGGAACTGGCGCCCGGAACGGATGGTGTTGGCGAATTGACCAACGCGAACTACCAACAACGCGCCGCCTCCGCGATCGCCGACGCAGTTGTTTCTGTCCGCGACCGCCTGGGAGCTCAACCATGAAAAGAGCATCGGGTCATCGGGCCATCGGGTCATCGGGTCGTCTAAAGGCAAAGGCCTTTGACCTTCGATCGCCCGATGGCGCGATCATCCGATCATCCGATCCGAGGGTGCAATCATGATCCCGCGGCATCTTCTGATCGGTGTCGCCGTGCTGCTGGTGCTGGTCGTGTCGATGGGTATCTACGTCCGCCACATGCGGCGTCGAGCGGGGGAATTTGAGTATGCGGCGGCCGACGCGCTCCCCGTCGCTCCGCCAGCTTCGGGTCCAACGGAAACCGTGACCCTCTATGTCGCGGATGACGACGCCGGCACGCTCCGCGCGCGATCGGCGCAGATTCCTCTTCCCGGAGGACGCCAGCAGCGCGCCGAGGAATTATTGCGCGCGCTGCTGCGCATCTACCAGCAACCGGACTCCGCGCATCCTCTGCCTCCGGCGGCCGACATCCGCAGCATCTTTCTCGTCGATCCGGGCGCTGCCGTCATCGATCTGAATGCCGCGTTTGCCGACCAGCACCGCTCCGGCATTCTCAGCGAGCAACTCACCGTCAATTCGCTGGTGGAGACCCTCGCCGCCAACGTTCCGGGAATCAGCCGGGTCAACATCCTGGTCGAGGGTAAGACACGCGAAACGCTCGCCGGACACGCCGACCTGACCGAGACCTTCGATGTGATTACGGTGGAGCAGGCGGGCAATCAGTAGCTTACGCTTTGGCCGCGTTTGTGTAAAAATGAGGGGAGTATTTATGGCCGACAAAGAGCACGCCTATGAACTGATCGACCGGCTCCCTCCGACCCAGCTCTCCGCTGTTGTCGGCCTGCTCGAGGCCATGCTCGATCCCGTCTCCCGTGCTATCGCCAACGCCCCTTTCGACGACGAGCCGGTGACGGCGGAAGAGGAAAAGTCGCTCGTAGAAGCGCGGGAATGGTTGAAGCATAACAAGGCCATTCCTCACGAACAGGTCCTGGCGGAACTCGGGATCACCCAGAAAGAAATCAACCATTTCAAACACGAAGAACCAAAATGAAGCGGATCGTTTGGACCGATCCAGCTAAGACCGATGTCCGCGGCCTAAGCAAGCCGATCGCCATGCATATTCTCTCCGCCCTGCATCGTTTTGCGGAATCGGGGGCAGGCGACGTGAAAGCTCTCCAAGGAAGAGAAGAGCTACGGCTGCGCATTGGTGACTACCGGCTCTTCTTCGTCTGCGCCGATGCCGACACCATCGAGATTCGGCGCGTCCGTCATCGCGGCGAAGCCTACCGCTGAGAGCTGATGCGGGCGACGACTGTTAGAATCTCCCTCTAATGATCTTTCGCAGCGATAACCGCACTCCCGAGCAGGTTCGTCCCGTCAACATCATTCCCGACTTCATCTCGACCGCGGAAGGCTCGGCGCTGATTGAGATGGGCAACACGCGCGTCATCTGCACGGCTTCGGTCGAGGAGGCGGTGCCTCTGTTCTTGCGCAACTCGGGCAAGGGATGGATTTCCGGCGAGTATGGCATGCTGCCGCGCTCGACCCTGACCCGCACCGCGCGCGAATCGGCCAAGGGAAAGCAAAGCGGGCGCACTCAGGAGATCCAGCGGCTCATTGGACGCTCGCTGCGCGCCGTGGCCGACTTGAAGCGCCTGGGCGAGCGTACCATCTGGATCGATTGCGACGTGATCCAAGCCGACGGGGGCACGCGAACGGCTTCGATCACCGGGGCTTTCGTCGCGCTGGGCCTGGCACTGCAACGCCTGATCGAAGCGGGCACGTTAACCGCGGCTCCGATCAAGGATTTTGTGGCGGCGATCAGCGTCGGCATTGTGGACGGCGAAGTTCTCCTCGATCTGAACTACGAAGAAGACTCGCGCGCCGACGTGGATATGAACTTCGTCATGACGGCAGGCAACAAGATTGTCGAACTGCAAGCCACGGCCGAGCACCAGGTGTTCGACGACGCTCAACTCGCCAAGATGATGGCGCTCGCCCGGCAGGGGATCCAGTCGCTGATTGCTAAGCAGCGCACCCTGCTCGGAGCGCTGGCTCTGCGGCAGTGACTTCGGTTACAACCCTGGCGGCACTGTGCTTGGTATCCTCGAAGTCCGGGGGAGCAAATCGGTGTCGCGTTTGAATTCCAGAATCCGCATCGCCGCTGCGACCGCTTGCTTCGTGCTCGGAACGCTCTCCGCGACCGGGCAAACCGCACCGTCATCTTTGATGGGCGTCGTTGAAGACCCTTCGGGCGCCGTCATCGCGGACGCACGAGTGGAATTTACGAGCGGCAGCTACCACGCTGCGGCGCAGACGAATTCGCTGGGAAAGTTTCAGCTTGAAATCGCGGCCCCTTCCGGCGTGATTTCCGCCAGGGCCGCCGGATTCCTTCCTTTTCATCTCGCTTGGAATCATGAACCGCAGCTCAAAATCGTGCTCCACCCGCAATCTGACTCGGACTACGCCAGCCACCACGTTCTGGTCACGGCCAACCGGATTAACACGGCACTCGAGGATTCTCCCGCTGACAGCGTAACCATCTCCCACGACGACCTGGCTTCGACACCAGCGGTTGCGCTCGACGACGTGCTGCGCAAGGTTCCCGGCTTTACGCTGTTTCGCCGTTCCAGCAGCCGCACCGGAAATCCGGGCACGCAGGGCGTCTCCATGCGCGGAGTCGGCGCTAGCGGGGCCAGCCGCGCCCTGGTTTTGGTCGATGACATTCCCCTCAACGATCCTTTCGGCGGATGGGTTTACTGGGATCGCGTCGTCCGTGAGTCCATCAGTGACGTCGAGGTGGTTCGCGGAGGCGCTGACGCCAGCCTCTATGGCTCGACGGCCATGGGCGGCGTGATTCAGTTTCGCACTCGCGAGCCTGAACAAACCGCAGTCTCCGCTGAGGGCTCCTGGGGAAGCGAAAACACGCCCGAGTTATCGCTCTTCGCCGGCACTCGGCTGGGGGCCTGGTACGGCTCCGCATCTACCGATTTGTTCCGCACGAATGGTTATATTCCGGTTCCGGAGTCGCAGCGCGGAGCGGTTGATTCTCCCGCCAACTCCCGCCACGAATTGACCACGGTCGAACTCGGCCGGCACTTTGGCAACTTCAGCCGATTCTTCGCTCGCGGGTCCTTCTTCGACGAAGGGCGCCATAACGGCACCGTGATCCAGTTGAATACGACGCAGTTGGGTGATTTCGCAACTGGCTGGAATTACGAAACGAAAAACGTGGGAGCGATTTCAGCACGCCTGTTCGGACTGTTCGAGTCGTACCATCAGACTTTTTCATCGGTCGTATCGGACCGCAGTTCCGAATCGCTGACCGACGACCAATATGTTCCGTCGCAGGCACTGGGCGGCAGCACACAGTGGTCGCGTCCTGTCGGACGGATGCAGACGCTGGTCGCAGGCTTTGAGATGCGCGAAGTGCATGGCTCCAGCAACGACGACCTTTTCAAAAAAACGGTACCCAAGGGAACCACACTGAGCGGCGGGCACGAGCGCACCGAACGCGTCTTTGGAGAAGACATTCTGCAACTGGGCCCGAAGCTGATTGCGAACCTATCGCTCGGCTACGATCACTGGAGCGATTTCGCTGCGCGGCTCATCGCGATCAAGGCCGGTGTCGCCACGCTTACGCCGTATCACGACCGCACATCCGACGCTCTCAACCCGCGCGCATCCTTGCTCTACCATCTGGGCCACGGGACTTCGCTGACGGCTTCGGGATATCGGGCCTTTCGCGCGCCGACGCTGAACGAACTCTATCGCAATTTCACTCAAGGCAATATCGTGACCTTCGGCAACCCCGCTCTCCGCGCCGAACGACTGACCGGAGTCGAAGCAGGAGTCCGGCAAAGCCTGCTTTCCGACCGGCTTAGTTTGCGGGCGACCTTCTTCTGGAACGACATCACCGATGCCATCATAAACGTCACGCAAACGGCCACCACGCGTCAAAAAGAAAACGTGGCCCGCACGCTCTCCACCGGCATTAATCTCGATGGCGAGTTCCGCCTCACCAGTACGGTTCAGTTCGCCGGAGGCTACCAGTTCGCCCACGCCGTGGTAGTGAGCTACGCGCCGCTGGTGGGAAATTGGATCCCCGAAGTGCCGCACCAGCAGTTCACGCTGCAGGCCCGCTACGTCAACCCCAGGATTCTCACTGCGACCGTGCAAGGGACGTTCGTCGGGCAGCAATTCGATGACGACTTGAATACTCTTTTGCTGAAGAAATTTTTTACCGTCGATTTGTATCTGGGACGCTCGCTCGGCCATGGCGTGGAAGTCTTCGCCGCCGCCGAAAACGCGTTCAATCAGCGCTACTACACGGCGCTGACTCCCGTGCCGAATGCTCCCCCGGGCACACCTGCAACGGTCCCGAGCCTGGGCGCTCCCATCCTCGCGCGCATCGGCCTTCGCTATCGGTTTCCAAAGCGTTGATGGTTCTCAAAATAGCAGGCGGACAAGACCGACCCCCTGTCCGCCTGCTCACGGCCCAATCGCTTTCCGCAGCGTGCTAGTTGAGTCTGTGTCGTAGCGTGGGTGCCGTCCCTTGCGGGACTCGATTTGTTCCACTTCCCCTGCCCGGCACTTCCGTGCCGGGCTTTCCTGTTCCGCCGCTTGGCGGCTCGCGCATCGTCCGGTCTATTTTTTCGATCGACCTCAAGCGATGACACAGCTCTAGTTGTACTGCTTGGCAACCTCGGCCAGAGGAATTGGTTTGTAGTCGCCGGCGTGTCCGGCTTGGCCGAATTGGGTCATGCGCTGGGCTACGACTTTCTTCATGGCTTCGCGCGCTGGTTTCAAGTAATCGCGCGGATCGAATTTCTCCGGCGTTTCCATGAACACCTTGCGGATAGCGCCGGTAATTGCCAGGCGGTTATCGGTATCGACGTTGATCTTGCGCACGCCGTTACGGATACCGAGTTGGATCTCTTCCACCGGCACGCCCCAGGTCGGCTTCAACTTGCCGCCGTACTGGTTGATGATGTCTTGCAGGTCTTTCGGCACGCTCGACGATCCGTGCATCACCAGGTGCGTCTTGGGCAGACGCTGATGGATCTTGATTAGCACATCCATCTTCAGCACCGAACCGTCGGGCTTCTTGGAAAATTTGTACGCGCCGTGGCTGGTGCCGATGGCGATGGCCAGAGCGTCCAGACCGGTCTTTTCGACGAACTCGACGGCCTGGTCGGGGTCGGTGACATGCTCCAGACCCGTGCCGCCGCCGCCATGGATCAGCGCGGCTCACTGCAGAAGTCCCTCGCCAAGGAAAAAGGCTCGGCGGTCTCCGACGCCATGATGGAGGAATTCAAGATTCTGGTGAGCGA
>JBAVVP010000057.1:0-3979 GCA_049697355.1 Terriglobales bacterium
GCTCGGGACCGGGCAGCGAGTAAACATCCTCGTGATAAAGATCGAGGTCGCCCGTAAGCGATCCGAGTTTGGCGGCGTCAGGAATTCCAGCGTGCGGATCTTCAGAGGTGATCCGCGCCAGTTCTAGCGCGGACTTCAACATGCGCTCGATGCCAGCGGCCGAGAAATCGCTGGAATGGGTACTGGCCGCGCGCTGTCCAAAAAATACGCGGACACCAATCGCTCGCGAGCCGGATTCCTTCAGCGTTTCAACTTGACCGAGGCGTACCACGGTAGAAAATTCGTCGCCCTCGCGGACGACACACTCCGCGGAGTTCGCGCCACCCTTCATCGCGCGGCTGACGACGTCGGTCGCCAGAGACTTGAGGTCCGTCGCTTGTTGATTGCTGGTTTCCAGTGTTGTTGTCATCGCTCAACTTCGAATCTACCATGGAGAGGTCGATTCGCGGAGGCACGGGGAGAGGCGTTTCCGGATTTCCCGTGCCCGCGTGCCTGTAGGACAATACTTCTTGGAGGGTCGGAGGGTAACATGAGAGTTATCAGAGCGATCAGGGTCTTTTGGCTCGCGCTGTTATTTGTCCCAGTAATGTCCGCGCAACCGGCAAGAGCTTACAGCACCGGCAAAGATCTGCAAGGATGGTGCACAGCCGCCCTCGACAAGCAACTGCTGTCGGGTGCGCGCGCAGGCCTTTGCGTTGGGTTCCTTGACGCCTTTCGCCAACTCTCACGAATGCTGCCATCGCCGTCGAACACCAGACTCGAGTGCCTCCCTGAGGGAGTTGGACAAGAGCAGTTTATCCGGGTGATTCTGAAGTACCTTGATGAGCACCCAGAAAAACTGCATCTTCCGGCAGCTCAGATCGTCTATGACGCCGCCAATGAGGCATTCCCCTGCCCTGCCGCGGCGAAGTGAAATTCCTTGAATGACTCCGTCGCGACAAAGCTGCAAGGGATTCTTCGACTCACCGGCTGCAATGGGTGATGACTCGCATGTCAATTCAAAGTGAGTGCGGGTCGCTTTCCTGGGGGGCGTCTGCCGCGTCGGGGCGATACGCAAATGGGTCCCGACCTACAATCTTACCTTCCCGTTCTAAGGCGTGTATTGAAGACCAAATCACGTCATTTGAGTAACCCGTCTCATCCCTAATTCGCTCGAACATAGCTCCCTGGGGCATCGAGCGCTGGAGAACCTTGAGAACCTTAGCGACTTGCTCGCGGGATGCAGTTACGCCTGTTTGCGACATAGGCCATTATCCCACAGTGGCCAATTATGAGTTCTATTCCTCTATTGCATGAATCCACCGGTCTCCCGCTTAGCGGTCCCGCCGACGGTCAGGCGGTCAATCTTGATGGTCGGGATGCCGACGCCTACCGGAACGGCCTGCCCATCTTTGCCGCAGGTCCCAACGCCTTCATCGAGTTTCAAATCGTTGCCCACCATCGAAACCCGCGTCAGCACGTCGGGTCCGTTGCCGATCAGGGTTGCTCCCTTGATCGGGGCGGTAATCTGCCCGTTTTCGATGAGATAGGCCTCCGACGCTGAGAAGACAAATTTGCCGTTCGTGATATCGACCTGCCCGCCGCCGAAGTTCACGGCGTACACGCCATTCTTCACCGACCGGATGATGTCGGCAGGATCGTCTTGCCCCGCCAGCATATAAGTGTTCGTCATGCGCGGCATGGGAATATGCTCATAGCTCTCGCGGCGTCCGTTGCCCGTGTCGGCCAGGCCCATCAGCTTCGAAGAAAGTTTGTCGCTGAGGTATCCCTTCAGAATTCCATTCTCGATCAGCACGGTTTCCTGGGTCGGCTGGCCTTCGTCGTCCACGTTTAATGACCCGCGCCGCCAGGGCATCGTGCCGTTGTCAACCACCGTGCACTTCTCGCTGGCCACTCGTTTGCCGATCAGGCCGGCAAACGCCGACGTTTTCTTGCGATTGAAGTCGGCCTCCAACCCGTGACCCACGGCCTCGTGCAGCAGAACTCCGGGCCATCCCGGGCCAAGCACGACTTCCATGTCTCCCGCCGGAGCTTCGCGGGCGTCAAGTTGGCGAATCGCCTGCCGCGCGGCCTCTTTGGCAAAAAACTCGGGAGTCTTGTCGCCAAAAAAGAAGTCGAGGGCAACCCTACCGCCCCCGCCCGAGGTTCCGCGCCCCGACGACTCGCGCCCCGAACTCGCATCCGTCTTCGCGATGCAGGAAACATTCACGCGCGCCAGCGGCTGCGAGTCTTCCGCAAAGGTACCGTCGGAGCCGACCACCAGGATGGTCCGCAGTTCGTCAGCATAGCTGGCGCGTACTTCCTTGATCCGCGCGTCGTATCCGCGAGCGGTGCGATCGGCGCGCATCAGCAACTCAACCTTGGCGGTGATGTCCGCGTCTACCGAAGGCAAGGCAACGGGGTACAGGCTGCGCGCCGGTTTCTGCTGGAATCCGGCGACCGTCGTCTTGGCCGGAGCGCTTGCGATCAGCGCCGCGGTGCGGGCGGCATGAAGAATGCGCTGCGGAGAAAGATCGTCAGTATAGGCATAGCCCGTGCGTTCGCCGGAAACAACGCGCACGCCGCAGCCCGCCGAAATTCCTTGCGAGGCGGACTTCACCAGCGACTCATCCACCATCAGCGAAGTCGAGGTCAGGTATTCGAAATAGAGGTCGGCGTAGTCGCCGCCCGCTGAAAGCGCGGCCGAGAGGTAGGTTTCAAGATCGTGATTCGTAAGCCCGTAGTGGTCGAAGAAAAAGCGTTGCTGGTTGGCAGTCACCATAGTTGGATGCCCTTGTCCTGAAAACGACTCGCAGCGGTTAACAGCATTATCCCACGAGCGAAACGTTCGATCTGCGATTGCGGGCCAGGGTCGCACCCCTCCAAAAAACCAAACATTTTCACGGCCCAGCCATCACTGACGCGGAGGCTGGCGGGGTGAATAATTCTCTCACCGTGACCCCAGAGTCTCTTAGCCAGCTGCTTACAGACTTCCTCGACGGAGCCCATGCCGCGGTGGTGGTGGAAGACGGCGCCATCGCCTTCGATCTGGCCGAGTCGAAATATTCGATTTCCGGCGAATACAACAAATGTCTGCTGCACCTGTGGTCGAGCGAGCGAAATTTTGTGCGGCGGGTGTTGGATGCGGAGCTTAAGTCCACAACCTTGCGGCTGCAGGTACAGCGCATGGGCCAGAATCGGCCGACCCGGCTCGACTTCTGCCGCGATCGCGATCAGCGTTCTCCCGGCGCGCGGCGCGCGGCTCGCGGCGCCTACGAACCTCGCCTGCGCCGTGCGCTGGAGAGAAATCTTCCCGGCTGGACCGTGGTCCGGCTCACTACCAGCATCGATCTCGAACACTCCTTCGGTCCCGCCTACCTGCGCGGCTGGCTGCGCCAGGGGCAGCGCGCCTTAGCCGTAGTTGGGGTGAACGATGAAGAAACGCAATCGACCGTCGATGGCGCGCTGACCTGCGGAATTCTCTGGCTCGAGGCGTGCCGGCTGGCACTGCAGGAACGCCGCGTGGTCGAAGGGCTGGCGATGGTTGTGCCGAAAGGCACGGCTGCGCTGACCCAGCAGCGTATGGCGCATCTGCATCCAACGGCAGCGAAGTGGCATTTGTACGAATTCGACCAGCGGGAGGATGAACTCGTACCGCTAGATACCGGCGATCGCGGCAACTTGGCAACCCGGCTGGTGCATTCCGTCGATGAAGGGCTGGCATGCGACCGCTTTGCGGGATCGATCGCGCGCATTCGCGAAATCCTGCCGCAAGCGGAAGTGGTAGTGCTCTCGCCCGCGCTGATTTCATTCCGGCGGCATGGGCTCGAATTCGCCCAGGCGCGGATTGCGCATGATCCGCGGAATTTCCAGAGCGCCGAGGAAATCGCTTTTGGAGTGGGGCCGGAGGAGCGGGTCCTCAACCTGGAGAACGAAACGCAATTTGCCGATCTGGTGCGCCTGGCGGCGGCCGTCCGCCACAAGGATGGTCCGAAGAACC
>JBAVVP010000058.1:0-1873 GCA_049697355.1 Terriglobales bacterium
ACGCGCACATCGAAAGGTTCGACGTACTCTTTCCAACGCCCAAGGTTCGCCTGCTGGAGATGCTCGCGCCCACGAAGTTCACGGCCAAGCTGGAAGAGCCTGCGCTGGCGGTCGATCCAACTTCGAATCAGAAGTCGGAACAGTTGCCCACTTATAACGTCTATTCGATTGACGGCGATGTCACCGGGCCGCTGGTATTTGTGAACTACGGCTTGCCCGAGGACTACGAGAAGCTCGACCGGCTGGGCATTTCCGTCAAAGGCGCGATTGTGATTGCCAAGTATCTGCACTCCTGGCGCGGCGTGAAACCGAAAGTCGCCGCCGAGCACGGAGCCATTGGCTGCCTCATCTACTCCGAACCGCAGGACGATGGCTACACTCGCGACAATGTGTTTCCGCAGGGGCCGATGCGTCCCGCGGATGGAGTGCAGCGCGGCAGCGTCATGGATTTTGCCTCCGCCAGCCCGGGCGATCCGCTGACACCCGGGATCGGCGCGACCCCCAATGCCAAGCGCCTGCCCCTGAACGAAGCCAAGAGCATCACGAAAATTCCGGTGCTGCCGATTTCTTACGGCGACGCGCAGCCCTTGCTGGCGGCACTGGCGGGACCGATGGCGCCGGACAAATGGCGCGGCTCGCTTCCGATTCCCTATCACGTGGGGCCGGGACCGGCGCAGGTTCATTTGAAGGTTGCATTCAATTGGGACATCAAGCCGGTCTACGACGTGATCGCGAAAATTCCAGGCAGCGTGGCGCCCGACGAGTGGATCATCCGTGGCAACCATCATGACGCGTGGGTGAACGGAGCCGAGGATCCCACCTCGGGCCAGGTTTCTCTGCTGGAAGAAGCGCGCTCTCTCGGTCTGTTGCTGAAGCAGGGTTGGAAGCCGCGGCGGACGATTATCTACACCGCGTGGGATGGCGAAGAGCCCATGCTGCTGGGCTCGACCGAATGGGTGGAAACCCATGCCGATGAGTTGCGGCAACATGCCGCCGTCTACATCAACAGCGACAGCAACGGCCGCGGCGTTTTGAATATGGGCGGCTCGCACAGCCTGGAACAGTTCATCAACGGAGTCGCGCGCGACATCGAGGATCCGGAAGCCAAGATGTCGGAAGATAAGACGTCGGGAAAGAAAATGTCGGTCTGGCAACGTGCGCAGCTGAGCAAAATCGCGAAAGCAAAATCCCCGGAGAATCCTAAAGACGACCCTAAGGAATTGCGCAAGGAATTGCGGCAGCGCACCGATCTGCGCATCGACGCGCTGGGCTCCGGAACCGACTACACGGCGTTCCTCGACCACCTGGGCATCGCCACTCTCGACCTGGGATACTACGACGAGGACGAAGGGGGGATCTATCACTCCATTTACGACGACTTCTTCTGGTACACCCATTTCTCGGATAAAGACTTCATCTATGGGAGAGCGCTGGCGCAAACCGTGGGCACGTCGGTGATGCGGCTGGCGGATGCGGAGGTGCTGCCCTTCGACTTCGTGAATCTCGCCGACACGGTCGAGATGTACACCAAGAATTTGCAGAAGTTGCTCGCCGCCAAGCAGGAGGAGATTCGCGAGCGCAACCGGGAATTGGATGAAGGAATGTTCCAGGCGACGTTTGATCCCAGGCGTCCCACGATCGCGCCGCCGCGGGAAGAGGTTCCTCCGCACCTGAACTTCGCCCCGATGCAGAATGCGGCCGACTCTCTTACGCGCAGCGCCAGGCACTACCAGCAAGCATTGTCGCAAAAGCAGGCAAGTTTGGACGACGACGCGGTTGCGGCCAAGCTTGGCGCCCTGAATCGCGAGCTGATCGAGAGCGAACGCCGCTTGACCAATGCCGACGGATTGCCGCGGCGTCCCTGGTACAAGCA
>JBAVVP010000059.1:0-8229 GCA_049697355.1 Terriglobales bacterium
CTCCGGCACAGCGGCGGCGCTGGTCGGCGCCGCCAGCCACATGGCTCGTCCCAGGAAGCGGCGGCCGGCGACCTACGCCACGCACGAGATGATCCGCCGTCTTGCCCACCAGATTACGCGCTTGACGTTGGACGAGCGGCGCAAGATTCCCGGGATCGGTCCGCGCCGCGCTGAAATCATTTGTGCTGGTGCGGTCGCGTATGCGGAATTGCTGGAGCGATGCCATCTTGCCGGTTTTCGCTATTCGGCGCTGGGGTTGCGCGACGGCATCCTCGCCCAGATGGCGGCGGACTACGACCGCAGCACGAGATCGGGCCGGGCCATTGAATCGGAGCGGTGGGAGTCGATTAAGCGCGCGGTCGAACATTACCGGGTCGATCTGCATCATGCGTTGCATGTGCGCGATGCAGCCTTGCTGCTGTTTTCCTCGCTGAAGTCGGTGCACCAGCTTCCCGCGGAATATCGCGAATGGCTTTCCGCCGCGGCCATGCTGTTCGAAGTGGGCGACTATGTAAACCGCAACGGACACCACCGCCACACTTATTACATCATCGCGCACTCCGAAATTCTCGGCTATACGCCACAGCAACGGCGGATGATTGGCTGCATCGCGCGCTACCTGGGAAAGTCGCGACCTGCTGCGGGAGAGGGCCCGATGAGCGCCTTGAGTCCCGAGGAGCGGGAGAACGTAACCAAAGCGTCGATACTCCTCCGCATCGCGCGAGCGCTGAATATGGGGAGAAGTCAGTCCGTCGGGAAGGTCGCAGTCTCGGCGCGCAACGGCAGAGTCGCCATGAAGCTGACGCCACGCGGAAAGGCGAGTGTGGACCTGGAAGTATGGTCGATTGAGAAGGACCGCGACTACTTCCGCGAAGTCTTCGGCCGCGAACTTTCTGTAGCCGCCGCGTGAAGCGTGCGCAGGATGCGGGGCGTGATGCACCAGCTTAGCGACCCGGAATTGCGCCGCATTTCCACCTTGGCCACCGCTCCTTTTTTGAGCTCGACCACAGCTTCGCATCCGCTGTCGCTGATCACGCGCCCCAGAAATTCGCCCAGGTTCGGGTTATGCCCCACCAGCAGCACGGCGTCTTGGCGGGCATACTTTTCCAGCATCTTCTGAAATTCCGAGAAACCGGCCTGCGGACGCAGCGCGTTTTCCTTGACCAGCTTGCCTTCGTGCCCCATTTCGTTTCCCACCAGCGCCGCGGTTTGCGTGGAGCGTTTGAGGGGACTGGTAACGATGACTTCCACCTGCACGCCCAGCGCGGCCAGGGCGCGCCCGATATAGCCGCATTGCTCGATGCCGTCTTTATCGAGGCCGCGCTTTTCGTCCTTCTTGGCGCTGCTCAAGGTTTGCCCGGCACTGGCGTGACGCAAAAAATAGAGAAACATTTGAAATGATGATTCCTTTCCGATCGGAGCGCGGGTTTAGCCGGCTGCGAACAAACGACCGTTCCGTATCAGGGCATGACTTTAGCAATACCCTTTAGCGCGCGCCCAATCAAACTTCGCCCGTTCGAAGGCCGCTGCCGCGAAGGAGAAGAAGACCGGTGCGGAATCGCCGCCGGGATCTCCTCCGGCGTCTTGCTGCCTTCCGCCAGCGCAATCAGAAAGTCCTGGGCGCAGAAGGCGGCACTCCCTCGCGGCGGCCTCTTGCCGCGTCCTTTCAGTGATTGCCAGGAACGCAGGTAGCGGCCGTCTTTTTGCAGAAATCGCGATTTCACATTGTCGGCGAGATACGCCGCCAGAATCTCGTGTACCACGCGGTCGCGCAATAGTGGGTTCTTGAGCGGGAACAAAACTTCGACGCGTCCATGCAGATTGCGGTTCATCCAATCGGCGCTGCCCACGTAGACTTCGGGCTCGCCGCCGTTCTCGAAGTAAAAGATGCGGCTGTGCTCGAGAAACCGGCCCAGGATGCTGCGCACGCGGATGCGGTCGCTGAGGCCACGCACCCCCGGCCGCAGCGCGCACATCCCTCGCACCAGAAGTTCAATGTCCACTCCCGCCTGCGAAGCGTGGTACAGAGACTGAACAATATTCTTATCGAGCAGGGCGTTCATCTTGGCCACGATGCGCGCCGGCCGCCCCTGGCGCGCATGCTCCGCTTCGCGCTCGATCAGGTTCATGCATTTTTCCGCCATATCGAGCGGCGCCACCAGCAGCGGCCCGTAGCTGGGGTGTTCGGCATAGGCGGTCAGAAAACTGAAAACATCGTGTACCGCGCTGGTAATCTCCGGGTCGGCCGTGAGCAGGCTGAGATCGGTATAGATGCGGGCGGTAACCGCGTTGTAGTTTCCCGTGCCCAGGTGCGCGTATTGGCGAGTTACGCCGTCGGGATCGCGCCGCACCAACAGAGAAAGCTTGCAGTGCGTCTTCAGAGCGACCAGCCCGTGGAAGACCTGCACGCCGGCATCTTCCAGATCGCGCGCCCAGCGGATGTTCGACGCCTCATCGAAGCGCGCTTTCAGCTCGACGACCGCCGTAACCTCCTTGTGTGACGCCGCCGCCATCAGCGCCTGAACCACCTGCGAATGCTCGCCCGTCCGGTACAGCGTCTGCTTGATGGAGAGCACGCGTTCGTCTTCGGCGGCCGCCTTAACGAACGACAGAACGGCATCGTAAGAATCGTAGGGGTGGTGCAGCAGAATGTCGTGCCGGCGCAACTCCTCAAACAGATCGTGCGACTTCGCGGTCAGCCGCAGCTCTCGGGGCACATAGGCGTGAAATTTCAAGTCCGGCCGCGCCGCTCCATCGTAAATGTTGAACAGGCGGGAAAGATTCACCGGGCCGTTGACCGGGAAAATCTGCCAGGGCTCAAGTTCAAACACCGTGCCCAGCCGCTCGATGATCTCCGGGTTGGCTTCGGACTCGATCTCCATCCGCACCGCGTCGCCCTTGCGGCGGTTGTGCAATTCCTCGCGCACCGATTCCAGCAAGCTGCGCGATTCTTCTTCCTGCAGATAGAGGTTGCTGTTGCGGGTGACGCGGAAGGCGGCGGAAGAAACGATGTCGTAGCCCTTGTACATGCGCGCCGCATGATGGACGACCAGGTCGGCAAGAAAAATGAAATCGATGGTCCCGGCCGACGGCAGGCGAACCAACCGCGGAAGCGCTCGCGGAACGGTGACGACTCCGGTATAGGTTAGCGAAGAACGCCGGCGGCGCCGCAACAACAGGCCCACGCACAGCGCCTTGTTGATCACGCGAGGAAAGGGATGCGCCGGGTCGACCGTGACCGGTGTAAGCAGCGGATCGAGCTCCCGCTCGCAGTAGTCGTCCACGAACGCCATTGCCGTCGCATCCAGCTCGTCGATGCCCAGGACGCGAATCCCCTGCTCCGCCAGTTCCGGCCGCAGGCGCTCGTTCCAGCAGGAATATTGTTCTTCGACGAACTCGTGGGTTGCGTCTTTGATCAGTTCCCGCTCCTCCACCATGGTGAGGCCGTCGGGAGTGGTGGAGTTGTGGCCGTCTTCCAGTTGCTGCAACAGGCCACCCACCCGGACTTCGAAAAATTCGTCCAGATTGCTGGCGGAAATCGCCAGGAACTTGACGCGTTCAAGCAGCGGATTGCGCAGATCTCCGGCTTCTTCCAGCACCCGCCAATTAAATTTTAGCCACGAGGCTTCGCGGTTGAGGAGCGTGGCGCGATTGTTCAGGGTTGCTCGAACCATATCATCAAGATCGTAGAATGGAACGTCCAGCAAAGATGCAGCAGAACCCAAAGTTTGTCAGGGTATTGCCTTAGCGGCACTCAAGCCCGCTAAGACGATG
Source organism: Terriglobales bacterium (assembly GCA_049697355.1). Taxonomy (GTDB): domain Bacteria; phylum Acidobacteriota; class Terriglobia; order Terriglobales; family Acidobacteriaceae; genus Acidiflorens. Next base: position 3,775 of record JBAVVP010000059.1, read on the forward strand.
ACCCTTTCGAGGCCAGCTGCTCCGGAGGGGCTTGGCTCCCACGCGCACTGTAACTTCAAAGTGCTTATCTTCCTGGTAGAGAAGGTGGTCAACCAGATAGCAGCAATTACAGCGCGAGCAGTACCCGACGGCACATTGAACCCGGCAATAGTATACCAAGACAGGAAAAGGGCGCCGGTCTATGAGACCGCGCCCTTTGTTTTCGTTTTCCCGGAGCGGAGGCTACTGGATCTTTTGAATCGTCGCCTGCTCCATCTCAACCAAGCCCTGGGGCAACTTGGCGTAGTCTAGATTCTCCACCATCTGCTGGCCGTCTTTGAGCATCCAGTGGAGAAAATCCACAGTGATCTTTCCCTTGTTCGCATCCTTCCAATGGGTTGGAACCAGCAGATAGGTGAAACTGGCGATGGGATAGGCTTCCTTGCCGGGAGCATTGGTGATAGAGACGCGGAAATCGCCGGGCGTGAACTTGGCCCCCGCAGCGGCCGCCGTGGTGGATTCCAGGCTCGCCTTGATGTAGTTCCCGGCGGCGTTCTTCACAACACCGAACGGAACTTTGTTTTGCAGGGCGTAGATGAGCTCTACATAGCCGATGGAGCCGTCCGTCTGGCGGACCAAGCCGGTCACACCTTCATTGCCCTTGCCGCCGAGCCCAACCGGCCAACTGACGGAAGTGTTGCTGCCAACGCTCGACTTCCACTCGGGGCTCACCTTGGAAAGATAATCGGTCCACACGAACGTGGTCCCGCTGCCGTCAGAACGATGGATCACCACGATTCCCGTGTCGGGAAGCTTCACGCCGGGATTGGCTTTTGCGATGGCCGGGTCGTTCCACTTGGAGATCTTGCCGAGATAGATTCCCGCGAGCGCCTCCGGCGTGAACTTCAATTCGCCCGTGACCCCTTTGACGTTATACGAGGGCACTACGGAGCCCAGCACGGTTGGCAGTTGCACGAAGGGCACGGGGATTTCCTTTACCTTATCGTCCTTGAGAGGCATATCGCTGGCGCCGAAATCCACAGTGCCGGCTTTGAGTTGGTTGATGCCGCCACCGCTACCGATCGACTGGTAGTTGATCTGCACGTCCGGATGCAGCTTGTTGTATTCGCTGAACCACTTGGAATAGATGGGATAGGGGAAGGTGGCGCCGGCTCCATTCAATGTGGTCTGCGCCATGGCGGGCAGCGCCAGGGCAAGAACTGTCAACAAAAGCGCGATGCGATTTATCGGACGTATCACTAGACGAGTCCTCCTGATTGGATTTAGTGCGCAACATTGTTTTATGAGCGAATTGTTAACGGCAGGTTACAACAACGTGAATTTCTGATGAAGCCCCTTTGGTTTCCCAGAGACTTAGCGGGCTTTCGATCGGCGCATGGCCGGCAGAGAGGGGGCTTGCCCGTCTTCATTCTTGGGGACACGGCGAGAGACGCGGCAAGCCGCGTCTCTACAGGAAAGTCGCTAACGGCTGGCGCGCTGGTCGAGTCGTGCCAGTTCCCTGCCAAATAGCGGGTTGTCGGGGAAGTCGCGTTGCAGCGCCCGCAGGAGTTCGCGAGCCCGCCGCAAATCTTTCTCGCGGACATAAGCAATCGCCAAAAGGATGCGCGCGAATGGGGCGAGCAGATGGCCTTGCGCCGCGGTCGTTTGGAGTTCGGCAATGCCGCCGGCTTTATCTCCCGCCACGCCGCCGAGGCGCAGGATCCAGCGTACCGGAGCGGCCATCGATCCAATGATGTAACGGCTGACGCCGCTGGCCAGATGAGCGTCGTAGCAATCCGGATCGGCGGCGAGCAGTTGCTGCGCCCAGGCCGTCGCCTCTTTGGCGTAGCGCAGCGACGCCAAATTGCGCTTTTCGATGAGCGCAGCGAAGTCGGAGCGCAAGCCATTCGAGAGCGTCATCGCCAGAAGCGCATCGCCGTTTCGTGGATCGCGGGCCAGCCTTGCCCGGGCCACAGCTTCGGCTCGATCCAGACGCTGCTCAAACCGCGCCCGCTGCTGTGGATTTGCTTCATACTTCCTCCGCGCCGCAAACACCGAGTCGTCCTCGTAGAACTGCGCTTCGAGCACTCCCAGGCGATCGAATTCTGAGAACAGAATGCCCGCGGCTTCGGAGACTGGACCCATCGGATTCTCCGGATTCTCCTTTTCCCACGATTCAAATTCCTTCTGCGCTTCCGGGAAATTCAGATCGTAAAGCTGGCGGAATCCGCGGTCCAGGCCCGCGGACTCAGTTTTCGTCGCCTGAGCCGCCTCCAACGCCACCAGACAAGCGATCGCGAGCCAGAGCCCCTTCCCTCTGAGGCGTACAAAAAAACGGGTTGGTCGGTGTTGGCCCATTGCTCCACTCTCATGTTAGATGAGGATCGCGCGACGATTGGTCACAAAAGTGTCAATTTCTGGCAAACTTGCATGACGACGAGGACTCTGACCGAGGACCCTGACTTTGAGTGATCGCACACAGTACGCACCCGGCTGGCCCGGAATTGAGCCGCGCTGGACTTCGAGCGCCAAGACCGGCATAGGCACGGCCCTGAACCTCCACAGCAAGGTTTGGTTCACGCTGAGTCATGGCATCCTCAATGAGATCTATTTTCCCCGCGTCGACCAGGCCTGCACCCGCGACTTTGGCCTGATTGTCACCGACGGCCGTCAGTTCTTCTCCGAAGAAAAACGCCATTGTACCTTCCAGAACCTTCCAATCGAGCCCGGAGTGCCTGTCTACGAACTGACCAACACTTGCATGACGGGACGCTACCGGATCGAAAAGGAGGTGCTGACCGATCCCTGGCGAAACGTGGTGTTGCAGAAGATTCGCTTCGTGCCCCTTCAGGGAAAGCTCAGCGACTACCGCCTGTATGCGCTGTTGGCGTCGCACCTGGCGAATATGGGATATGGCAATACCGGCTGGGTGGGCCATTACAAGGGCAGGCCGATGCTCTTTGCCCAGCGCGATTCCAGCGCGCTCGCCCTGGCGAGCTCCGCGCCGTGGCTAAAACGGTCCGTCGGATTTGCCGGCGTATCGGACGGCTGGCAGGATCTGTCGCAGCACTTCCAGATGACGTGGGAGTACGACCGCGCGGAAAACGGCAACATCGCCCTCACCGCGGAAATCGATCTCGCTGCTTCGAACGGCGAATTCATCCTCGCGTTAGGCTTTGGCGGAATCTGGGCGGAAGCGGGTCAGCAAGCCCTCTCTTCCCTGCTCACTCCTTACGAAACGGTTCGCAAAGATTACGTCTTTCACTGGCAGAACTGGCAGCGGACGCTGAAAAAGCTCGACGAGAAGCCGCGCGAAAAAGACTTGTACCGGGCCAGCGTGGCCGTTCTGCGCAGCCACGAATCCAAGGACTTCCTCGGCGGAATCATCGCCAGCCTCTCCATCCCCTGGGGCTTCAATAAGGGAGACGAAGACCTGGGCGGTTATCATCTCGTCTGGCCGCGCGATCTGGTCGAGAATGCCGGCGGATTGCTGGCCGCGGGCGCTCACGACGACGCTCTCCGCGTGTTGCACTACCTCGAAGCCACGCAGGAAGCCGATGGACACTGGGCGCAGAACATGTGGTTGGACGGGCGTCCGTATTGGAATGGCCTGCAGATGGATGAAACCGCCTTCCCCATTCTGCTGGCCGATCTGCTGCGCCGCGAATCCACGCGCTGTTTCGGAGATTGGCATCGTTGGTGGCCCATGGTGCGCAAAGCCGCGGCCTTTATCGCCGCCAACGGCCCGGTTACGCAACAGGACCGCTGGGAAGAAGATGGCGGCTATTCCCCGTTCACCATGGCTGCGGAAATCTCCGCGCTGCTGATTGCCGCCGATTTCGCGCAGTCGATGGGCCAGTCACAGCCCGCCGAATTTCTGCGCCATATGGCCGACACCTGGAACTTCAACATCGAGCGCCGAACCTACGCCGTGAACACCGATCTCGCCCGCCAGATCGGAGTCGAAGGCTACTACGTCCGCATAACGCCTCCTCCCGGGGACGGAGCCGCTTCACCCTTGCAAGGTTTTGTCCCTATCAAGAATCGTGCTACCACCAGTTCGAATGCCCCAGCGGTAGAGATCGTGAGCCCGGACGCGCTGGCGCTGGTGCGCTTCGGCTTGCGCGCGCCCGACGATCCGCGAATCCTGAATACCGTCAAGGTCATCGATGCACTGCTCCGTGTAAGGCTTCCTCAAGGTCCGGCTTGGTATCGCTACAACTGCGACGGCTACGGCGAGCATGAGGATGGCTCTCCGTTCGACGGCACCGGGATTGGCCGCCCCTGGCCGCTGCTGGCGGGTGAACGCGCACACTACGAACTGGCCGCTGGACGCGCGGCGACCGCCGAGGCCTTGTTGGGCGTGATGGAAGATTCGACGGGAGCGAGCCGCCTGATCCCCGAACAGGTGTGGGACACAACCGACATTCCGGATCGCGAATTGTTTGCCGGAAAAGCGTCGGGGTCGGCGTGCCC
>JBAVVP010000060.1:0-6391 GCA_049697355.1 Terriglobales bacterium
CGGTCACAATGATGCGCACTTTGTCTCCCGACTTGGCCGAATGGTTTTCGGGAAAGTCTTTCATCGAAAACGACGCCCACTCGTGGATGTAGATCTCCGGTCTGGAGACGATGAGCACGAGTTTGCCCTGCCGGTTCAGCAGGCGGCCCAGATCCCGCAGGATGTTCACCTTCTTGTCTCGGCCCGCGATGTTGTCGAACGTGAAGGCCGCGAGCACAAGATCGTAGCTCCCGGCCGGCAACGCGCTTAGGTCGTCGCCGGGCACCAGGCGGTATTCGCCGGAGGGGTCCAAGTCCCGTGCCTTGCGGATCATATCTTCGGCAATATCGACTCCCGTAACCTCGAAACCCAGTTGGCGGAGGAAGCGCGTGGACCGACCAGCGCCGCAGCCGAAGTCCACAGCTTTGCGGCCGTCAACATGCTCGGCCAGGATGGCGGGGATGTCGCGATACGCTAAGTGGTACGTGTTCTTGAACTCTAACGTGGAGTAGGCTTCGGCGCGGGTGCCGTCTTCATAGCAGTTGGCGAAGGTCACGGGTTCCCTTCCGCTGAGGACTCGGTTGCTCGTTCTCCGGCCAGAGTATACTGCCCATCGCGCTGTGCGTCTGTGGCGTGCGCCGGAGCTCTCCGCCGGACGGGCGAGACGCCCGTCGCTCCACCGTATTACGCGGAAAACACGATGCTCGGATGGAAAAGGGTCCCGGCGATTCGAGTGGCGATGGCGATCAGGTCGCGTTGACCGTAGAAGACCTTTACCAGCGGGGCACGAGACATTTCCGGCAGATTCACGGCGCGGCCGCTGCGGATCAGGGCGGCGCTCTCTTCATTGGCAGTGACGCTGGGCAACTGAGGCACCAGCTTTCTGGGATGGATCAACAACGACTCTGCGCTTCCCTGCTGCATCGCGGTTTCAAGCGTTTGCAGCGTGTGCGCATCTGCCATGGTGAACTCGGCGACGGCGGTGCGCCGCAGGCTCGCCAGGTGAGCGCCGCAACCCAGCCTCTGGCCCATCTCGTGCGCCAGCGATCGTATGTAGGTGCCCGAACCCACGCGTGCGCGGCATGTGGCTTGATCGGCAGTGGTGTCCAGAATCTCGAATTCCTTAATTTCTACCTGCACCGGCTTGAGCGCGACTTCCTTTTTCTTGCGAGCTAGTTTGTAGGCAGGGACACCGGCAATCTTCTTGGCGGAAAACGGCGGCGGCATCTGCTCGATCATGCCCTGAAACTGGGCAGCCAGGGCACGTACTTCGTCGCCGTTAATGTGCACGTCTTGCGGCGGCGTGGTGGGCTCGCCATCGGCATCGTAGGTGTCGGTGGCGAAGCCGAAGCGAATCACGCCTTCGTACGACTTCTCGGAATGAACGTAGAACTGCGCCAGGCGCGTGAGGTTGCCGAGAACAATCGGGAGAACTCCGGTGGCTGCGGGATCGAGAGTTCCGAGATGGCCGACTGCCCGCTGCCCAAGAATTCGGCGCACGCGATTGACCACGTCGTGCGAGGTGAGGCCGGACGGTTTATCGAGGACCACGACACCATTCATAAGAATTTGTAATCTGGTAATTTGGAATTGGTAATTTGAAAGCAAGATCGCTGGAGCTGATTTAGCAACGACTGGGTTTCGAAATTACCCAATTACAAATTACCAGATTGCAAATTAAATGATTCCTCTTCGCGACGATCAGCCTACGTTTTCTACGCCGTTCGTCAACTATTTTCTGATTGTCGTGAACTTGCTGGTCTATTTGTGGGGGTTTTCAGTCAGCGATCACACACTGAATTTGTTCAGGGCCCAGTTTGGCGTAGTTCCTCATCATACGCTGGCGGTGCTCACCGGACACTCACACGATCCGGCGACTACGGCCATTTTGCCGTTGTTCACCTCGATGTTTCTGCATGTTAACTTCTTACACGTTGCCGGAAACATGCTCTTCCTGTGGATCTTCGGCGACAACATCGAAGACTACATCGGACACTTCCCCTATCTTGTGTTCTATTTGATGAGCGGGGTGGCGGCCAGCGCCACGCACATTCTCCTGAACCAAGGGTCGCGCGTACCGAGTGTGGGTGCAAGCGGCGCCATTGCCGGAGTGATGGGCGCATACTTCATCTTGTATCCGCGGGCGCGCGTGCTGATCTGGTTTCCGCCGATCTTCTTCTTTCACGTTCCGGCGTGGCTGATGCTCGGTTATTGGTTCGTAGTAAATTTCTTGAGCGGCACCGCCATGGCGATCGCCGAAACCAGCCAGACTTCGGGCGGGATCGCTTTCTGGGCGCACGTTGGCGGCTTCGTCGCGGGCGTGGTTATGATTAGGGTCTTCCGGGAACGGCCGCACCGGTACCGGTATGGGACCTGGTGAAAGGCGCTCAGCGGTCAGCCGGCGGATTTCTCAGCGGCGCGGTTCGGGCGCGGGGCCAGGAGGCAGGATCTCCGGCTCGCCGGAACGTACCTTCTGGCGGGTGACGAACCAGACGGCGGCGGTCCAGGTGGGAAAAAGATCGGCGCCGGGAATGAGTTCGGCGGCGAGCGTTGGCAAGAAAGCCCAGTGCCATCCGAGCAGGCGGATCATAACGTAGGCGACGATCAGGTCGAGCAGCGAGTGGCGAAGAATGGAAACGCGGCGATCTGCAGGGCGTCGGCGGCAATGGCGACGGCCCACGCCAGGCGGTGCTCCGGCTCTTTCAGCGATTTGAAGTACTCCAAGAAGGACATTGCTTCACTGGCCCACGGTTGATTAGATGCTCAATCAAACCGCGGCGCATCCCCCGCAACAATCGTGTAGAGACAGGGCTTACCCCGTCTCTCTCAGCGGCGGGAGACGCGGCAAGCCGCGTCTCTACGGAAATACTTCCACACCCCACTACAGCGCGCCAGTTGACGGCATCACTACGACCTTCTCTACGGTCGTGTTTTCGGGCAAGAGCAAGGCGCTGATCACCGCGCGGGCGACGGTTTCGGTGGAGATCATTTTGCGCCTGGGCGCTTTGGGCCACAGCGTGTTCCAGAGCGCCGTATCGGTCGCGCCGGGCATGAGGGCGATCACACGAATTCCCTTCGGCCTCAACTCTTCGCGCAATGTGTCAGTGAATCCTAGCGCACCATGTTTTGACGCGTTGTAGGCTGCCGACCCCGGGAACACGCGCTCGGCTGCTATCGAAAGATTGTTTACGATTGTGCTGCCCCGCTTCATCACGGCTAGCGCCGCCTGCGTCATCAGGAACAGGCCGCTGAGATTGGTGTCGATTACTTCCATCCACGTGGGATAGGGCAACTCGCCGACGCTAAGGTTCGGATGTGCAATACCGGCGTTGTTGATGAGGATATCGAGGGGCTTGCGCATTCCGCGGACGAGGGCGAAGAGGTAGTCGACCGAGTCGGGGCTGCGGACATCACAAGACTGCGCCAGCACATGCAAGTGCAGCTTTTGCGGCTGAAGCTTCTCCAGTTCATGGCGCGCCTTGACCAAAGCGCGTTCGTCGCGGGCGGTAATAATCAGATTGCAGCCTGCGCGCGCCAGCGCTTGGGCTATGGCTAGGCCGATGCCGCGATTGGCGCCGGTGATGAGGGCGAGACGGCCTGCGAGAGTGGGTTCGCGCGATGTGGGTTTGCACTTCGGCATGCGGCAGTTGTCAGCTTATGCCAACCTTCGCGATCTTTCGAGCGGGGAGTCTCCAATTCGGCAACAGCGCTACTGCGAAGTCCAGGCGTTGCTTTGACTGCCGGCGGCTGCCGAGCTTCGTTCGGCTTGGACGGGCGAGGTCGCCCGTCCCCACACGAGCTTACCCCATCAGACGCCGTTGCTGCGCTGGCGGATCAGGGACAGAAATTCGGTTCTTGTTTCTTCTTCGTTGCGGAAGCAACCGAGCATGGACGACGTTACCGCCGCGGAATGCTGTTTCTCGACGCCGCGCATCATCATGCACAGATGCCGCGCTTCGATGACCACGCCGACGCCCTGCGGCTCGATAGTGTTCTGGATCGCTTCGGCGATCTGCGTCGTCAGGCGCTCCTGAATCTGCAGGCGGCGCGAGAAGACTTCGATGAGGCGCGGAATTTTGCTCAGGCCGATCACCTTGCCGTTGGGGATGTAGGCCACGTGCACCTTGCCAAAAAATGGCAGCAGGTGGTGCTCGCACAGGCTGAACATCTCAATGTCTTTCACGATCACCATTTCGTCGTAGGTGACCGTGAACAGCGCCTTGCGCAACAGGGCCTCAGGGTCTTCCTGGTATCCTTTGACGAGAAATTGCATGGCTTTTTCGACGCGCGCCGGGGTGCGCACAAGGCCTTCACGATCGGGATCCTCGCCGAGGCGGACAAGCATTTCGCGGACCAGTTCTTCGTAGGTGGCGCTGGTCAGAGTGGTGGGTGCGGTGGGCGTTTTCATAAGGTAGACGCAATTTGTGATTTGTAGTTTGTGATTTGTAATTTTAGGAACCAATTACAAATCACAAATTGCCAATTACAAATCCCCGGCATACTCAAACGAATTCATCATTGTTTCTTCAATCCTTACCTTTTCTAGATGAGCTTTGAGGAAGCCGCGCTTCACAATTTCGTAGATCGCGATGCACAGATTTTCCGTGGTCGGAACCTGCTTCGCGAACTCTGGGAGCAGGTTCAGATTCTGGTGGTCGTAGCGTTCAAGGATCTCGCTGTGTACGAAGCTATCTAAATCGGCCAGATTGCAGACCATTCCAGTGTGGTCATCGACCCGCCCGCTGACGGTGACTTCGACCATGTAGTTGTGCCCGTGTCCGTAGGGATTATTGCACTTGCCATAGGTCGCGCGGTTTTCCTCGGCGGACATTTCATCGCTCTGCAAGCGGTGGGACGCCGAGAACATGTAGCGGCGGGTGAGGTGCGCTTTCATGCTTCTCCGTAGAAATCGGCAAACAGGTCGGGCGTTTCGTAGACGCGCACGCGATGCAACTGGGTGGCGGTGAGTTTCGGCGCGAGGCGCTGCCAGATGGCGATGGCGAGGTTCTCGGTCGTCGGGATCTTGGTGAAGAACTCAGGCACTTCCTTATTGAGGAAGCGATGATCGAGCGCGTCGAGCACTTCCCTGTTCATGACGTCCTTCAATTGTTTCAGGTCGACGACGAAGCCGGATTTCGGATCGACCGCTCCCTTCACGGTGACTTCTAGAGTGTAGTTGTGGCCGTGCCCGTTGGGGTTATTGCACTTGCCGAAGACGCGTTGGTTCTCTTCGGGAGTGAATTCCGGGTTGTGGTAGAAGTGCGATGCGGAAAATTCCGCTTTACGGGTGAGATAGACCATAAGAATCAGTTCTCAGCTTTCAGTTCTCAGTTCTCATTTTGGGGCTCTCTATTTGGGGATTTGGCTTTCGCGCTTGCTTATCGGTGCGCGCACTTGGTCTTGTCGCGCTGATGCTGTAGGCACGGCCCTTCCACGATACTTGGCCGCGCGTTTGCGCCTTCTTCGAACGCAACAGAAGATAGGAAAACATTGGCATGCCGAACAACGCGCCTAGAGCTGCCATGTCCCACGTGAAATTCGCTCTCTGGAGTCGGAAGAAAAGCAGCATTGGGAGTCCTAGAAAGAGCGGATTCCACCCGGCAGTCCGAATGAATCCGGACCAATGGAGCAACACTTGTTCGGCTGAGACCAAGCCAAAACGCGCCGCCACTCTAGCCGCCACCCAAGCGATTAGTGGGAAAAATGCAAAACCCCAGGCAATTCCCCACGAGAGCAGGTAACGCACTGCGAGCCGGCCTGGGTTGGGAAACAACAATGCCAGGTTCTTCGTCCAGCCTTCGCGCAATTGTCGAAAGCTTCGGTACATCCGCGTTCGCACCGCGTCTTGCGCGTACCGAAACCGAAGGCTTCGCCCGCTTCCCTTCACGGCACGAGCTAACGCAACATCCTCCAATAAATTGCCGGCGATCGCGGTATGTCCGCCAACCGCATCATAGGTTTCGCGGCGAATCAGGATGTACTGGCCATTCGCCGCCGCTACTGGAGATGCCGGATCCGAAACCTTTCCTGGCGGATATTGTCGCGCCAACTCGGCAAAGACCACCGGCAGCACGGCCATCTCCCAGAACGTGACTGCGATCTGCTCCGGCGAATACGACAACATTTCCGCCTTATTCTCTTTTGCCTCAGCCAGTGCCCGCGCCAGAGATCCCAACACATGCGCCGTGTCAGCATCGGTGAACAAGAGCCAGCTTCCGCTTGCTTCCCGGGTCCCGGCAACGACGGCGTGGTTCTTTCCCGTCCAGCCCGCCGGCAAGAGTCCTGCAGAAACTATCCGCACTCCGGCAAAGCTCTCGGCGATCTCGCGTGTGCGGTCGGTCTAGCCGTCGTCGACCACGATGATCTCAAATGCCACGCCGGTCTGGGCCGTCAACGATTGCAGACAGTCGCC
>JBAVVP010000061.1:0-2761 GCA_049697355.1 Terriglobales bacterium
CATGGGAATTATGGGACGGTCGATGGCCGCGAACCTGGTCAAAGCCGGACACGAGGTCGCGGTATGGAATCGGACTGGCGGTAAGGACGTGGAAGGCGCGCGCAGCGCAGCTTCTCCTGCAGATGCGGCGGCGGGCGCGGAAGTGGTGTGGATGTGCGTCTCCGACACGAAGGCAGTCGAGGCCGTGCTCTTCGGCCCCGATGGCGTGGAGTCAGTTCTGGCCTCGGGCGTGATTATCGCGGACTCGAGCACGATTTCTCCGTCGGCCACGCTGCGTTTTGCCGAGCGCGTGAAGGCGCGCGGCGTCGACTATGTGGACGCTCCGATAACGGGCTCGAAGATCGCCGCCGAAGCGGGGAGCCTGATCTTTATGGCGGGCGGAAACGACGCCGCGCTCGCCCGCCTGCAGCCGCTTTTTCAGGCGATGGGCAAGCAGGTGTTCCACATGGGCGAAACCGGCAAGGGGCAGGCCACGAAGCTGGTCATGAATCTGCAGATTGCGCTCATCTATGAAGGCTTCGCCGAAGCGCTCACACTGGCTACCAAGTTGGGCGTGGATGTGGAAAAACTGGTGCCGCTGGTACAGGCCTCGATGGTGCGATCGGGAGTGGTGGACTACAAAGCCCCGTTCATTCTGAAGCGTGACTTCTCGCCTAATTTTCCGCTGCGGTTGATGCTGAAAGATATTCGCCTGGCGCTCGAAGCCGCCAAGGAATCGCGGGTGCGCTTGCCTGGACTCGAAGCGGTGGAAGAGGTGTATGACGTCGCAGCCGAGGAAGGGCAGCAGGACCTGGATTACGCGTCGACACTTACTTTGCTGGAGAAATGGGCGGGCGTGGAAGTGAAAGCTGCATCCAAGTAGAGTGAGACGGCGTATCGAATCCTGGAGTTGTTCCGACCGCCAACAGTTGCCGAGCTTCGCTCGGCCTGGACGGGCGAGGGCGCCCGTCCCCACACAAGCCTGAACTACTTCTACTTCTTGGCGAACGCCCGGACGTAGTTCACCAGATTCCAGATTTCGTCATCTTTGGCGCGGTCGCCTTCGGGGGGCATTTCGCCTTTGCCATGGCGGATGGTGTGGAACAGGTCGCCGTCGGTGCGATTTTTCAATGCGTCGGGATTGGTGAAGTCGGTGACGTTCTTGATGTCCGACGCCATGTCGCCCTTGCCGTCGCCTTTGTCGCCATGACACATCGCGCAGTCGATCACATACACTTTCTTGCCCTTGTTGAGCGATTCCTGCGTCGGCTTGATCGGATTTACCCGGGCTGAATCATTGGGCGAGGCCTTGGCTTCGGGGGCAGGCGCTTTGGCGGGAGGCTCGTCCTTCTGCGCCCATAATACGAACACAAAGAAGAACAACGCGAGCGCGACAAGTAGAGCTGCCTTCAACGTTTCTCTTCTTGCCTTCTTCTGCTCCCATTTCTTTTCCAACGCACACCTCCTGTTCGCAAACATTGATCGAACTGCTAAAGATACTCCACTAGGCGCGAACGTGCACGTGCACGAAAAGGATCGGACAGGGATCGGGTGATTGGGTGATCGGGCCATCGGGCCATCTAAGTTCAAAGGCCTTTGACTTTCGATGACCCGATGACCCGATGGTCAGATGACCCGATCCTTTTTGGAACGGATTACGCCGTAACCCCTTTAACCAGCGGGGATTACAGAAGTATTACAAGGCGTTCCCTCGACTCTTGCTATTGTTCTGACAGAGACTTCAGCAGAACGGGTGTGGGGAGAAAAAACAATGAGTCAGACAGTGCGCGAGACCATGAGCGAAGCTGCGGGCCAAGCCATGAGCGCCGCCGGAGAAGCCACCAGCCGCAAAGACCGGGCTAGCCGGGATGGCTTCAACTGGGTCACGGCGATCTTTATGGGCCTGTTTCATGTGGGCGCGGTTGTGGCGTTATTTTTCTTTACCTGGAAAGCATTCTTTGTCGCCATTTTCTTATGGTGGATTTCGGGCAGCCTGGGAATCGGGATGAGCTATCACCGGCTGCTGACCCATCGTGGATACAAGACGCCGAAGTGGGTGGAGTACTTTCTGACCTGGTGCGCGACCCTGGCACTCGAAGGCGGTCCGATTTTCTGGGTGGCGACCCACCGCATTCATCATCAGTATTCGGATGAGTTGGGCGATCCGCACTCGCCCATCGACGGCAAGTGGTGGTCGCACATGGGATGGATCCTGATGGGCAAGTCGATGCATCACGACACCACGACTTTGGCTCGTTATGTCCCCGACCTGACCAACGACAAAGTTCACGTCTGGCTGACCAAGTATCACTACACCTCAAACATCATGGTGGGCGTCATTCTTTATGCCATCGGCGGATTGCCGTGGCTGCTGTGGGGAGTGTTTGCGCGCGTGGTGGTCGGACTGCACGCCACCTGGATGGTGAACTCGGTCACCCACATCTGGGGATCGCGGCGCTTTGCGACCAAAGATCTCTCGACCAACAATTTTCTGGTGGCCATCTTCACTTTTGGTGAAGGCTGGCACAACAATCATCACGCGCATCCGGTTTCGGCTCGTCATGGATTGAGGTGGTACGAAGTCGACATGAACTGGTACGGCATCTGGGCGCTGAAAAAACTGGGACTGGCGCGGCACGTGTATAAAGTCACGCTCGATAACCTGCCGCCGAAGCCGGCCCTGGTGCGGGATGTGAAGGCAGCGGCGGTACTGGCGGCGGCCGCGGGGAACGACTAGAAGAGCAGGTCTCAGGTCTTAGGTGTCAGGTCTCAGGAAAGGCTC
>JBAVVP010000062.1:0-15093 GCA_049697355.1 Terriglobales bacterium
CCATCGCGCCGTCGCCGCGACTGCACGGGCCGGGACACGGTTGGCTGGGTAATCGCTTGCCGGGCAACCGTCGAGTCCTCGACGGCGAAATAGCCCGGAGGTTCCGCCGGCGGGGTTGGCGCCGGATCCGCGGTCGGACGCGCACCTTTCTCAGGATCGAGTTCGAGAGCAGGCGGAACGCCGGCGGCCGGGGACACAATCTTCTGCGCCGGTTGCGGAACATCCGCGGGTAACCCGACACTTTCGATGCGCGGCTCGCCATTGAGGCGGGTTCGTGTGGCGATGGGGCGGAGGCTGTCCTGAGCGGAGCCGAAGGACCCCGTCCCGGCGGGGCTGAGCCCCGCCACCACACGGGCAGATAGTTCTGGGACGCGCACAACTTCAGGCGGCTCCGGCGGCCGGCGAATGAAGTCCCCCATCGGCGCTTTCAAGTGATGCACAAATTCAAGCGACGCTGAACGCTCGCCATCGTGTGCCTCAACCGTCGCGGTCAACCGGTCGCCGGGACCGGCATCGACCCGCAATTCCAGATCGGCGATATTGTCGGGGACCTTGTCGGGCGAAACGATTTCGACAACGTAGCCGCGGGCAAGCAGATCGAGCGCCAACTCTCGCGAGCACTGATGAGAGCGCGTAATGATTCTTGCCAGTGCCATGACTCGTGTTGCCTCGGCGTTTCTCACGCCACACGGTTGCGGGCAGCCCTTTGGCCACGGTTAGCGGTACTGGTCCAGAACCTGAGCGGTCCGGTTCAACGCAGCCGCCAGCGCAGCAATTTGTTGTTCGGTCCGGCGAAGATCACCCCGATCAATCGCCTCGTTCACCCCAGGAATCACCACCGCTGCGTACCCGGTGTATTGCCCCGGAGCGTAAATAGCATGGTGATACCACGGGCGGTTGGGTAGCCCCTCCGGAATCAGCAGCGCCCGTTCTGCTTCCCGAAGTTTAGCATTCATTCGATCCGGTACTGCAGGGATTTTCCGCTGCTTCTGAAGCATTTTTGCGCCCACTTCCTGCAGTCGGCGCGCGCTTTCCAATGCCGGCGAGAAATCGGGCGCCTTGTCTCCGAAGCGTTCTTTACTCTTGTTCTTAGCAGCGTCCAGGTAGACCAGGATCTCCTTCCCGTAGTTTTCGTAGTCATACGGCAGCACGTCGGCGCTGGACATGCGCAGCACTTCCAATCCGAAAATGCGGGCCATCTGCTGTTCGTAGCGAAAATCGGGATCGCCGAACTTCTTGAACCAGTTGAAGTTATCGAACGCCGAGTGATACACGCCATAATCGCCGGTGGAACTGATGTCGCTCGAAGGCACACCCAGATGCTGCAGAAACACGGTGTAGTCGGAGCCGCTCCCGAGATCGCCGACCGGCACATCGCCCTCGAGGGCCGCCGGTGGCGGACGGAAGGTACTGGTCTCCTGCGAGCGCTTTTCCGGACTCGGTTCGCTCGTCTTTTTCCAGGTGTCGTACACGGTACCCCCTTGCGGAGAAGGAACCGATTTTGCAATCTCGCGGATAAATTCTTTCAGACTGGGCACCCCGGAAGCTCCGAACTTCTTGCCCGATACAGCCACGTCCATGTTGAAATAGGCAGCGGCGTTTCTTAGATCTTTCGCGTGATCTTCGCCCCACTCGGTGGAACCGATCAGCCCTTCCTCTTCCGCATCCCAGCTTCCGATGACAATCGTCCGCTTCGGCCTCCAGCCCGCTTTCAGCAGTTCGCCCAACCCGTGCACCGTCTCGAGCATTGCTGCCGTACCACTATTCGGATCGACCGCTCCAAACACCCAGGCATCGCGATGATTGCCCGCCACCACCCACTCGTCGGGCCAGGACATTCCCCGAACTTTACCAATGACATCCCAGATGGTCCGGAGTTGGTAATCCTGCTTAAGGTGCATCTTCACTTTCGCGGGGCCGGGACCGACGTGGTAAGTAAACGGCAGCGCACCTTGCCACTCGCGTGGAGAGGCCGGCCCGCCGAGGTGTTCGAGAATCGGTGAGGCATCGGCGTAGGAAAGCGGAGTCACCGGTATCTTCGGCAACTGTGCGGATGCGGCGGGAGCCACGCGCTGCGAATCCGGCAGCGCGGGAGTGGATGCAACCCCCGGAGTGGTCGGGTCTCCGGGAAACTGAAACATATATCCGATCGACCCGCGCTGCACGCCGCTCGCCGGACGCCACGGCCCTTTTGGATAGGCGTCGCCGCGGTAGTAGCCGTCGTCTTTCGGGTCGGAATAAATGACGACTCCGACGGCGCCGCGCTCCTGCGCCACGAACGCTTTCACACCGCGGAAATTCTCACCGTAGCGAACAATGACAATCTTACCGCGCACATCGACGCCCATCTCCTTCAGCTTGTCAAAGTCCGCGGGCGAGCCGTAATTCGCATAGACAACCTCCGCTTCGGCGTCGCCAGAGGGCGACATGCCGTTGTAGGCGTTGACGATGCGCGGGTCGTCCTGAAACGGATCGCCGTCGACACGCTCGGGCCGCGGCCCATGCATTTCAACACCAACCGGCGCGGTCAGGTCCACCCGAATCTCCGCCGGATAGTTCAGCCACACTTTGTATTCGACGATCTCGGTGTCCAGTCCGGCCTCGCGAAACTTCTTCGCCACATACTCGGCGGTGGCCTTGTCCTCGGGAGATCCGGCGATGTGCGGCGCTTCGGTCAGAATCCGCAGATGTTCTTCCGCCAGCTTGGGATCGGGCACCGCCATGAACTTCTTTTCGACCTCCCGCTCGCCGGAGACATCGCGGAAGCCGCTGATGGACCAGTTGTCCGGCGACTCTTTACCCGCTTGATCTTTCTCTTTGCCGGCTCGATCAAACGCCTGCAGTGCCGAACCCATCAGCACAAAGAACAGAACAGCACCCGAAAGAAGTTTCATGGAGCTCCTTCTAGACAACTATGATTCAGATTTGTTCCAGCAGCGTTAGAACTTCCTCCACCGGTGCCACCTGGTCCCGGGCGTAGGTCTTGCGAAAGGCGACGGTCCCGCTGCGATCCACAATCACCACCGCCCGCTCGCTCGAACCCGTGCCATCGTCGGATTTTTTCCCGGATTTCCGCAAAACCCCGTAGCGTTCCGAGACGGCGCCGTGCGGCCAGAAATCGCTGCACAAGGGAAAGTCGAATGGGCCGATTACGTGTTCCCAGGCCGTGGTGTTCATGATGGAATCCACCGTAATGGCCACGATTTCTGCGTTGCTCGCCAGCACTCGCGGACGTTGCGCCTGGTAGCTGATCAACTGGGTTGCAGTCGTGTCTTGCCAGTTGAACGGATAGAACGCCAGCACAACGTTTTTCTCTCCGCGATACGCGCTCAGACGCAGCGGTTGCTTGACGCCCGCAACCAGCGCCGGCAGTTCGAAGTCCGGTGCCGCATCCCCGACACCCGGCGGTTGGTTCTCGATAACCCCGCGTAAACGATCTTCCTTCATAAACCCAGCTTCATAGACCCAGCGTCATAGACCGGCTTCATAACTAGGCATGAGCCCTGGCACAACCCCGCCACGAAATGAAGATTGTACCGTGCGAGGTGAGTCGCCGCTGGAACGCGTTACACTAAAGAGCAATGTCTCAATCGCCAACGGCTCGTTTTTCCGATCGGGTGGAGAATTACGTCCGCTACCGCCCCGGATATCCGCCCGAAGTTCTCGACCTGCTGCGCACCGAATGCGGGTTGCAGGCGAGTCACCTCGTCGCGGACATCGCTTCCGGCACCGGTGTGTTTACCCGCCTGTTGTTAGAAAACGGAAATTCCGTTTTTGCGGTCGAGCCCAACACCGAAATGCGCGAAGCCGGCGTCCCTGAACTCGAATCCTACCCTCGATTGGTGTCGGTTGCGGGGACAGCCGAGGAGACGACGCTGCGCTCCGCCTCGGTCGATTTCGTTACCGCCGCTCAGGCAGCGCACTGGTTCGACCTGGCTCGCGCTCGGGCCGAATTCCTCCGAATTCTGAGGCCCGAGGGATGGTGCGTGCTGATCTGGAACGAGCGCCGCACCGCAACCACGCCCTTTCTGCGTGACTATGAAAAGCTGCTGCTGACCTACGGCACCGACTACAAGGAAGTGCGCCACGAACGCACGACCGCCTTGATCCACAAATTCTTCGCGCCCAAGATTTGCCAGGAGCGCGTTTTCAGCCTGTGCCAGCAGTTTGATTACGAAGGCACGGCCGGACGGTTGTTGTCCTCTTCGTACGTGCCGCTCGAGGGTCATCCCAGCCACGCGCCGATGATGCAAGAACTCCAGCGGATATTTCGCGCCCATGCCATCGATGACAAGGTTGGATTCGAATATGACACGCGGGTGTATTACGGACATTTGTAATTGGTAACTTGTAATTTGTAATTCTTAAGAGCCCTGGATATTGAATTGTCATCCTGAGCGAAGCGAAGGACCTATGTATTTTGCTGGCAGCGAAGGAATGCATAGGTCCTTCGCTTCGCTCAGGATGACAAGGCCTTTTTCAAATTACAAATTGCCAATTACAAATTGACTACACTCTATGCTCGCAGAAAAATCCTTCCACATGTCTCCCGAGGAGTTCCGCCGCCAGGGCCACGCCGTCGTAGACTGGATCGCCGACTACCATTCCCGCATCGAAACCTTCCCGGTTCTGTCGCGCGTCGAGCCGGGAGAAATTCGCTCGAAACTTCCGCCCTGCGCGCCGCAGCATGGCGAAGCCTTTGAACAGATTCTCGGCGATCTCGAGCCCGTCATCCTACCCGGCATCACCCATTGGCAGTCGCCGAACTTCTACGCCTATTTTCCCGCGAACGTGTCTGGGCCGGCCATCCTCGGCGATCTCGTTTCCTCCGGACTGGGCGTGCAAGGCATGCTCTGGTCCACCAGCCCCGCGTGCACCGAGCTTGAAACACACGTGCTCGATTGGTTGGTGCCCATGCTCGGCCTCCCGGAAAAGTTTCTTTCCACCAGCACCGGCGGCGGGGTGATTCAGGATACGGCGTCGAGCGCCTCGCTGGTAGCCCTGCTGGCCGCTCGCGAGCGTGCCACCCAGTTCGCCAGCAATCGCAAAGGCTGCGATGGACGCTTGACCGCCTACTGCTCCACGCAAACGCATTCTTCTGTCGAGAAAGCAATGAAGATAGCAGGCATGGGCTCGGACAATCTGCGCCAGATTGCAGTGGACAAGAACTTCGCCATGCGACCGGAAGCACTGGCGCGCCAGATTGAATCCGACATTAAAGCCGGACTGACTCCGTGCTTCGTCTGCGCGACCGTGGGTACGACGTCTTCGAATGCGATCGATCCCGTCGGCGAGATTGCCCGCATCTGCCGCGACCATCATCTCTGGCTGCACGTGGACTCCGCCATGAGCGGCCCCGCCGCGCTCTGCCCGGAATTCCGCTTCATCAACGATGGCGTCGAATTCGCCGACAGCTACTGCTTCAACCCGCACAAATGGATGTTCACCAACTTCGACTGTGACTGTTTTTACATCGCCGACCGGAAGCACTTGATTCAGACGCTTTCCGTCCTGCCGGAGTACCTGCGCAACCAGGCGACCGAATCCGGTGCCGTCATTGATTATCGCGACTGGCATATTCCGCTCGGGCGCCGGTTTCGCTCCCTCAAGCTTTGGTTTGTGATCCGGCATTACGGAATCGAAGGCCTGCAGCACCATATTCGCGAGCACGTGCGCCTGGCGCAGCAGTTCGCCGCCTGGGTGCGCGACGATTCGCGCTTCGAACTCGCGGCTCCCGCCTACCTCAACCTGGTCTGTTTCCGGTTGCGCGCGGGAGATTCCGCGAATCAACAGCTGATGGACCGTCTGAATGGCAGCGGCGACCTCTACCTCACGCATACGAAGCTCGATGGCAAACTCACCCTTCGATTCTGCGTCGGCCAAACCAACACAAAGGCTCGCCATGTGGAACGAGCCTGGCAGCGAATCCAGCAAGAGACTGGGAACCTCGGGAGCTTCTGATACCGTGTAGTAGCTCGTGTGGGGACGGGCGCCCTCGCCCGTCCGGGCCGAGCGCAGCTCGGCAGTTGCTGGTAGTCGGCGCAAATCTTGCTTTGCGAAAAGGTCAGCACTATGCCACGGGAGATTTCAGCAGGCGGGGTCGTGCTGCGGCAGATTTCCGGAGTCTGGCACGTCGCCCTGATCGAACCGCAGAAGAGCGGGCCGCAAAAAGAAAGCCCCAGACCTGCCGCGAAGCCGGCATCGACGCCGCGAAAACGCAGCCGGGCCGTGTTCACCCTTCCCAAAGGTCTGGTGGATCCGGGCGAAAAACCGCAGGCGGCCGCGGTGCGAGAAGTACTGGAAGAAACGGGCATCGTGGCCGAACCGGTCACCAAACTCGCGGACAACAAGTATGTCTACGTCCGCAAGTGGGGCGACGGCGCACGAGTTTTCAAGATCGTGAGCTTCTACCTGATGCGGTATGTGTCCGGAGAAATCGACAACCTCGCCGCCGACATGCGGATCGAAGTCAAGCGAGCGCTTTGGGTAGCGCTCGGCGACGCGAGCCGGCAACTTGCTTACAGCAACGAACGCAAGGTGCTCCGCCAGGCGCAGGACCATCTGGAAGAGCTCACGTAGGGACAACCGCTTGTAGCGCCCGATCGATGGCCTGCTTTTCCTCCAGCGTTAACCGTCGCACCACGCCCTTGTTCAGATCGCCCAGTTCGAGCGGCCCGATCGACACTCGTACCAGGCGCAACACTCCGACCCCCAGCGCTTCGAGCAGACGCCGAATCTGCCGGTTCTTGCCTTCGTCCAAAGTAATCTCCAGCCAGCTGTTCTTATCGCCGTGCCGCAGAAGTCGCGCTCCCTTCGCGCGCAAATGCTCGCCGCCTACTGTGCGCCCACGAGTGATCCTCGCCAGCAGGCCCGCGTCGGCCACGCAATCCACCTGCACGTGGTATTTCTTGTCCAGATGGCGCTCGGGGTCGGTGATCCTCGCCGCCCATTCGGAATCGTTGGTCAGTAGCAGCAGGCCTTCGCTCGCCTTATCCAACCGCCCTACGGGACCAAGCCACGGCAGCCCGGGCTCCAGCAGGTCGTAAACCGTCTCGCGCCCTCTCTCATCGGACGCGGTCGTGACCACGCCGCGCGGCTTATTCATGACGAGGTAGATGGCCGGCGTTCTGCCGATGGGCGAACCGTCGACCTCAATCCGGTCGTCCCCTATGCGGCCGCCGGGCATGCGCACAGGGCTTTTCGGATCCCGGACGATTCGCCCATTCCGAGCAACACGTCCAGCCCGAATCAAAATCGCAGCTTGAGACCGCGAGCAATAACCTATTTTGGAAAGGGCCCTCGCCAGGCCGATTCGTTTCTGCGTCCTCACCTGCCTATGCTAAATGGGCACACGAAGACTTCGCACTCTCCCGCTTGGCCTCTCAGGGGATGGAATGGAGGGGTTTTTGTGCCCTAAAAGTCGCCTACGGTGATACAGATCACACACTGAAGTGCTCTATGACAAAGGGTGCCCGTCGGATTTTCGGGAGTCCCATGACATGAATCACCCAGAAGTGTGATCGCGATCACAGATAAAATCGCGAAAACGACATACGGTTGCGCCCCATGTTCTGTGCCCAAGCCCTGACCCGGGTCGGAACGAGGAGGACACCGTCTATGTTGAAGCTGAAAGTGTGGTTGTTGGGCCTCTTAGTAATAGCCGTCATGGCTGTGCCGGTCATGGCGGGAACCAACAAGAAAGCGGCAAACGGGAATGCAGCGAATACAACCAGCACAGAAGGTAGCCCCACGGCGGGAGACCCAAATCCAACGCCCAGCCCAAGTCCGACCCCAAGCGTAGGGTTAGGCATAACCCCAAGTGCGAGCGATGGGAGTGTCACGGCCTTGCTCGGTGTGCTCGTGATGAAGGGTATTCTGGCGCCTACCGAGGCCAACGCGATTCGAGAGGCCTCGCCCACAGCTCAGTTTCAGGCCCTGGTGGAGACGCTCTCGCAAAAGGGCTTAGTGAGCGCGCAGGATCTGTCGGTAATCACCGCAGTTCCCGGACCGATGGCGATGGCCACACAAGCAGCGGCTCCTGCAAAGCCAGCGGCGCCCGCGGTGATCCCAGCGGTAGCGCCGGTGCGGGTTTTGCCGATTAACATCCCCAAGCAGGCCGGGATGGTTCCCGATATCAAACTGGGCAGTGGCGCCAATATGAAGCTCTATGGCTTCTACAAGGCCAGTGCCGTTTCCGACACCGCCTCCAGCGGCGGGCCCACCTTCGGTAGTCAGGACTGGCCACTCCCACTCCTCCTCGCCGATACCGGTCCCACCTCGGACCCCCAGGTTCACGTCAAGGCCCGCCAGTTCCGCATTGGGGCCCAGACGGAATGGGTTCCGAAGGGTTCGGATTTCACCATCACCGGTAAAATTGAAGCCGACTTCGAAGGCGACTACACCGACGTCAACAACCGCAACATCAGTGGTAGCGCCCGTTCCCAGTTCTCGCTTCGCCAAGCCTGGGTTCGCCTCGACCATAAGATTAGCGGTCTTCCCTGGTTCGCAGAGTTCGGCGAGGATTGGTCGCTTCTCGGCTCATCCTCTCTCCCCGCCCTGTTCGAAACCACTGGCGCGGGCGTAGGCATGGGCTCTCTCTATGAACGCATGCCGATGTTCAAAACCGGTGTGCAAATTCGTTCGGGTGACTTTATTGTTCAGCCTGAATTCGCAATCGTGCAGTCGTCGGCAGGTTCCGCCGCACTTACCACGGACCAGCGCCTTCGCTTCGGTGACCGCGCCGGCGCCGAGTCCAATCAACCCGGGGTGGAGGGTCGCGTGGTCTTCCAGTTCCCGCTCAACAAGAGTTGGAAGGGCGTGGCGCCAGCAGAGATCATCTTCAGCGGCCACCATTCGCGGATGAATGAAATCATCCCCCATGCGAAACAGACGGTTGCGAGTGCCTTCACTTTCACTCCCACCTGCACGACTAACCCGGATGGAACTATTAGTTGCGACCCAGTAACGGTCCCAGTCCCCACCATCTTCACCGCCGCCAACACTCCTAATCTGGGCTTCAGCACCGCCACGTCAATCGTGGGGGCCTCCAATTGCCCCGAAACCTCAGGAATTTGCAATTTGGAGCAGATCTTTCCTCATGGCATCGAGGTCGGCAACGCGCAGAACATCTGGACCGCTGAGGTTCAATTGCCTACGCCCTGGGTAACTCTGGTTGCCAAGTTTTACCGCGGAAACGACATGCGGTTCTTCTTCGGTGGCCAGCTCAACGATGTCTGGGCCAATTTGAACGGTCTGACCGAAGTCGGGAGTGGCATTTCCGAAAGCGGTCGGGGCATCACGTTCGGTTGTGCGGATGGGGTCAGTGGGGGTACTGGCATTATCGATTGCCCGGGCACACCGGTCCAATCCGCTATCCTTCAACCGGTCGGCGGATCTGGTGGATTCGCGGAGTTAAGCTTTCCGCTCTCGCGCATCTTCCACGCCAATCCCAACGGCCTCAATTCGGGGTGGGTGCTGCACGTCCAGTATGGCACCGACCGCGCTAAGTACTCCGATGCCCGGAAATCCAATCACCTGGGCCGGACCGACCTCGACACGGCTTCGCTCACCTACCGGCTCAATAAGTGGTGCACGTTTGTGTACGAACTCAGTTACATCGCCACTTTCACGGCCCCTGACGAATCGGCCAGCGGCGTGTTTACACAACACCTCGTGCCCTTTGCGGGCAAGGAGGTCGCACAGGCGCACAACTGGCGCAACGAGTTCGGGCCAGTGTTTACGTTCTAGAAGACCTAGCTACCCACGATTCCGGCGGAGTTCCCATCTTTCGGGGCTCCGCGCGGCATCGCTGGGAGCGGAATTGACGGACACCGCAGTTCTGCAGAAAGTGCAACCGCGCTGCCGGGAACGAGGTTGGAGCACGACCAAGCTCGCCGCCTGCGCGTACATTTCTGAGGCATAACAAGTGGTGGGAGAGTAGAATTCGCCTCCACGCACGCTGGTTGGGCACGGGAGACTCCTCGTTGGTGGAAATGAGATGTGCCCCGGCTCAGAACTTATTTTTTCCCTATAAGGAGAACAACTGTGGCGAATGCAAATGTAGGTACCGGTAACCCTGGGATAAGTCGCTGGTGGCGCGTGGTCGGCGGGATGTCCATGAACCTGGCCCTGGGCTCGCTGTATGCCTGGAGTGTGTTTGTAGCCCCGTTAGAGAAAGAGTTTAAATGGAAACGCGCCGACACCTCGATGGTCTTCACCATCGCTGTGGTGGTCTTTGCGCTGACCTTCATAGTAGCTGGCCGGCTGCAGGATAAGCTTGGACCTTTCAAGATTTCCCTGATCGGCGCCGTTCTGGTGAGCCTGGGCTTCTTCCTCTGCGCTTATGCTGACAGCCTCACCAAGTTTTTCATCTTCTTCGGCGTCTTGGGAGGATTGGGCAACGGTTTTGGCTACGCGACCCCGATTCCTGTCATGTCCAAATGGTTCCCGGACAAGCGCGGTCTCGCGGTTGGACTCGCGGTTGCCGGGTATGGCGGCGGTTCCGCCATCTTTGGCCCGTTGGCCGCCAGTTACTTGATCCCGCACTTTGGTTGGCGCGTCACCTTCCAGGTTCTGGGCGTGATCTTTTTTGGGATGACGGTCTTTGGCGCCTTCCTGCTGCATAATCCGCCGGCTGGATATAAGCCCACCGGTTGGGTGCCCGCACCGGCCTCCAAGGTTGCGGCTACGACCTACGACTTCACCCCCAGCGAGGTGCTGCAAACTCCTTCGTTCTACTTGATGTGGGTGGCGTATGCGTTTGGCTGCGCGGCCGGTCTCATGGTCATCAGCCAGTTGGTACCCTTTGCCAAAAGCGTGGGCATCCCTGGCACCACCCTGGCTGCCTTTGGCCTGGTGGTGGGCGCGGCTGGAAACGCCATGGGCCGCATCTTCTCGGGTTGGATGTCGGATGCGCTAGGCCGTATCAACGTGTTGCGCCTGATGATCGGGATCTCCATGGTTGCGATGCCCATTCTGTATTACGTGGGCGGCAACGTGGTGGGTCTGTTCGTGATGCTGTACATCGTCTACTGGTGCTACGGCACTCAGCTTTCGGTCAACGGATCAACCGCAGCCGACTTCTGGGGCACCAAGAACCTGGGCCTCAACTACGGCATGCTCTTCACGGCCTGGGGTGTGGCCGGCCTGCTCGGTGGCCGCATCGGTGGTTGGATGTTCGACAAGTACCACAACTACCAGATGGCGTTCTACACAGCGGCGGGGCTGGCGGCAGTTGCTCTGATCTGCGAACTGGCAGCCAAACGCCCGGACGCACCGGAAGGCTCTCTGGCGGGAAGGAAGGCGCCGGCGGCAGCCTAGCTTCCGGACGCTGTTGCAAGGTTGCACGGAAGTTTGCATCATAATGGAAGTTGAACGGAGCGTGTGGGCGCTCTCACCACGAGCGCCCACGCACCCCAGGGTCTGGTGATTGAGGTCTTCGACGCTCGATGTGGGGTCGAGCATTCCGCTTGATATTTCGCTCACAGGCAGCGGCACGAGCCTGGACGCGCAGGACCGGCGGGGCTTTTTCCGAAGACGACGTACAACCCTGATTGACTCTGCCGACTGCCCAAGCGCTGGCGGGGAAATGCCTGGGCGCAGCACAAATTTCAGCAATCCAAAGGGGCACCGAAATATGGCAGATATTCGTCCGAAACAAGTGGTTAGCGAGACCACGGAAGCTCAGATCGCAGTTCATTGGCGGGAGGAAGAATACTACTACCCTTCCGCGAAATTTATCGGCCAGGCGAATCTGACCGATCCCGGCATCGTAGAGCGCTTCAGCGAAAAGAATTTCCCGGAATGTTTCCGGGGGTACGCCGACCTGCTGAGCTGGGACAAGTACTGGGACACCACGCTGGACACCAGCGATCCGCCGTTCTGGAAGTGGTTCGTGGGCGGCAAGATCAACGCCTCCTACAATTGCGTCGACCGGCACCTCGCCAAGCACAAAAACAAAGCGGCGCTGATCTTTGTCCCGGAGCCGGAGTCGGAAGCGCCCGTATCCGTCACCTACCGCGAGCTCTACGTGCGGGTGAACGCCAAAGCGGGCACGGCGACAACGTAGAAATAGAAGGGTATATAAGAAAAGCATATCGGCGCCGCGAACATCAATGCCGCTGCGCGTACCAGCCGGCGGCCGGTTCTGTCGCCGGTGGCTTCCGCTGGCAGATAGCGGCTCATGGTGATGACGACCGGAAGGAAGAGGATACTCAGATCGTGGATCAGGAGATAGTAGCTTACAAGCGCACTAACAGTAATGGCTACGAGGAGATCGTCGGATCCCCGCCGTCCGCGCAGAGTCAGCATTGCAACCGCACCCAACACCAGCGCCGACACCGAAACGGTAGCTGCCTGCACGAAGAATCCGGAGATTCGGGTGTTTGCCGCTCTCGCAAAAGCGACGCAACCCCCGAAGATCAACCCATGCAGGTTAGCCATTTCGGTTACCGGCATGGGGTATCGGAACTGATTTTCCCATGAAACGCTCCCCGTGCTGCCCAAGAAGAGCGCGCGGGCATACGCCCGAGCCTGCAAAGAACCTACAACCCAGACCGACAACAACGTCGTGGCGAGAGCTGTTATAAGGAAGCCTGCAGAAAACCGCCATCGCCGCCATACAAGAAAAAGCACGACAAGGGGGAGCACGATCTGCAACTTGAAAAGCCCCAATCCGACCAGGAGCCCCGCCCCAAAATCCCTGCCCCGTTCGAGCAAAACCATGGCCATAGTCAACAGGGTCAACAACAGAATTGAATCCTGTCCCTGCATTAACGCTGCCGCCAGCGGCAGAAAGCCGGCGAAAACAGCTACGGGAAGCCCTGGGTGTACGGCAGCAAGGTTGTCCAGCACAAACAGCAGAGCCTCAAAGGCTGGGCGATTGAAGGGCAATGGAACGTCCCCTGGCCCCACGAGCAGGCGCTGAAAATGTAACTGCGCGTCAAAGTCATACAACTGCTGCGCGTAACCGGACCGGACCATGGATCCGGCCGTGTACAGTTGGCGGAAGTCGGCGTGACCGCCCAACAATGTGGGAAGCAAGTAAATCCAGGTCCAGAAGTGAATTCCAACCAGATAGGCCGTTACTCCCAGCGCAAGACCTTTAACGTAATAGGGAGGAACTGGCTTGGCGGCATCTTGGGCTGCCTGTTCTCTTGAGTTGTTCAGCAAATCACAACCTCTTGTTGGCAGGCTTGCCCAAAACCGTCGATTGGCTCATTAGGCTCGCGGGAATCATAAGGTAGTGTGGGACTCCAGCGCTCATTTTATCTGTCTTTGCCACCGAATGAACCGCCTTTTGCGGTGTCCATCTAGGGTCCTTCCCTTGCCGAAGCTCCGGATACCGAATAAAATCCGGGAAACTAGCACCAGCGCCCACCAGGAGATTCGCGTGAAAGTAGTGATGCTGTGCGGAGGGCTCGGTACGCGCTTGCGCGAGGAAACGGAGTATCGGCCCAAGCCCTTGGTGGAAATCGGCGGCCGTCCCATCCTGTGGCACATCATGAAGTTGTATGCCCACAATGGTTTTGCTGATTTTGTATTCTGCCTCGGATACCGCGGCAACATGATCAAGGACTATTTCCTGAACTACGAGGCGATGAACAACGATTTCACCATCTGTCTCGGCCGGAACTCCCGGATTGAGTACAAAAACGTCCATCGCGAACAGGACTTTCAGGTCACCCTCGTCGATACCGGCCAGAACACGATGACCGGTGGGCGGGTGAAAAGGATCGAGAAGTACATTGCTGATGATCTCTTCATGCTGACCTATGGCGATGGCGTGGGTGATGTGGACATACGAAAACTGCTGGACTTCCACAAGAGCCATGGGAAGCTTGCCACGGTCACGACCATCACTCCGAGTTCCCGCTTCGGAGTCATCGAGGCCAACTCCATCGGCCGCGTGACCAACTTTAAGGAAAAGCCAAAGACCAGCGGCCGCGCCAGCGCAGGTTTTTTCGTACTCGATCGCCGTGTCTTCGATTATCTCGGCAGCGACGATTGCATATTCGAGAAGGAACCTCTGGAGCGCCTTGCCGACGAAGGACAGTTGATGGCCTATCAGCATGACGGCTTCTTCTACGCCATGGATACCTATCGCGAGTACGAATACTTGAACCAGTTATGGAGCGCGAACCAGGCGCCCTGGAAGGTTTGGCAGGAATAATTTGGCCGAAATCATTTGGCTGACATAATTATGACGAATGACTTCTGGCGCGACCGTAGTGTCTTTGTCACTGGCGCCACAGGGCTGGTAGGCGGATGGCTCACGAAACACCTGCTGGAGCGGGGAGCATCCCTGACGGCGCTGGTACGCGACTGGGTTCCCGCCAGCACATTTGTGCGCGACGGATTTGCCGACCGCGTCAACGTAGTCCGCGGCGGGCTGAGCAGTCCCTATCTGCTGGAGCGCGTATTGGGCGAATATGAGATCGAAGTCGTATTTCATCTCGCCGCCCAGACCATCGTGGGAATCGCCAACCGCAATCCGCTTTCGACGTTCGAAAGCAATGTACGCGGAACGTGGAATCTTTTGGAAGCGTGCCGGCGTTCGCCGCTGGTGAAGTCCGTCATCCTCGCGTCTTCGGACAAGGCTTACGGCGATCAGAAGGCGCTTCCCTATAAGGAAGACATGCCGCTGCAGGGGAAGCATCCCTACGACGTCAGCAAGTCGTGCGCGGACCTGATTGCGCAGTCCTACGCGCGCACCTTTGGCGTCCCTGTGGCCATCACGCGCTGCGGCAATTTTTACGGCGGCGGAGACCTGAACTGGAATCGCGTGGTGCCCGGCACCATCCGCTCCGTAATTCGTGGCCAACGGCCCATTATTCGCTCCGACGGCAAATTCGTGCGCGACTACTTCTACGTGGAAGATGGCGCCGCGGCGTACATGCTGCTGGCGGAGCGGCTCTTGCACGATTCGAAGCTTGGCGGCGCAGCCTTTAACTTTTCCAATGAAGCGCAGATCAGCGTCCTGGAACTGGTGACTGCGATCCTCGAGAAAATGGGATCGAAGTTGAAGCCCGAAATTCAGAACCAGGCCTCGAATGAGATCCGCCATCAGTTCCTGAGCGCCGAGCGGGCCCGCAC
>JBAVVP010000063.1:0-3565 GCA_049697355.1 Terriglobales bacterium
GCTGGCGGAAGCGAAGACTGTTGGCGCGGAGTCTCTCCGGCGCTTTTGGAGTTCTTCTGGGCAATCTCGCCGGCTCAGCTTGCCGCAAGCGCGGGTGGCCGTGGGCCAGTGGCTGCGCCGGCACCGGGTGGCTTCGGCCATGATTGACTTGAGCGACGGGCTTTCCACCGACCTCGATCACATCTGCCAGGAAAGCCATGTGGGCGCCGAGGTCGAAGCCGAGGCGATTCCGCGCGCGCGGGTTGGACCGGGAAAAAAGAGGGTCGCTCTCGAATTGGCGCTGCACGGCGGCGACGATTACGAACTGCTGTTCATGTCCGCGGCGGCGGTCCCCAACGAGGTTGCGGGCGTTCAAGTAACGCGGATCGGCCACACCACCTCATCCACGGGGATGCGACTGGTCCTGCCGGATGGGAAAAAGCGCCCGCTTCGGGCTGCGGGGTGGGAGCACTTCAAGGGGAATTTGTAATCTGCGGTTCTCAGGCTTTTGGCGGGCGGCTGTAGCGAATCCAGAGTTGCTGTGGCTGCTGGCGGCTGCCGAGCTTCGCTCGGCTGGGCGGACGAGGGCGTCCGCCCTATACGGGCTGAAGAGTCGCTACGGACCCTGGGCGATCTGCAAAGGGTGGGGCGTCTGCAGTCTCTGGCGAAGGATGGCGCCCCTGGCGGGAATTTCGGCAATGGCGTCAGCGTGGATTACATAGCCGCCGTGGGGCAGCGTGTTACCAAAAGGAATTTCAACGCTGTTCGCGCCGGCTTTCAGGAAGAAACGTTCGTAGCCGATTGCGGTCGCTCGTCCGTTGTCGGCGACGGCTACGATGATGACAGTGAGATCGAAGGTTTCCTTGGAGCTGTTCGAAACCTGAACCGAGCCGTCGATTCGGTTGTCGTGGACTTTTGGCGGTTGAAGCCATTCGAGCAATAACGGAGCGGAGACGACCGCCGTGAACTCTTTGCTAATGGTGTGCGCGGGATGGCCGGAGTCTTCAACTTTTAACGTGAAAGTAAAAGCCCCGGGCTTGGTGGGCCGCCCGCAGAGACATCCTTCCGGCGTGAGGATGACGCCTTCGGGAAGATCGCCACTGGCTACGCTCCAGACATAGGGCGGAACGCCGCCGCTGGCATGAAGAAGAATGTGAAGTTCTATTCCGGCTTCGACCGGGGGCAACGATCCTTCAACGATGGCGAGCGGAGGAGCCTGCGCGGCGGTCATCCCGAAACAACAAATCAGGATCGCACCTAGCCGTCGGATTGGAGTGGCGCCCATGACAGTTCGTTTGATTTTACGCTGGGCGGGGCGTAAAAACTGCCATATGTCTTATCGTTGGTCGTGGTCGTCGTCGTGGTCGCGGTTACGCGCGGTATGCGGATTCTTAATGGTCTCGTCGTTCGTCTGGTTGATGAGCGCGGACGGCCTGGCGCAGGCTCCAGCTCCTTCCAAGCAGAAAACGGCTCACGCCGAAGAGGCTGCGGTCTTTGAGCGCATTTTCAATCGTGTGCGCTTTGAAAATGACGGAACGGAAGTGAGCGAGACCGAGGCCGTGATTCGGATTCAGAGCCAGGCGGGCGTGGAAGCATTCGGTCAACTGATTTTCGGCTACTCATCGGCGACCGAGAAGTTGGAGGTGGGATACGTCCGCGTGCGCAAGCCCGATGGGCGGGTGGTGGAGACGCCGGAGTCGACGGCGCAGGATTTCGCTCCCGATGTCCTGCGAGAAGCTCCCATGTACAGCGACTACCGGCAGCGGCATATTTCCGTGGCGGCGCTCGAACCGGGGGACACGCTGGAATACCGCACGGTGACGCGGGTGGTCACGCCGCTGGCCGCGGGAAACTTCTGGTACGAATATACGTTTCCGAAAGGCGTCGCGGTCACTGAAAACCGGCTGGAGATTGACATCCCAAAGGCGCGCGAGGTGAAGCTCAAGACGCCGAAGCGCCAGCCCGACATTCAGGACACTGGCGACCGCCGCGTTTACACCTGGGTGGTGAAGGATATCCGGCCGGACCGCGAGAAAAATAGAGAGGAGGCTGACGAGGAACCCGGTCCGGATGTGCAGTTGACGACCTTCACCGACTGGAAGCAGATTGCGCAATGGTATGCGAAGCTGCAGGGCGAGCGGATGACGGTGGACGACAGCGTGCGAAAAAAAGCCGACGCGCTCACCAAGGGTGCAGAGACGCCCACCGAAAAGGCGCGCCGGCTCTACGATTTTGTGGCGCGGAATGTGCGTTACGTAAGCATTTCGCTCGGGGTGGGTCGCTATCAGCCGCACTCGGCCTCGGACGTTCTGCGGAATGGATACGGCGATTGCAAAGATAAGCACACGCTGTTTTCCGCGTTGCTGCGGGCGGAGGGAATTCAGAGTTATCCAGTGCTGATTGGCAGCGCGCGCAAATTGGATGCGGACATTCCCTCGCCGGCACAGTTCGATCACGTGATCACGGCGGCTCGACTGGGGACGGGGCCGGGGCTCACCTGGCTGGATACGACTCCTGAAGTAACGCCTTTTGGACTGATTCTTTACCAACTGCGCAACAAGCAAGCCGTGGTGGCGTCGGGCGACAGCGAGGGAGGCTTGCAGCGGACGCCGGCGGATTCGCCGATCAAGACCTTCGCTCACTTTGTGCTCGACGGAAGGTTCAGCGAATTTGGCTCGCTCGATGCGACGCTGGAGTTCACGGCTCAGGGAGATCGGGATTGGGAGATGCGTGGCCTCTTCCGGCGATCGTCGCAGGCGGACTGGAAAGATATTGTGAAAGTTCTGTCGGCGAGTTGGGGTTTGCCGGGCGACGTCGATGACGTGCACATCGATCCCGTCGAGGATACGAGCAAGCCTTTTCATTTGAAGTATCACCTCCGCATCGATCGGTATTTTGTGGTGCCATCGGCGAGTGTGAATTTCCGTCCGATTCCGCCGCTGGGAATGCCTGCGATTCGAGCGTCGGAAAAGAGCAAGGAACCCCTGGACATTGGCCCCGCGGGTGATATGGACTACCGCGTGCGCTTGCAGTTTCCTTCCAACTACACGGTGCACACGCCGACTGCGGTGAAAATGTCGCGAGATTACGGCGACTATTCATCAACGTATTCGCAGAGCAAGGGCGTTCTGGAAGGCGAGCGCAAACTGGTGGTGAAGGTGAACGAAGTGGCGGCGGCGCGGCGCGCGGACTACGAATCGTTTCGCAATGCGACGCAAAACGATCAGGATCAGCTGTTGTCGTGCACGATCGTAACGCCGTCCGGGCAGGGGGCGCAGGCGGCGTCGAAGATGGAAGGAACTCCGGCGGAGCTGCATAAGGCAGGGGTGAAAGCGCTGCAGAGCAAGGACTATCGCACGGCAATTGACCTGCTGAAACGCGCTGTGGACGGGGATTCGTCACTGGCGGACTCGGGGATGAGAGACGGCTGGTATGACCTGGGACTGGCCTACGCCGGATCCAACCATCACGCGGAGGCGATCGCGGCGTTCCGCAAGCAGCTCGAATTGGATCCGAATCATAAGCACGCGAATGGCGACCTGGCAATGGAGTTGCAGCAAACGGGAAAGAGCGACGAGGCGATCGC
>JBAVVP010000064.1:0-5334 GCA_049697355.1 Terriglobales bacterium
ACGCGGAATGAACTCTCCTCCTGCAAACAGCTCTCGCAACCATATGGTGTAGATATGGCGATTATTCCCAGCCCGTGCCATTGCCTTAATGAACTGATTTAGCTTCTGTTCCGGCTGCCCCTCCTCAACGGGAATGGCATTGATAAATCTATCGATATCAGTATGTAGGTCTTTGAGTACCAAGGCATATAGATTATCCTTGTCTCCGACATAGTAGTACATTGTTCGTTTGCTGGTATTAGCGCGAGCTGCGATTTCATTTGCGCTGGCGCCGGCATATCCCTTTTCCGCAAAGACTTCCGTTGCGGCTTTCAGAATGTTACGAATTCTTTCTTGTCTTCTGTTTTTTATATCTTGTCTAGACACTAGCGGCCCTCATTCCCGGAAAATATCTCCGCATATTTACAGGCGAATTTGTGGACTTGTTGTCAATTCGACCACTTCGCGTAGGAGTTGTCAAAGAGCGCCCGCAAGCGAGACGGTTTTCACGACATGCATCCTGAGCTCCACCGTTGCTGAACGACCTGCGGGATCAGCGGGTGTTGTGCTCGCGGCAAATCGGTTGGGATCTTCTTCATGCGCACGCCGAAACCTGGTTACTGGAGACATCGACACCTCCACCGCTTCGCTCACGACAAAGCGTCAGGATTCCTGGCGAGCTTCATGACCTCATTGAACCACAGCGCGACCGTGAATCGACCCTGCATCGTGTACAGCCCGTCCTCATAGCCGCGAAGCATTGCGGCTTCGTCCCTGCTTGTGAGTGTGCGCACGGCATCGCCGCCGGTCCGCCAAATCTGCGCGAAGTCCGGCCTTTCGTGCCGGCCCCAATGCAGATCGAACTGGCCGCCGTGCAATACGAAATGGCCGCCGACGCCGCTGCGGGTAAGGATCTCGAAGGTGAACTCCTCCTCCCGCAGCAACCTGCGGATGCGCGGCGAGCGCCTTTCAGCTCTCCGGATCATCCATCGTGTGATTGCCAACAGCGGTGGCAGTTCGAGGTCGCTCATTCTCAGGCGCATACCAATGCCTCCACACCGCGAACGTGATCCAGGATTCGCCCCGGTTCTGCGGGCAGCGTATCGCCACGCCAGCAGACGTGTTGATCCGGTCGAACGAGCACGTACCGGCAGCCGTAGAGTGTGCGCAGCCACGGCTCGGCAAGCGGCAAGATGGTCAGCGGAACGCGTCGATCCGCTGCTGCCGCCGCCAATCGATCCGTATCATCCGCTTCGCCACAGAAAAGCAGAGTGAAACCCGTAGGCGAGAGACGGTCGAACACCGCAGAGCCGTCTGCCAAAAAGGCGCTTGGCAATCGGGCGCCGGGTGACGCTGTCGGCGTGTACCGTGTTTCGTCGTCTTGCCGCGGACGCTCGCCGTCGCTGATGACAATCGGCGAACCTTCGTACACGTAACCGATCTCGATCCCCAGGGATTCATACAGACGCGAGATCTTTTGTGCAAACGTCGCGGCGATTTCCGCTCGCTTGGCGGCTCCCGCCGGTGTGTCCGCGACAGCGTCGTTATTGACCGGAAAGTGGATTTCGAAAGCGGCTGCGGCACATCGTTTTACATGCTCGCGGTTGCGGCGGGCAATCGGTAAACGCTCGGCCTCGTAGCTCTCGATCAGTTCCTGGCCACCCCAGCCCTTGATCACAGCAGCCAATTTCCATGCCAGGTTGTGCGCCTCAGCGATTCCGGTGTTCATGCCCAGTCCGCCGGTTGGCATGTACTGGTGTGTGGCGTCTCCGGCGAGATGGACACGCGTGCGCCCGAAACTCTCGGCCACCAGAAATTGCGGACGCCAGGGGCTGCCGCGCACGACCTCATAGGAAAGTTTTCGGCCCAGAGCTGCATCGACGATGGCTTCGAGGCTTTCGCCCTTCCGTGGAGGGGATGTCCGGTGCAGCACGAAGTCCTTACGCCCGGCATCCGGCGAAACCAGCAGCCCCTGGAAGCCGGGACGCGAGATCCAAGTGTGCCAGTAAGGCTCTCGATTCGGATACAAGCTCGCAATCTCGTCGGAGCGAAGATGAATGATGAACAGCTCGCCCACGACGTCGCGGGTACTGTCGTAGTCGATATTCAGGAAATTTCGAACGCGGCTGCTGGGGCCGTCGCAGCCAATCAGGTATTCGGCCCGAACCTGCTGATGGCGGCCGGTCGCGATCTCATCGATGTGGGCGGTGACTCCCAGTTCGTCCTGCTCGAAGCCATAGAGAAACCATCCGAAGCGCACGTCGATGTTCGGATCGGATCTGGCTTCTGAGAGCAGCACCGGTTCCAGGTGCATCTGGGCAATTCGCTGCATGGATTCGAGCGGAAGGCTTCCGTCTGTCGTCTCGCGTATGATCTTGTCCGCCTCGGTGACGGGACGGTAAATCAAATGGCGGTCCTTCAGCACCCCGTACCAGGGCCCGGCAGCGCTCGCGGCGAAGCCCGCATACTGGTTTGCGCCGCGGGGATTCCCGGCATCGCGAATCTTCTCCGCCACGCCAAGTTGGCGAAAGATCTCCATCGAGCGGCAATTCACAACGTCAAGTTTCGGATGGCTGGTCGTCTCCGTGCGTTCATTGACCACGATGGAAGCGATGCCCTGGCGGCTGAGAGCGAGTGCGAGCGTCAGGCCTACGGGACCACCACCGCAAATGAGAACAGGTGTCTTGATCATGCCGGGATCTCCATGGTTTTCGGCGCCGGAAGGGAGCCGAGAAACGACTGAAGAACTGCGCCCAGTTGGTGGGCTTGCCCAGCGTCGTAAACGTAGTGGTCCGGCCGGACCAATGCGAAGTCAACTTTTTCGCGCTTGAACCAGGTGTGCAGCGCGCCACTCGGGTCGCCAACGACCCCGGCTTCGGGCTTGGTTCCGAACGTGACAAGCCGGATCGGCAAACGATCGGCAACACCTCGAATTTCCGGCGGCGGCTGAGAGATCGCGCCTTGGCGAACGACAATTGCGAAACCCCGCCCGAGCGCTTCGTCCAGCAGCACCGAGGTGCCGTCAGTTCGAGCGACCACCGGCTGCGGAAACAGCCGCCCTGCAAGTCGCCGCCGATTGCTCCCGAAGAAGCCATTCTCAATAGGGCGCTTGCGGTTCGCCACCATCATGAACAGCCTGTTGAACAAGGGAACGCGGTTTGCCGGCCGAAACACCAGATTGTTGCGCAGGAAGGCCATCAAGCGGCTTCGCGTCTGAATCCGGTTTCCGAGGAACATGGCGCCCTTGATGATGTGCTGCACATGCTCGCTTCTCTCGCGTTCGTATTCGTCGAGCAGCCTCGCGTAATCGTAGCCTTTGAGCGCCAGATCGAGCCGCCAGCCCAGGCTTTCGGCATCGCGCATCCCTGAGCACATGCCCTGGCCCAGAAACGGAGGCATCTGGTGGGCGGCGTCGCCCGCAAGCACAATGCGGCCGTTGCGCCATCGACGCGCCCAGAGCGCATGAAAGCGGTAATACGCAATCCTGATGATCTCCAGCTTTGAAAGGTCCGCGCAAGCGCGAAGCTTTTGGCGGACGTACACTGGGTCCGTGACTTCCCGCTCCGGCTTATCGTCGGTCACCATAAATTGCCACTCGTAATAGGGGCCCGATAGCGGCACATAGGTTACGGGTTGCGCAGGGTTGCAGCATTGGAAGTGGTTCGCGGGCAGGTCCGGGTCCTTTGTGCCCGAGCGTGTTCGGGTGTCGACAACCACCCAGGCTTCGTCGAAATCGGTGCTCTCGAGCGCGAGCCCGGCAGCTTTGCGGGTGAAGCTGCGGCCGCCATCGCAGCCGATCGCGAAGCGCCCTCGCACCGAGCGCCGCGTTCCGTCCGGCATCGTGGCGGTAACGGTGACGCCGCCATCGTCTTGCGCAATATCGGCCACCAGGGTGCCATAGTGCGGAACCACACACGGGTAGCGCTCTAACCCGGCGCGCAAAATCCTCTCCAGGGTTGGCTGGTGAAACCACCACGCACCCGGGAACCCATGCCGCCGGTCTTGCACCCCCACCTTCGTACGGAGAATCGGCTTGCCACGCGGTTTGAGCCTGAACTCCATACCTTGGAACGGTTCGCACGATCGGCTCATTTCCTCGTGCAATCCGGCTTGTTGGAAAATTCGCATGGCCTCGTCATCGAAGTGCACGGCGCGCGGCGCGTAGTAAACGTCGGCATCCGCTTCGAAACCGGCCACAGTCCACCCGCGCTGGCCGAGCAGATTGGCGAGCACCAGTCCCGTCGGCCCCATGCCGATGAGGACGACGTCGCACTCAGGCAGGGTCTGCTCCATAGCGCTTTCTCCTCGCGAGGCGTCACTTTAGACCCTCGTGTACAAAAGATGCAATTTCTCGTATTCAGCGCTCGCGCCGGGCATCAAGACTGCACGATCCAGCCCCGAACTGCGAGATGAG
The DNA here is from genome assembly GCA_049697355.1 of Terriglobales bacterium. Taxonomy (GTDB): domain Bacteria; phylum Acidobacteriota; class Terriglobia; order Terriglobales; family Acidobacteriaceae; genus Acidiflorens. The sequence goes on from JBAVVP010000064.1 coordinate 4,394, forward strand.
CAATGCTCCGCCGAGCAACGACATATTCTTCAAGAACATGATCATCTGCGTCTGAACCATCATGGGGTTCGTTACCACCCAGAACTTGTGCATCATGAGCGTGACCGGCACCAGGAACAGGATGATCAGCGAGGCACCAAGTTTTGCGCGATATCCGAGCAGGATACTCAGGCCGCCGACAAGCGCGATCACTCCGGAGACTGGAACCATCAAAGATGCCATCGGCACGCCCTGCCCTGCCGCAGATGCAATCTCCTGTTTGGAGAAGTGACCGAGTCCGGCCATGACAAATATCGCCGCAAAGAGCAATCGCCCGAGGAGCACAACCCATCCCTTCGGAACGGCTGCAGTCGCACTCTGGCAAGAGACTGCTGTTGAGTTAGTTGCCATTGTGTTTCTCCTTTCCACTCTCCGTTTGTATGTGGCTCAAGAACGCTTGCCACGGCTTAGGTGAATTTCTCGCTTGTGCATTCAGGGGACGACGCATTCCTGGAACTCACAGTGGCATCGTCCAGCGATACTGCAAAGGCGAAAGGATAGCGGGCAAGAACCACCTCCGCTTTCACTTTGCCTTCCTCTGTGTGCACGTAGACCTTCACGCGCCGCGTCTTTGGCCTACTCCACGACCGGAGCCAGCGGTGGAAGCTCGGCGGTTGCGATTCTCTGTGCCTCCCGGGCAGGCACACCCAATGCTCGCAGCAGCAACTCTGCGCAATCGGAACCGGCTTTACGTTACCTCGTCTCTATACCTTGAAGGCTTTGGAATATCCCGATTTACCCGCCACAAACAAATCGGACGACAGCTTGTCCGCCAGCCATTCAGGCTCTTCACAGCGATAGGCTTTGCACAACAACCCGCGATTAGTCCAGTTGCCGCAAATAGGATCGAGATTGTCTGGATTGTCGTCCGTTAATACGTTGATGTTGGACTCGAACGCTCC
>JBAVVP010000065.1:0-4312 GCA_049697355.1 Terriglobales bacterium
GATCATCCTTACATCGGCATCCGCTGGGATCCACGGGAAGCATCCGCGCTGCGCCGCGATCTGATCGAGGTGCTCCGGCAGTACAGTATTGTCTGGATGTGGGAGCGCAGCTTGGTGGAGCGTCTGCGGCGCGACGGCGTCGAGGCCAAATATCTGCCGTTCGCGGTCGATCCGGAAGTTTCCCGTCCGCAATCTCTCGCTGAGGGATTGCATTGCGACGCATGCAACGTTACGCATGAGGTGGCATTCGTTGCGACTTATTCGCGCTTCCGCTGTGGGGAAGTCGCGGCGATCCGGAAACACACGATCGCAATCTGGGGAGGCAACTGGCCGCGCAAGTGGAGAACGCTTTCGGGTCAGCATAGAGCACACCCGCCAGTTTGGGGCAGCGCCGTCGGCGACATTTATGCCAGGGCTGCGGTGTCTTTGAATGTGCTCAACGCGGAAAATCTGGGTGGCCCCAACATGCGCACTTTCGAAGTCCCGGGCAGCGGAGGGGTCATGCTCGCTCGCTACTCAGGGGCGCAGCATGAATTCTTTCCGGAGAATGAAGCTGCGATTTACTATCGCTCGCCGGCGGAGATCGACGACAAGATTGACGGGTTGTTAGGTGATCCCGCGTTGCGTGCGCGCATCCGGCGCAACGCGGCGCGGCTGGCGGCGGAGCAGACATACGATGTGCGAGCGGCGCAAGTGTTGCGCGAGTGCGGAGTCAGTTTCCCAGCTGCAGTCGGCCCCAGGAGCGTGGCGACGTGAGCGGCCCGCGGATTGCATTCGTCAGCCACCAGCGCCAGTGGTGGCGCAAGCAGCGGCTGGTGGCGAAGTATTTCAAGATGCGCCTCGAGGGCGTCGTTTACCCGGACGTGTACTGTCTGGCGCTGATGCTCTCCGACGGCTTCGACTTTCTGCTCGAAAACGAAAAAGTTCCAGCGGGGAAATACGACCTGATCATGGCCGAGCTCGGCGCTTCGGAAAGTCAACTTCGCTACCTGGAATCGCTGGTCGAAGCGGGGAATCCGCCGGTGGCTGTGATCCCGGGGCCGCCGGCGATTCTTTCGCGCGACCTGACCGACGAAAAACTGCGGCGGGTGCAGCGTATTCTGCGAGGAGCGGGGCATGTGTGGGCGTATTCTCCGGAACTCAAGACCTTTTGCGATGGGCTTATCGGACGGGAGCGGGCTGCGGTCATTCCCTGGCCCTACGATCTGGCGGCTACGCAGAGGCTGGGACTTGGCTCGGGCAGAGACTCTGGGCGGCGCAAGGTTCTGGTGCAGGCTCCGATGAGTTTTCACGACATTGTGCAGAACCATCCGTTTGTGCTGAAGGGCGTGCTGCTCGATGTTTGGCAGGAACTGCCTGAGACTCTGCGCGACAAAATTACGTTTCATACTTTCATCTATAACTCGACCGGCATCGAGAAATACAAGTCGTCGGAATTCGCCAAAGGATTGCCGTTCGTGCTGGAAGGGAAGCGCAGCTACCGGTCTTTTGTGCGTTTCTTGGCAGAATGCGACGGCGTCATCAATCTGACGTCGGGCAGCATTCTGGGGCGGATCACTTTCCTGGCGGCGGCGCTGAGGCGTCCGGGGATTTTCAGCGACAACAGTCAGCTCAATGCGCGCCTTTATCCCGGCTCGTGTGTCGCGATGTTCGACACGGTACGGCTGCGGGGATTGGCCGGCGCCATGTTGCGGGGGCTGGCCAACGGCAAAATTGACGAGCGGCTCCTGCCTTCACCGTCCGCGGCCGCCGAGATCGGAGACTTTCCGGCGAACCAGGCGCGGCTGCGGGAGATTCTTGAGGGGCGAAGCCAATGGTAGAATCCGGCACCGTGTCGTGTCCGCTGTGCGGTGGCTCGCAGTCTTCGCTGGTGCAAAAAGAGCCGGCCACTTCCGATCCGACGCGTTCTGCCGCGTATACGCAGAGGCAGGTCAGCTTGGTGATCTGTTCCGACTGCTCGTTCATGTATGTGGAACGTGACTTTCCCGAGAGCTACGTAAACGGATTTTACAAAGAGCGGGCCGGCGGCGGATATCCTCTTACCAAGGAGAACTTTTTCTGGTGGCACGAAGCAACGAAGCATTCCAATCGCCACATTCTGTCGCTGCTCGGCCCCGCAAACTCAAGAACGATGCTCGATGTTGGCTGCGGGAGCGGCACATTTCTCGCCGACGCACGCGATGCCGGGTGGGCGATGAGCGGACTGGAGATCAATGCGGATTTTCCTGAGTTTTGCCGCAAGGAACTTGGAATCGAGGACGTGAAAACTGGGTTGGTTTCCGATCCTCCGTTTCCGGAGGCCAGCTTTGACGCCGTTTCAATGCTGGACGTTCTGGAACACATGTACGATCCAGTGCTGTCAGTTACGCAGTGTGCGCGTCTGCTGAAGCTGGGCGGAGCGCTGGTGGTGAAATCGCCCAACGCCCCCATGCAGCTTCGCAAAGAGCGCCTAAAAAAAATGCTGGGGCGCGGGAATGGTCACGTGGCAGAGATTGGGCACCTGAATCAATTCAGTCCCAAGACCCTGTCTCTGGCATTCCGAAAGGGCGGGCTCGAACCGGTCCTGATCCGACCGGCGCAGAGTTTTCAGGAAGGGATTGTCGGCGAAGGTTTCACGGCGCGCCGCGTCGCCCGGCATGTTGCGGTGGCGGCGGCAAATATCCTGATGCAGGTGACTGGGGTTGGCTTGAATCTGGTCGGGATTGCAAGAAAGGCCCAATGACTCTCGTTCCAGCGCCCCAGTCCGCCCCGGCTCGGCAAGTAGCGCCAGTTCCCAACTGGTCTGTCCGCGTTCCGGCGCTGGATGGACTCCGAGGCATTGCCATCTTGCTGGTGCTGTTGTGGCACGCGGTTTTCAGCATGGAAGCCAGCTCAGGATTTCTGGCGAAGCTTCTTGCTGCCGGTTTGCTCACGTGGAGCGGGGTGGATCTCTTCTTCGTCCTTTCCGGATTTCTAATCGGCGGAATTCTTCTGGATGCCAGGGCTTCGCCTCGCTATTTTCAGACTTTCTACGTCCGTCGCGCCTATCGGATATTTCCACTCTACTTTGCCGTGATCGTTTTATTCCTGGTGCATCATCTCCCGTTTCGGCTGCTTCCCGGCCATTTCGGAGATGTCACGCCGATGTCGATTCCGTGGTGGTCGTATGCCACACTCACGCAGAATTTCTGGATGGCCCGGCAGGGAGATTTCGGCCCGGTTGCAGTGGCAGCGACTTGGTCTTTGGCTGTGGAGGAACAATTCTACTTAACGATGCCGCTGCTTGTGCGCTTGATTCGCCCGAAGCGCCTACTCCATGTGGTCTTGGCCGTGGCGGTAGCGGCTCCTTTGTTGAGAGTGCTGCTCCGTCACGTTCTGCCAAATGGAGCTTATGCGTGCTACGTTTTGATGCCATGCCGGGCAGACGCTCTTTGCCTGGGAGTGCTTTCCGCGATGATGGTTTGGAGTGAGCGTGGCTGGAACCTGCTGCTGGAGAAACGCAAGGTGCTCTATGGCCTGACTGCTGTCTTGTTTGGGGGTGTTGTCCTCATGACGTATAGCGGGTACGACGGCGCTTCGATGCCGATGACTACGTTTGGGTATTCCGTGCTTGCATTGTTCTACGCGGGATGTTTGCTGATCGCGGTTTCTACGTCGGCGGCGGGACCGGGCGCGCTGCGCAACCCAGCACTCATGAATCTGGGAACGCTGGCTTATTGCGCTTATCTGCTGCATGTTCCTATGATCGAGGCATCGCGACGCTTGCTGGAGCTTCTTCACTTTTCCAGAGGACCGGCTTGGCTGCCCGGAGGATTGCTGGGCGTCGCCGTGACCCTCGCGATTGCCAAACTGTCGTGGAAATACTTTGAGAAACCTCTGCTGCGTAGAGGGCACAGATATGTCTACTAACGATGTCGATCAGCGCAGATTGGGTGCTGCGGTGTCGCGTAAGAGCCTTCTGCGGTCACTGGTCTACCCACTGCTACGGCCGATCTATTATCCAGCGCGCCATTACCACCGCCTATTCAAGCTGCGAGTTGCCGGTTTAGGCATTTCCCAAACCCGATCCATTGAGATGGGTTCTTCTCATGAGGAGCGGGCACAGCGAATGAAAATTGCGACTTCAGATCGAGTGCACTGGCGGCATGTCGCTCTTGACGCGGGCCAGATGAGCGACAACCTGAATTCTTATTTCCAGCGGCACCGCGAAGCGTACGAGATCGACAAGGGACGCGGCAAGGCGCTGGAACACGCGCTCGGGCTTGAACTCCTGGATTTCAATCGCGTCCGCCGGTATTGTGACGTGGCGTCGTGCGCGAGTCCGATACAGAAG
>JBAVVP010000066.1:0-3631 GCA_049697355.1 Terriglobales bacterium
GTGGTACTACGGTCCACGCGCGGACCGGCTCCAGTCTGAGGGCGAGCTGGCGCAGTTGCTTCTTGGCTTCGCCGAGGCAATGGACAGCAAGCCGGTCAACCTCGCAGATCTTCCGCCCCGTCCGGAGCCGGAAGAAGAACTGCGGCGGGTGAAACGGCGCAGAGGGCGGCGCCGGGTTCAAGACTTCGAGAACCTTCCCGTCACCACGCACGTGCACGAGTTGAGCGGGGAGGAACGCGCCTGTCCGTGCTGCGGCGTCGAACGCAAGGAGATCGGTCAAGAGGAGAGCTGGCAGATCGAGTATTTCCCGGGCCACTTCGAGCGTATCCATCATGTGAGCAAGAAGTACGCCTGCGCGGACTGCGAAAGCAACGGCGACAACCCGCGCATCGAGACGGCGGTCAAGCCGGAAGCGCCGATCGACAAGGGGCTGGCCGGACCGGGGCTGCTAAGTTACATCGTCACCAGCAAGTTCAATGATTACCTCCCTCTCTATAGGTTGGAAGACATCTTCGCGCGGCAAGGGTTCGAGATCTCGCGGGCCACGCAGTCGGTGTGGTGCGGTGATGTAGGTGATCTGGCCGAGCCGCTCTATGAGTTGATGGGCGACCAGGTGCGCGCCTCGCACGTAGTGGCTACCGACGACACCATCATGCCCATGCTGAGAACCGGTCATTGCGCCAAAGCACGCATGTGGGTCTACGTGGGCGACGAAGCGCATCCTTACAACGTGTTCGACTTCACGCTGAACCGCGGGCGCGACGGGCCGAAGTATTTTCTGAAGGATTACAACCAGGTGCTTCTGGCCGATGCCTATGGCGGATACGACGGCGTCGTGGCCGGCAACGCCATGGTGCGCGCCGGGTGCTGGGCCCATCTCCGGCGCAAGGTGATCGACGCGGAAAAAGCGGCTCCCGAGATCGCGCAGGAGGCGATCCTGATGGTGCGCGCGCTTTATGCCGTCGAGAAGCAGGGCAAGAACGCTTCCGCCGAGGAGCGCCTGGGGTTGCGCCAGGAGCAATCGGCGCCGGTGTTGGCCGAGTTGCACGAGAAGTTTTTCGACTGGAAGGAGCAGTTGCTGCCCAAGCATCCCATGGCCGAGGCGGTTAATTACGCCCTGGGCCACTGGGAGGAGCTGAACGTGTTCCTCTCCGACGGCGCCGTGCCCATCGATAACAATGTCTCCAATGCCGCACGCGGCATTGGAGACATTATGCCGACTGCCGGATTATGCCGCATCCGGCATTCGGAAAGGATGATTTGCGGAGAACCTGTGGTGATCATGGGTTCTGCAGTCGGCATAATCACAGGTTCTCCAGGAAGGCGAGGAGCGGGTCTGGGGGCCTAAATCGATCCGGCTTGAGGCCCGATGATGTGGCGTGGGCGAGGGCACGTTCTTTCAGTTGCATGTCGGCATGAAGATAGATCTGAGTGGTCTCGGTCGATTCGTGGCCGAGCCAAAGTGCAATGACGCTGATATCGACGCCGCGATGCAGCAGCGCCATGGCAGCCGCATGGCGAAGCGTGTGTGGCTTCACTTTCTTTACTTTCAGCGAGGGGCAACGCAGGCGAGCGGTTGCGACGTGTTTCGTCACAAGGTGCTGTAGCGCGTCGGCGCTGAGACGCCCACCGTTGGAACTGGGAAAGACCGGATCGTCGGGCTGTCCAGCTTGTTGCGCCAGCCATTCCTTGAGAACAGCCGCAACGTCAGGGCGCAGCGGCGTGCGTCGCATTTTACGACCCTTCCCGAAGCAACATACATGAGCGCCGACGCCGAATTCGACATCGCGTCGGCTCAGGGATGTGATTTCACTGTTACGGAGTCCGGTCTGAACGGCGACAAGCAGCAGAGCCTTGTCTCGCCTTCCCACCCATGTGCGGGGATTGGGAGCCGACACCAGCGCCGCAGTCTCTTCGTCGGTCAGAAATTCTACCGGCCCGCGTGTAAACCGCTTCGAAGGGAGCGCCAGGACACGTTGGCAGTGCAAGGTCAGCGCCGGCTCATGAATGGCCACGAACTGGAAGAAAGAGTGCAAGGCGGCCAAGCGGTTATTGCGAGTCCGCGTACAGTTGCCACGCTTGTTTTCGAGGTGATCGAGGAATATGCTCACGAAGGCGACGTCGAGATCTTCCATGCGCAGTTGGGAAGGCACCCTTCCGAGGCGCTCTTTCGCGAACCGGAGCAACAGGCGGAAGGTGTCCCGGTAGGACGCGATAGTATGTGGGCTTGCCCCCATCTGGTTCAGTAACCGCTCTGTGAAGAAGCGCTCCACGAGGGCTGGAAACGAGGTGGCGTTCATCGTTCACCTCGATCCGGGCGGCGGTCAAGCCGTTCTGCGGCGAGCTGAAGCAGTTCTGGAACCGCCTGGATGTACCAGTAGGTGTGGACCGCATCGACGTGACCCAGATAGGTCGCCAACTTCGGCAGTTCTCGTTCAACATCGAGCCCAGCGCGATACCAGTTGATGAGTCTGCGGGTTGCGAAACTGTGTCGAAAATCCCGGAGTCGTGGTCCACGACCGCTTCTTCCCTTTCCTGCGGGCGGACGTATTCCGATGGCGCAAGAGAGCTTGGCGAATGTCTTGCGCGTGGAACTAGGCGCCAGCCGTTGACCCCTCTCCGAGACGAAGAAGGCCTCTGTCGCCCTTCGCCGATCCAGTCGGTCACGTTGTTTCGCATAGCGCGCCAGAGCTTGACGGGTCGAATGATCGATGGGCACGAAGCGGGATTTTCCGAACTTCGTCTGCCGAATAGCAAGAACGCCGCTTTCCAGATCTACATCTGGTCTGTTGAGAGCTAGTGCTTCCTGCGGCCGCAGGCCTGTAGCGGCGAGGAGTCCGATAAGGGTTTTGTATGTAATAGGCCGTAACCCTGAGCAAGAAGGGAGCCGTGCCGCTTCGGCCATCAGCTCCTCGATCTCCTGGTGGCTATAGATGTGCGGCGGCCTACGTCGTTGCCGGCCCGCAAGCAGGCGTCGAGGCGGCACTTCCGTCCGGCTGTCGATGGTGCTGAGCCAGGCTGCGAATTTGCGCACCATGCTGAGCCTCCGACCCCAGGTTGAACGCTGTACTCCTTGCGGCTTCATGGCCCAACGGAGCGCGAGGTTCGTAGTAATGAAAGCTGCTCTCTCGCGCTCCATGAACTTCACAAAGTCAACGAGCGTCTGCGCCGGTTCATTAAGCTTCGTGCCCAGGGCGCGCCGCAGGGCTACATACTGCGGAAGGGCATTACGCAGGGTGATCATTTCTCACCTCCGGCACCGGGCCATGGGAGGGCCACCGTGCGCAACGCTTCGAAGGATACCTGGGTGTAAATGGCCGTAGTGGTCTGCGAGCGATGCCGGAGAAGTTCCGCGATCTCCGCCATGGAAGCACCGCGACGAATCATTTTAGTCGCCAATCCGTGTCGAAACAGGTGAGCAGCTCCGCGACCGGAACGATGAATATCCGCTCGCACCAGCGCTGCCCGCACGATGTGACCGATGGCCGCCGGACCTGTCAGGCCAGTTCGTGGTGCCCACCTCCGCAAGAAGACTCGTCGCGAGGCGCTGCAGCCGCGATCCTTACGAAGATAGGTAGCCAGAGCTTCGCCGATTTCAGATAGCAACGGCAACCGATCCACAATCCTGCCC
>JBAVVP010000067.1:0-2917 GCA_049697355.1 Terriglobales bacterium
ATGGTAATCACCTGAAAACCGGCCAACGAGAATACCGTCCGGGACATTGACGCCCGCAGAGGCTTGTAGCTGTCAAGGGCGGAGCAAAACTAGACCACTGCGGCGGAGTAAAAGTAGACCAGTTGAACAGGTAGGAGATCGGGGATTGTCGGGGAGGAGGACGTCTGGAGCGAAGGCCTGCGCCGCCTGCAAGGCGGCGCGTTAAGGCCGTAGCGGAAGACGTTCTCCTCCCCGAGGCTTGTACGCCATAGGGGTTGGCGGATCAGGCGTTCGGCTGTGAGCCTCGCTTGCGCTTGCTTTGTTTGAGCCGGTAGCTCTCGCCGTTCATCTCCAGGATATGAACATGGTGGGTGAGTCGGTCCAGCAGGGCTCCGGTCAGTCGTTCCGATCCGAGAACTTCGGTCCACTCTTGGAAGGGCAGATTGCTGGTCACCAGTGTCGAGCCGCGTTCGTAGCGTTGGCTGAAGACCTCGAAGAGCAGCTCGGCACCGGACTTAGACAGCGGCACGAATCCCAGTTCATCGACGATCAGCAGTTCGTAGCTGGCCATTTGCTTCTGATAGCGCAGCAGCCGTTTCTCATCCCGGGCTTCCAGCAGCTCGTGTACCATCGCCGCCGCCGTGCTGAAGCGTACGCGATGGCCGTGTTGGCAGGCCGATAGTCCGAGAGCCAGCGCGAGGTGCGTCTTGCCAGTTCCACTGTTGCCCAGCAACAACACGTTTTCGCGCTGCAGCAAGAACTGGCACCGTGCCAGCTCCAGGACCAGCGCCTTGTTGACTGCCGGGATAGCGGGAAACTCAAAGGTGTCCAGGCTCTTGACCACCGGAAAACGGGCTTGATGAATGCGGCGTTCGGTGGCCCGCCGTTCGCGGTCCAGCAGTTCCTGTTCCGTCAACCGCAACAGGTAGCGTGGATAATCGACCCGCTCGGAGGCGCACTGCCGCGCCACTTTGTCGTACTCGCGCAGAAAGGTTGGCAGCCGCAACTGTTTCAGGTGATGTTCCAGTAGCACCTGCGGCGTGTCGGTGGTGGCAGGGTTTGCTTCACGGCTCATCGCGCCACCTCGCCTACAGACGTTTCCGAGGCCGCGATGGTCGGCGCGGAAAGCAGCGTCATGTAGTCCGCCGCCTGCGTGGTCTGTACTTCAGCCAGCGGCAGATGCGGATAGTTCTCCAGATCCAGGCGCGGCGGTCGCCGCTCGATGCGACACAGCAGCAGATGCTTGACCGCGTCGAAACTGATCGTACCCAGACCCAGCGCATCCAGGATGGCCCGCTCGACCTCTGGCAAAGAAAACGCTTCCAACAGACGCAGCACCTGCACATACTCCCGTTTGCCGCCCTTACTTAGTCGTGCTTCCAGCAGCCGTCGTAGGCGGGCGAAGCATTCCGGCAAGTCCCAGTCCACCAGCGGCGCGGCTTGATCTAGGGCCCGTGCCTTCTGTTCCAACAGAGCCAGATAATGCAGCGGATCGAAGACCATATCTTCGCGCTGATAGCTTCTGCGATGGCGGGCAATCACCTGGCTGCCGCAGACGATCACCACCCGGTGCACGTAGCCCTTTACCAGCACATCGCGATGCCCATACTCGGTCGGTACCGAGTAATCGTTGGTGCGATAGCGCACCAGCGACATCGAACTCACCCGCGCCACCCGCTTCTCGCAGGCTTCGTACTCACTGTTTGGCAGTGGCAACAAGGCCGCCCGGTCCCGCTCAAAGCGTTCTCCAATCGTCTCCTGGTGGCCGCGTAGCTTTCGTGCTCGCCGCTGGCGGCAGGCCGCCAGTAACCGCTGGTTCAACTCGTCCCAACTGGCTACCCTTGGAATCGGCACCAGAAAGTTTCGCCGTGCGTATCCCACCAAGCCTTCTACTTTGCCTTTGTCATTGCCCTTCGCCGGACGTCCAAACTTGTCCGCAAATAGATAGTGACTCTGCAACTCGGAGAACGCCCTCGTCTTCTGCCGAGTGCCGTCACCCAGAATCCGCGCCACTGCCAGTTTCGTGTTGTCATACAGAATCGAGGTGGGAACCCCGCCAAAGTAAGCGAAGGCCTGAATGTGCCCTTCCAGGAAAGCTTCTGTCGTCTCTGCCGGAAACGCCATGACGAAGCAGTCGTCCGAGTGGGGCAGGTCGATCGCCAAGTAGTGGGCCTTCTGCTGCTCGCCACCGACGATCACCACAGCCTCGCCGAAGTCGGCCTGTGCCGTCCCCGCCCCGTGCACCAGAGGAATGAACACCTCTCGCTGGCGCAGTGAGGCCGAACGCACATAGTCCTTTACGATCGTGTAGCCGCCGCCAAACGCGTGCTCCGCCCGTAGGCGATCAAAGATCCGCTTGGCGGTGTGCCGCTGTTTCGCTGGTTGTTTCTTGTCTTCTTCCAGAATGGCGTCGATCACGCCCAGCCATGGCCCCAGTTTAGGCCGCTTCACCGGCTCTTTCCGCCGGTAGCCCGGCGGAATCGAATAACCCAGCATCTTGCGCACGGTCACCCGTGCAAGTCCGAACTCTCGCGCTACCGAACGTTGACTTCTGCCCTCTACCAGAACCGCTCGCCGTATACGCCCATAGATCTCCACCTGGAACATCCCTCCGGTGTTCCACGAAGCAGCCACTTACCACAACCACTTTGTGAAACCAAGATCCGGCGGTCTACTTTTACTCCGCCGCACCACGCCGCTCTCGCGGCGTCGTGTGGCCTAGTATTGCTCCGGCGCTCTCATCAGTTCATCAAGAATGCAAGAGTGCACACCTGAAGCCTTGCACATGTGAATAGTTGCAGCAATGCACCAGACGAAGCCATCTCTGCGATGAATCCTCCGGCAGTCTTGACATTCACGTTCAAACGCATCATTCCTTCACGTGTGCACACCTGATGCATTGAACCTTTGAAGGATTGCTTTTGTGAAGACGATAGCG
>JBAVVP010000068.1:0-3694 GCA_049697355.1 Terriglobales bacterium
CTTCTGTACCCTACACGCTTCCCTCCGAATGCGTCAGGATGAAGGCTGCTACCCGGGGATCTCCCTCCTTGCCGGGCCTGACTACTCATGTTCAATTCCGATGGCAACGAAAATAGTCCGGATAACAGCCCGGAGGATCGTGGGGAAGGCGAACCGGTGGAGACCTGGCAGCGCTTCGTGCAGGGGCTGCTGGGCGTGCTGGCCTTGGTGGGTGCCCTGGTGATGGCGCACTACTACGCTCCGCCGGAGACTGCCGGACTGGAGCAGCAGGTCGACCAGCTCTCGCGCCAGATGGCAGATCTGGAGCGGCAGCAATCAGTCTCACCTTCTGCCGTTGCTTCCGCAGTAAATGACGCGCGGGAGTCTGTCGCTTACATCTACGGGATTTATCATCTTTCCGGCCGCGCGCGAGGTTTTCGCGCTCGCGTGTCGTGCACGGGGTTTGTAGTAGCGCCGGGCCTTCTGGCCACCAATCGCCACGTCGCGGAACCATGGTATGGCGACCGCGAGGTTGCGGTGGCGTTGCGGCAGGGCGGAACGCCGGTGCTGGAATCGCTGGAGGCATATTTCCCGGGCTCGCCGCTGGCTGTCAAGCTGGAGACTGCCGCGCTCGCCACTCATGGAGATCTCGCGGTGCTGCGCATGGAAACAACTGCCTTTACGCAGAAACTTCGCCCGTTGACTCTGTCCGAGACGCCGCCGCAGGTGGGCGAAGCGGTGAGCGTGCTGGCGTATCCGATGGGAGTCACTGGGATGGTGGCAAAATCGCCGGCGATTGTGTATGAACGGCTTTCGTCGCATCCGGATAATGCCGAGACGGCGGGCGAATTGGCGGCACTGTCGCTAATCCGGCCTTCGGCGACGTTCGGACATATCGGCGACGCAACCGGCGACAAGCTGATCTATGACGCGCCCACGGCGCGTGGAGGCAGCGGTGGGCCAGTGCTAAACGTGCGCGGCGAAGTCGTGGGCATCAACTCCGCCTACATTGACGGCTTCTCCGGAGGCACGCTTGGGATCGCCGCCGGCGAGTTGCGTCCGTTGCTGGAAACGGCAAAGCGCACCGCGTTAGAAACGGCCGCCGAAGAATCAGGTGTCAGTTCTCAAGTCTCAGGGGTCCGGCAGAACGTATCAGATATTCACCCAAGACCTTGACGACCTGAGACCTGAGACCTAGGACCTGGCACCTATTGTTGCAACTTCTTGCGCAGGCGGCGCTCGTGGCTCTTATTCGTAACCCCAACCCGCGCAGACAAAGTGGCCTTGATTCAGGTACATTTGTAACCTGCTGATTTGAATAACAAAACGGCCTTATGGCTGCTTGCGAATTGTTATTAGTCCGGAACACACTGGATATAACTGAGGCATCATGATGAAAACTCTTCTGTTTGCGGCAGCCCTCGCGAGTTTGGCACTGGCCGGCGGTTGCGCAACGGGCGGCAACGGCGCGATTCCCGTCATCGACGTTGCGATCACGTCCCCCAGCAGCGCTAATTCGAGTGCGCTCTACCCGACCGAGACTGTGACAGTTACGGCCACGGTATCGAACTGGAAGACTACGGCCGTTACCTGGAGCCTGAGCGGCGCCAACTGCACAGGTAGCGCGTGCGGGACGCTCACGCCGACCACTCCAGCGCCAACCCCGGCAACCGCGAGCTACGTAGCGCCGGCGACGCCAGTTTCGGGTGTGAAGATCACGGCGGTTGTGATGCCAGCCGATCCCGCGAAAACAACGGGCACTCTGTCGATAACCGTGATCGACGTCACCGCCGACGTCGCGCCAGCAACGCTGAGCGTGGGCCAAGGTCTGACCCAGACATTTACCGCCGTAGCCGTCCCGGACGATACGGCAACCCAAACCTTTACGTGGACCTGCATGGCGAGCGGCGTGAAGTGCGCGAACTTTACTCAGGATCCAAAGGTGTCCGGCCTGGCCTACTACACTGCGCAGGACAACTGCGGCAGTAGCTGTGTTCAGATATCGGCGGCTGCGACGCTCGATCCGACAGCTTGCTCGAACAATCCCAAGAACTGTACCGTCGCCACGGCCACGCCGGTCCCATCCCGCGTAAGTGGCACGTACGCCTTCCGGTTCTCCGGATATGACAGCAGCAACCGTGCCGTCGCCGTGGCTGGAACGTTCTCCGCGTCCAATGGAACGATCACCTCGGGTACGGAAGACGAATTGACTTCATCCGGGCCGGCATCGCACGGGATTACCGGAGGCGCCTACACTCCCATCTCCTCCTCCGATCCAAACTCGAATAACGCGGGCACGCTAACGTTGACTTTGCCCTCGGGAGTCTATCCGAATCGATACCAGGTCGTTCTCGACGGCGCGGGCGACCTCAAGATGATTGAATCCGACGGCCATGGCACCGGCTCGGGGATTGCGCAAATATCGCCCAGCGACCCCACCAAAGTTTTCAAAGGCGCCCAGACTTTCGCCTTCGGCTTTACCCACGTGGACTCCGCCGGTAGCGTTGGCTATGTCGGCGTCTTGCCGATGAATGGCACGGTTGCCGGCGGCACAGTTGCCGGCGGCTTCATGGATGTGAATGATAACGGTAATAGCGCAAACAGCATCTGCGGCACTCCGCCTTGCGCGGTCACAGGCACCTATACGCAGACTGGCACTACCTCATGGCATTTGGCGTTAACGTCGCCCGTAAACATGGGTTTCGATTTCTTCATTGCTTCCGGAACGACCAGTAAGGCAACTCCGCTGACTTTCTACGCGATTTCCACCGACCCCGGCTTGCCGGCAGTTTCCGGAACCATGGTGCTCCAGGATTCGTCGCAGACCTACAACAACGCCGCCTTCAAGGGCACTTCTGTCTCTGCTCTAACTGGGACGGTTCTGGCCGCGACGGCAACGTGCACCTCACCGCCTTGCGCCAATGTCTCCCTGGTGCTCAGCGCGACGGACGGGAACGGAAACATCTCCGGCCAATTCGACCAGAACAACGGCGGCGTAATCCTCTCCGCCGCCCAATTCCCACCGTCATCGGGCACCAACAATTACACATACGCGGCTAGCGGCACCAGTGGACGCTACACCCTCAACCTGCTGGGCGATCCGACGGCGACCACGCCCGTGCCGCCGATTCCGTTCGTTCTTTATGCCACTGGAGCCAACCGCGGATTCTTGCTCGATACATCCAGTCAGTCGGTGATAACGGGAACGATGAGCCCGCAGGGGAAAACGGCCATTGGTTTCCCGGGATCTGCGTTGCCGAGCACGTTTGCCGCGGCGACCACCGGCAACGGCAGCTCCGCGGTCGACGCGATTGCGGCCAACCTGCTGCTTACCTGGGTCAACACGGGTACGTGCACCGCCACGTGCGTTGATGGATTCCAGTACGATTCCAACGGCACAAACAGCGGGACGGTGACCGGGGCGAATCCTGGTTACACGATGCAGACTCGGGGCAACGGTACGATCGTGCTGACGGCGCCCTCTGCCCAGAATTACGTCATCTATGCGGTTGACACCTCCGGTTGCACCAACTCAAGTCCGGTTTGCGCGGTACTGGATTTTCTGATGATGGACGTGGACAAAACGAATCCGAATGCGTCCATCATTTTTGCGCAGCAGTAGAGGCGCTAGTGGAGCGACGAGCGCCCTCGGCGTCCCTTTGGGCGTGAATTCCTGGTACGAACGCACTGGCTGGGTAGGGGTCCTTCGACTACG
>JBAVVP010000069.1:0-6161 GCA_049697355.1 Terriglobales bacterium
CCAGCCGATGGAGGTCCACGACCAGCCCTGGTTTCTGAACTGCGTGGCGGCGATTGAAACCGGCAAGTCGCCGAGAGAACTGCTCCAGCTAGCGTTGCAGATTGAAGCCGCGATGGGACGCATCCGCCTGCGCGACAAAGGCGCGCGCAAGATTGATATCGACGTGGTGCTGTTTGGGGATTCGGTGGTCGACGAACAGGGCTTGAAGATTCCGCATCCCTCCATGCACCGGCGGCGGTTTGTGCTGGAACCGCTGGTCGAGATTGCTCCCGAAGCGCGTCATCCGGTGTTGGGAAAGACGGCGCGAGAACTTCTGGCAGCCCTAGGCGAAGGGCAGACGGTCCGGCGGTTCTGAAAAGCTAGCCGGCCGTGTGCCGTCGGGTGCCCCATCCTTGCGCGTTCTGTGCGCAAGAGCCTGCCCTGAGCGAAGTCGAAGGGGTGGGATTCGAGTGCCGAGTCAGGTAACCTGAGCTAGGAAGTTCACGTCCGCAGGAGGTTCTTCGAAGCGGCGGTCATACGGGATATTTAGAAACATTCAACGACCTGTTCAAAATTGAACAGACACAAACCTGACATCGTTGTAAGTTTCATTCCTACTTCTTTACTGACCGGACAGCCGTGGGGCGCTGTCACAGATCGTCACCTGATTCTGTAGGAGGATGCGCCCGACTGTGTCCGTCTCCTCGGTGGCGTAGTGGCGCTTCATCCTTCCTTCCCCCAACAGCCATTACGCCACCCTGCCTGAGGAAGCGTTCCATTGGGTACGATCGGGCGGGCGGGCGCACCGCCACGCTTGCCGGCGAGACGCCGGCCTACCGGACGCTGCCGTTCGACGGCGCTCCCTCGAGCAGCCGCTCGTGGATTACGCCGTGGCTCTGCGGACGGCTCGCTCGACGGCCTGCGGCAGGCGCACGGGTACGAAGTAATCCTCCGGATACAAGTAGTCTTCGCCGGACTCGTCGATGACCCGGATCTGATGATGTTTCAAACCTGCTTTGTCGGAGAGGACCTGATAAATCTTGCGCAATTCCAGAGAAGCCGCATAGCCTTTATTGCCGACGCAGATGACGTATTGTGCTTCGTTTTTCATATCAGTCAAGGATGCGCTTGATCTTGTATTCCTTCGCTCCGATGCCATGGGCTTCGTACCAGTGGATTTCCGCATGGCATATCGCACCATCGTCAAACTCGATGTCCGCCGTGCCTTTCAGCTTCCTCCAACGTCCCTTGCCGTAGGCCTTCCACAACCGTCTGCGCTCGCGGAGAGCAGTGCCGGACGCAATCGTCTCCACGTTCGTGGTAACGCCGACAATCTTGAAGTACATGCGCCAGCACCGCTAAATGGCCGTTGCCAGCTAAAGTATTGACTTATGAATACTTTACTGTCAAGTCCTTTGTTCTCAAAGACCTAGCGATTTCGCTCCCGCTAAGTCTTTTACTCTTAAAGACCCCCAGTCTGGGGGGTCCCAAAAACTACCCTAGCTGCAGCCACTGGTTGATCCGCAGCTCATGCACTTGTAGCAACTGCCGTTGCGCACCATGATGGAGCCGCAGACGTGGCAACTGGGAGCGTCTCCCATGTCGATCATGCTGGCCAGAGCATCGGCGGCATGAACAGAACCAGGTCTCAGGTCTCGGGTCTCAGGTGTCAGGGAACCGCCTGAACCCAAACTGGTCGATCCGTTCAACTCGCCATTGCCTTCGGGAGCGGGCCAGGTTTTGGGACGCAGGTTGTCGAACAGGAGCTGTTGCTGTCCGGTGAGGAAGCGCAACTCCAGCCAGCGGAAAATGTAGTCCACGACCGACTTGGCAAACCCGATATCGGGATTGTTCGACCAGCCGCTGGGCTCAAAGCGGATGTGCGAGAACTTCTCGCAGAGCAGACGGGCCGGTACTCCGTGTTGCAGCGCGATCGAGACGGCCAGCGCGAAGCTGTCCATCAAGCCGGAAACGGTCGAGCCTTCCTTCGCCATCTTGATGAAGATCTCGCCGGGCTCGCCGCTGGGATAGAGGCCGACGGTGATGTAGCCTTCATGGCCTCCGATGTTGAACTTGTGGGTCACCGACATGCGCTCTTCTTTTAAACGGTGACGCACGGCGCGCGGAGGAGCGTCGAGATTCTCCTCTTCCGCAAGCGCCAGGGCTGCCGCGTTTCGCGCCGCATCGTCCTTGGTGGAGTTCGCCGTCTTCGTTCCCGCGGCCGAAAGCGGCTGCGACTGCTTGCATCCATCGCGATAAATTGCAACGGCCTTCAGGCCCAACTTCCAGGCTTGCAGGAACGCCTCGGAGATATCGTCGACGGTGGCTGCATTCGGCAGGTTCACGGTCTTCGAGATCGCTCCCGAAATGAAGGGCTGCGCGGCAGCCATCATCTTCAGGTGTCCCAGGTAGTGGATGGAGCGCGTGCCTTTCGCCGGCTTGAACGAGCAATCAAACACGGCCAGATGCTCGTCCTTCACATGCGGAGCGCCTTCGATGGTGCCGGTCGCGTCAATGTAGCTCACGATCGCGTCGGTTTGTTCGTGAGTGTAGCCGAGTTTGAAGAGCGCGCTGGGGACGGTGTTATTCACGATCTTGATCATGCCGCCACCGACCAGTTTCTTGTACTTGATCAGCGCCAGGTCGGGCTCGATGCCGGTCGTGTCGCAGTCCATCATGAAGCCTATCGTTCCGGTTGGAGCCAGCACCGTAACTTGCGAGTTTCTATAGCCGTATTTCTCTCCGCTTGCGAGAGCTTCATCCCAGCATTGTTTTGAAGACTCATAGAGCGAGTTCGGAACATTATTCTTGTTTATGTTGTTGACGCTCGCTCGGTGCATTCTGATTACGTCCAAGAATGGCTCGCGATTGACGTACCAGCCTGGACAGGCCGCTCCTGGCATGTTTTCGGCTGTGGAGATTCCCAGGCGCGCTTGTACGGTGTCGGTGATGGGAGTTAACGGTTGGCATTGTTCCGCAATTCTTGACGACTGCAGATAGGCTTCGCCGCACATGATGGCGGTTACACAAGCGGTGTAGTCTCTTCCAGCATCGCTGTCGTAGGGCAGGCCCGCGGCCATTAACAAGGCTCCTAAGTTGGCATAGCCTAATCCCAGCGGACGATAGTCGTGCGAGTTTTTGCCGATGATCTCAGTGGGGTAGCCGGCGTTATCCACCAGAATTTCTTGCGCGGTGATGACTACGTCGACTGCATGCCTGTAGGCTTCCACGTCGAACGAGCCGTTGGGCGCGAACTTCAGCAGGTTCAGGCTGGCCAGATTGCAGGCCGAGTCATCGAGGAACATATACTCGCTGCAAGGATTCGAGGCGTTGATGCGGGCCGTGTTTTTCGACGTGTGCCAGCGGTTGACGGTGGAGTCGTATTGCATGCCGGGATCGCCGCAATGCCAGGTGGCCTCGGAAATCTTCTGCAGCAGGTCTTTGGCTCTGTAGGTGTGGACTACTTGGCCGCCGACGATTGCGCGGGTGGAGAAATCGGTGTCGCGCATTACGGCGACCATGAAGTCGTCGGTCACTCTCACCGAGTTATTCGCGTTCTGGAAGAAGATGGAGCTGTAGGCGTCGGAGTCGGGATGCGATCCGTCGTATCCCTGGGCTACCAGCGCGTGGGCCTTGGCTTCTTCTTTACTCTTGCACTCGATGAAGTCGACTATGTCGGGATGGTCGATGTTCAGGATGACCATCTTCGCGGCGCGTCGGGTCTTGCCTCCGGACTTGATGACTCCGGCGAAGGCGTCGAATCCTTTCATGAAGCTGAGCGGTCCGCTGGCCGTGCCTCCGCCGCTTAGAACTTCGGTTGAGGAGCGCAGCGGCGAGAGATTGGTGCCGGTGCCCGATCCCCACTTGAAGAGCATGCCTTCGGTCTTGGCCAACGTTAGGATGGAATCGAGCGAGTCCTTCACAGAGTTGATGAAGCAGGCGGAGCACTGGGGGCGCGTGTATCCGGTGGCGCCGAACTCGACTTGCTGCGTGGTGTAGTTCCAGTGCCAGTTGGTGGCGTCGGATTTCGGCTCGACGCGTTCGCAGCCTACGTTGAACCAGACGGGCGAGTTGAAGGCCACGTGCTGGCGGATGAGCAGGTGGACTAACTCGTCATGGAAGGTAGCGGCGTCTTCGGAGGAGCGGAAGTATCCATCTTTCATGCCCCAGTCGCGAATGGTTTCGGCGACGCGAGCTACCAGTTGACGGACTCCGGTTTCGCGCTCATCGGTGCCGACCTGCCCGTGGAGATATTTCGAGGCGACAATGTTGGTCGCGGTCATCGACCAGTCATTGGGGACTTCGACATTCTTCTGCTCGAAGATCATGCCGCCCTGGGAGTCGGTGATCTGAGCAGTGCGAAGTTCCCACTGGACTTCCGAGTAGGGAGATACGCCAGCCTTGGTGAAAAAGCGACGGAAGGTGAGGCCGGGGGCCTTCTTCTTGTTAGCGTTGCTGGCGGCGGTTGGAGTTTTTAGTTGGTCGCTCACTTCGGGCATTTCCTTCTCCTAGATTAGATGATGGCAAACAGCAGCCGGTCGAAATAACAGGTTCTAAGTTCCTTATCCATTCTTAAGAATGCGCAACCAAAAAAACTGCAAAACATCGGGCGACTATGCCCGGCCCCTGATGGGGCATTCATTTCAAGAAGCTTGCGGTATCGCTGATGCGATACCCCGATTCTCGCCTTATGGAGCGGGATCACCCTGTGAGCTTTTTCGGTAGTTGTGCTCAGGGAGCCTGGTGGTAAGGGGTGGCTCAGCCGGCGGGGCTGCTGCGAGTTCAGAGGCAACTGCCGAGATACTCTCGGCCGAACCGCCGGGGGCAGTCGTCGCTCTTTGGGCGGGCGGCCGTCTCGACACAAACTGAGAACCGTTGGCTGGGCATTCGATGCCGTGGCGGGCAAAAGAGGCAGCAACGAGTTCGATCAAATCTTCCATCGGGGGCTCCTAAATGGCGCTGAGTCGACGGGGCAAGCCCCGTCTTTACACGAGCGGGCTACGGCAGCGCTGAATCCGCTCTGATTCCGTCGACGAATTCCCCCGGGGGAGTCTGGCAAAGCCAGAACAGGGGAGCCACCGCTCGGTTCCATCTTGTTTTCCATCCACTCCGGGGGGATGGTTTCCCGTGAAAGGGAAGACGCAAAGTCACCTCGACTTTGAGTCTCGCCCTTGGGTTTTCGGTCGCAGCCCCCTTTCAAGGAGGTCAGCAAAAAGTGCTCTGGGATGCTTAACGTACTCCCGTATATGGGGCCTGTCAAGAGGGAAACACAACATATTGTAGCCTGAAAGTGCTAAGGGTACCGATTTGAGAAAGTTGCCCGATCGCCAACGCCACGTCTCGGGTGGGGAAACGGGGTAAGTTCCGTCTCTACAGCAAGCTGGCCTTACGCGGTGGCACGGGGGCGCTGTTCTGGTGAGGCTCGGGTCACGGGGCGGGCTAGAACGCCTGGGGCTCCGTGGGCGTCTGTGAGGGGCACGTAGATGTCTTCGAAGATGGTTTGGGTCGTGATGCGTTTTATACCGTCCGAGGACTCGACCAGGTAGTCCCCCGGGCGACCGGATTGTTCGCGGCCTAGAGCGTCGGTAAAAACGAGTGCTTGGGTGAGTTGACGAGCACGCACCAGGAAGCGGGTGCGATAGACGGTCCAGTGGTATTCAAGATTCATGGCGCTTTCTTTCACCCTTCGGCAGGGCTTGGTCGTTTCTGGCTTTGACCGGGTGCGGTCTCTGCTCGAAGCGAAATGCTTGCTTCGAGTGGAGCGAATGTACGCGCACAGAGAGGGCGGGTCAATACCATAAGAATTGTGCAACGGTGGAATTTCGGTTCGCGAATGGGATGGGATGAAGCGGGGTCAAGCATCGGTCGAGGTGAACCGCCGCACGCGCACGAGGGGCGAGGTTTGAGGGGCGGGGAGGAAATTAGGTTGGACGGTTCCGCACACGGCGAACGGAATTTGCACAAGGGGCGCACAGAAAAGGAACAGTTAGGCAGTACCCAGTTGCCCGCTGGCCGGTAAACTTTAGCCGGGGACGCGGAGGTTTCGAGTGAAGAAACTTTTCCTTGTATTTGTAGTGGTGGTGGCGATTACTGCTTGGGCTGGTGCGCTCGCTGAGGAACATGCCGCGCCGACTACTCGGGTTGTGGTGTTGGGAACGGGCAATCCCAGCGCGGATCCGGAG
>JBAVVP010000070.1:0-2400 GCA_049697355.1 Terriglobales bacterium
ATGGCCCTTGCGAAAAATCCGTCTTCTTTGCAAACCCGAGCACCTGCGTATAGAACTGCAACGCCTTGTCCTGATCGTGCACGTAGACGCTCATCACTTTGATTTTCATTTCGTTTCTCCTGTGCGCCGGTTAAACCGGCGAGGTGTAGTGAATGAAAGAGTCATACGAAAGTGGATCAGCGACCCACATCGGCCCCGAGTCATGCGGAGCCGCTCGCGAGGGCGGCGTCGAAGCGTTGACAGGGGAACGTGCGGGCCGGGTATACAGCCGCGTAAGAACTAACCTCCGGGACGCCGACGCCGTAAGGAGATGCGGAAGGCCCCATCCGGTGCACCGATATCGCGAGGTGCACTGGGGTCCCGCGCGGTCAGAGACCCCGTGCACGTACGCAGACACCTCGTTCGGGAACCGGGAGATCCCAAGTTCGCCCAGGGTAGAAGTCGCCTTGGGACGCATCGGGAAGTCTAAGGACGTACGCCGATGACGAACGGACTTGGGAAGTCGGACAGACCTGCAGTACCTGAGAAGTTCCCGAACAAGGCCGGGCAACCGGCGGCGGAGGGGACGGAGGGAAGAGGTCTGGCCAAAGGGAACCTGCCCCAGCAAAACGCGTCCCGGACCCCGAGCCGGGAAGACGCGTCCAGTGCGTTGGAGCGGGTACGTCAAGCAGCAAGTAAGGATAAGAAGTTGCGGTTCACGGCGCTCCTGCACCACATCTACAACCTGGAAACACTGCGCAGGGCCTACTTCAGTTTGAAGAAGGAAGCTGCGCCCGGTGTTGATGGCGAAACGTGGCGGAACTACGGCGAGACTCTCGAGAACAATCTCCAGGATCTCTCCCATAGGCTGAAGCGAGGAGCGTATCGAGCGAAGCCGGTGCGTAGGGTGTACATCGCCAAGGCGGATGGGCGGCAGAGGCCGCTCGGAGTTCCGGCGCTGGAAGACAAGATCGTCCAGCGCGCGGCGGTCGAGGTGCTGAACGCTATCTACGAAACGGATTTTCTTGGATTCTCGTATGGGTTCCGACCCGGGCGAAGCCAGCATCAAGCGCTGGACGCGCTCTACACGGGACTGCTGACGAGAAAGGTGAACTGGGTGCTCGATCTGGATATTCGCAACTTTTTCGATGGGCTTTCCCACGAATGGCTGGTGAAGTTCGTCGAGCATCGGATCGCAGACCGGCGCGTCGTGCGACTGATCCAGAAATGGCTCAACGCCGGCGTGCTGGAGGATGGGAAACGGACACGAGTGGAGGAAGGGACGCCGCAGGGCGGCAGTGCCTCGCCGCTGTTGGCCAACGTTTATCTCCATTACGTGTTCGACCTGTGGGTCCAAGCGTGGCGTCAAAAGCGGGCGCATGGCGAGGTCATCGTGGTGCGTTTTGCGGACGACATCGTGGTTGGATTCCAGAGCCAAGCGGATGCCGATCAGTTCCGGACGGAACTCACGGAACGCATGCAGAAGTTCCACCTGGAGCTGCATCCTGAGAAAACGCGACTGCTGGAGTTCGGTCCGTACGCGATCGACCAACGGCAGTGGCGTGGAGAAGGGAAGCCGGAGACCTTCAACTTCTTGGGCTTTACGCATATCTGCCTGAAGAAGAGGAGCAATGGACGGTTCACGGTGTTGCGGCAGACGATACGTAAACGGCTGCAGACGAAGCTGAATGAGGTGAAAGCCGAGCTTCAGCGACGAATGCACCAATCCATCCCCGAACAAGGCAAGTGGCTGCAGGCGGTGGTGCGTGGACACTTTCGCTACTACGGAGTGCCCATGAACCAATCGGCGCTGACGGTATTTCGGTTCCGAGTCGGCTGGCTTTGGCATCGCTCGCTGTCGCGTCGGAGCCAGAACGGCCACGTCCTTTGGGATCGCATGCGGCGCCTCATCACTCGCTGGCTGCCTTTGCCTTCTGTCTGTCATCCCTATCCTCTGCGGCGCATGGGCGTTGTCACCTAAGGCAAGAGCCGGATGCGGGAAAGCCGCTTGTCCGGATCCGTGGAGGGGGTCACGAGCAATCGTGATCCCTACTCCGACTGATTCTGCAAAATATTTGTCGAGAGTTTGGGGTCGCTCGATGGCTGAGATGCATCACCAAATCTCTATCTGGTGTCCTCATGGAGGACCGGGTGTCGCGTTGTTCGCGTTGACTGTCTCGTGGCTTCTGCCCGAGATCCTTGCGTGCCTCTGTGGACAAACAATCCGCTACGAAAATGTGGAGGGAGCTTAGCACCCAGCCTCAGCACGCCACTGTGACATTTGCACCGGATCAATGTGAGCGGGATCACAATCCGGCAACGAATGGTGCAATTCGGTAGCACAAATGAAAAGCTTGAGAACGGCATTGACAGTGGAATAGCGCGTCCGCTCCAGTGTCCTCATTTCGCCCGGGGATGGGT
>JBAVVP010000071.1:0-1907 GCA_049697355.1 Terriglobales bacterium
GAGTGAGGGGAGGTCAGACGTAAGAGGTCAGAAATTCCAGCCCCAGTAATTTGGATTTAGGCTGCGAACCAACGGGACATCACGCTATCGCCCCCGGTCCATCGCCTCGTTTGCCAGTCGATCCGCAACCTGGTTGTGTTCCCGCAGCGCATGCCTGATGTCGAAGTGTTCGAGCCGCCGCAACAGTTGCTGCGCCTCGTCGTACAGCTTGCGCAGTTCGGGATGCCGCACCTTGTAGATGCCTTTCATTTGCCGAACCATCAATTCGGAATCGCTGATCACCTTGAGTGCTTTGATCTGGTGTTCGGCAGCGTAGCGGAGGGCGGCAAGCAGTCCCTGGTACTCGGCATAGTTGTTGGTGCGGTGTCCAAGGTATTCGCTAAGTTCGGCGATCGAGTGTCCAGAGGCGTCGGTGATGGCGACACCATACCCCGCAGGCCCAGGATTGCCGCGAGCTCCGCCATCGACGTGAGCAGTGTGAGCGGCGGGCGTGGATTTCGGCGCGGAGAAAAGATTGCTGGAACCGGAAGAGCGCGGAGGCATAGAGGGAGTTTACAACGGGGGCGGGGTTTCACCCGCCTGAGTGGACTTGAAAGAAGGGACAGGGGAGGTTCCGTGGCCAGCCTGACACCGTTGCGCTTCGGCTGGACCCAAGACAGCGGAAACGGTAAAAACCCTGTGCCGTCCTCACCCTGCCCACAAGGGACGAGCATACCTCTGGTGGGTAGATGGATGCAACGTGGGGCTGATTTCATTCCCAGCTAATTCTGGCCGGCTAGGACACTTCGTCTTACCTTCCGGTGGCCAGCCGCGTGGCCAGCCGCTGCGGCAAATTGGCAGCCAGGATTTTTTCCTGTGCGACGCGCAAGTTGTAAGGCACGCGATAGAAAGTCACGATCCAGGTTTCAGAATCGAACATGGCAAAGGCGGCGCGCCAGTCGCCGTCGCGGGGCTGGCCGACCGAGCCGGGGTTGATGAGATAGCGGCGATCTTTGCGCAGAGGCCAGTCAGACGACTCGGGCTGGCCCACGGTGCGATATCCGGGACGGTAGGCTTCGCTGATCTCGCCCGAGAGCACGAAGCCTCCCTGAAGGTGGGTGTGTCCAAAGAACGTGATGGGGACGGGATTGGTGATGAGCGGTTCAATGGCGTCGCGGGCGCTGACCAGGTATTCATCTTCGTCGAGCGCGGAACCGTGGACAAACTGGAGGCCGGGGAGTTCATCGAGTCGGATGGGACCCTGGGGAAGCGAGCGCAGCCACTCGAGATTTTCGGGGGTGAGCTGGTCGCGAGTCCAGAGCGTGGCCAGCCCGGCGACGGGGTTGAAATCGTCGAGGGCCATGAGGCCGCAGACGGCTCGGTCGTGATTGCCGCGCACGAATACGTGTCCGATCGCTTGCGAGCGGGCGATGACTTCGTTGGGATTGCCGCCGTAGCCGACGCTATCGCCAAGATTGACGACGAGGTCGTGGGCGGGCGCCGCGGTGAGACACGCGTCCAGCGCTTCGAGGTTGCTATGAATGTCGCTTAGAAGAAGGATGCGCACGGCAAAGGGAGGATTATAGCGGTTTCGGAGGAGAAGGACGAGGCGGGGACTAGCAAGGTCAAGATCTGTAACCACAGAGGACACAGGGGAACACAGGGGAAACCAGCCTGACTGTTCGGCGTGGTTGTTGCTGATAGAGTCCTTGCGGGTCTCAGATTTGCGGCGGATTCACGACCGGGCAACGAGCCCAATGTCCGGCGCCGACCTCGACCAGAGGTGGGAGCCCAACCGCGCAGGCGGCGACGCGGTGCGAGCAGCGGGGTTCGAAGGGGCATCCAGGAGGAAGGTGGGCGATGGGCGGTACGGTGCCTTCGATGGTTGCGAGGGGAAGAGTGCGGTCGGTTGCAAGAGTCGGAATGGC
>JBAVVP010000072.1:0-2109 GCA_049697355.1 Terriglobales bacterium
GGTACAGGCCTTGCTCGGGTAATTTGGGACTAGTCGGGTTATCGGAGTTCGGTACCGGAACCGACTTTTCCGTTAATCAGGGAGCGCCTGGTTAAACCGGCATGTTGTAGGGAATGAAAGAGTCCTACAGGAAAGGAGACAGCGACTCCATCTTGGCCCTCAGTCTTGCAGGTGGCATCGCGAGACGTCGCCTGAAGCGTAGACAGGGGCATCGGTGGGCCAGGTTATTGAGCTTCGAAAAACGGAAAATCAGGACGCCGACTCTCTCCTGATTGGAGGAAGGCATCACGGCTGTTTCGCGATAAATCGCGAGCGAGCAGTCGGTCCTGCGTAGTCTTAGAGCCTGCGCACGCTGAGAAACAACATGCACGAGAACCGGGAGACCTCTAGAGCGCCTCGGCCCGAAAGGGAACGAGGCCGGTCCGCGAAGGCGTCACGCCAGAAGGCGGACATGCACGCTCTGGAGGAGTCGGACCGCACCATAGTATCGATGAACCAGACGAACAAAGAAGAGCGATCTTCGGCGGAGCCTGGGGAGAAAAGGGTGCGGGCCAAGGAGAACATCGTTCGACCCACCACCAGCCCGACACAGAGCGGGGAATCGGTGTCCCAGGGATTGAGCGGTGTGCGAGAAGCAGCAAAGAAAAGGAGGCAAGAACGGTTCACGGCTTTGCTCCACCATATGAGCGTGGATTTACTCCGGGCTAGCTACTACGCCTTAAAGCGGCAAGCAGCACCGGGAGTAGATGGCGTGACATGGCAGGAGTATGAAACCGGGTTGGAAAATCGGCTTGCCGATCTACACAACCGAGTACACCGTGGAGCATATCGAGCGCAGCCCTCACGAAGAGTCTACATACCGAAGGCCGATGGGCGGCAACGCCCGTTGGGCATCGCAGCGCTGGAAGACAAGATCGTCCAGCAAGCTGTGGTGACCATTCTCAACCAGATCTACGAGGTGGACTTCCAAGGATTCTCCTATGGGTTCCGTCCTGGTCGCAGCCCGCACCAAGCGCTGGACGCGCTGACGGTGGGCATCCAAAGGAAGCGCGTGAACTGGGTGCTTGACGCCGACATCCGAGGCTTCTTTGACAACATGAGCCACGAATGGACGATGAAATTTGTCGAGCACCGCGTAGCCGATCACCGGATCCTGCGCCTGATTCAGAAATGGCTAAAGGCGGGGATATCGGAGGACGGCCAGTGGTCGGAGAGTAAGGTAGGAACCCCGCAAGGAGCAGTGGTTTCACCGCTGCTCGCCAACGTGTACCTGCATTACGTATTCGATCTGTGGATCGAGGCTTGGCGCCAGAAAGTGGCCACGGGCGATGTGATCGTCGTCCGATACGCCGACGACCTGGTGGTGGGTTTCGAAAACCGAATAGAAGCCGAGCGATTCCTAAAAGCATTTCGGGAGCGCCTAGCCAAGTTCGGACTGGAACTACATCCGGAGAAAACACGACTGATCGAGTTTGGGCGGTTCGCTGCCTCAAATCGGGAGAAGCGTGGCGAAGGGCAGCCGGAGACCTTCACATTCCTGGGCTTTACGCACCACTGCGGGAAGCGCCGGAGCAATGGGTCATTCATCGTCTGGCGGAAAACGGCGAAGAAACGCATGGTGGCAAAGCTGCACGCACTTAAAGCAGAACTGCGCCGCCGCATGCACGAACCGGTTGCCGACGTCGGTGCTTGGCTACGAAAGGTTGTGAACGGCTATTACCGCTACCATGCGGTCCCAGGAAACATCGATCGGTTAAGTGTCTTCGGACAACGCTTGCGACGAATGTGGCGGCTCATTCTACGCCGCCGCAGTCAACGACGTAGGTCGTGGATCCGAATAACCCGGACCTTCAAGCGATGGATTCCAGCCCCACGCGTTCTGCATCCCTATCCTACGGCTCGCTTCCTCGCCACTCATCCAAGGTGGGAGCCGTATGCGTAGAAGCGCCCGTACGGTTCTGTGCGGGGGGCGATCAGTGATGATCGTCCCTACCGCGTCAGTTGGTGTGCGCCGTGACACCGGTGTGCTAAATTCGAGCACCGAGCGAGTTGCGCTCAGATGAGTGTCCCTGATGCAAACCAAAAACCTTTGGATATTGGCAGCAATAC
>JBAVVP010000073.1:0-2219 GCA_049697355.1 Terriglobales bacterium
CCGCCTTGCTTCGGGAGTTGGCCTTAGCCCGAGCGGATGGCAGCTTGCGTAACTTCCTGGCACGACTAGGCCGCATTGATGTTCTGGTGATCGATGACTGGGCCATGGCGCCGCTGAATGAAAACGAGCGCCGCGAAGTCTGGGAGATCTGCGAAGATCGCTACCAAACTCGCTCCACTGTCCTCACTTCCCAACTGCCGGTCCCGCGTTGGCACGAGCAGATCGGCGACCCCACCATCGCCGATGGCATCCTGGACCGTTTGGTTCACAACGCTCATCGCATCGAAATGCGCGGCGAGTCCATGCGCAAGAAACGCAATCCGCCACAGGACGAGAAGAAGGAATGAACCAAAGCCAGTTTCGGTAAGATGTCTGAGTTATGGCACCAACTTCCCTGATCGGGATTCGGGGCAATTTCCGGGGCCAGCTTTCGGTGTGGGTCACTGTTCAACAACCGATGAGTCGCACGCTGAACCGCATGCGCCGATAACTGCCGGTTTACCCGTGATCCAACCACTTCCCAGAAACCGTTACCGGCAAGAGGACGACGGCTTTCGATTGAGCTGGCGGCGTTCGCCGCAGCCAATGCGCGCGACGATCGCGGCGGTGTCGACCGTGTGACAGCTTTCTTACTGCACTGGGCGCGAGCTAAGAATCTCCTCAATCTTCTCCAGCATTTTGTTGAGGTCGGCGGGCTTATCGAAATAGCCGGCCGGGGCGGGCACCTGCCGCCGGGTTCCGATGAAGCGCTTGAACTCATGCGAGATGCCGGTCAGCATGATCACGGGGATGTGCCGCGTCTCGGCGTCTTCGTAGAGATCGCGATACATGCGCACACCCGTGTCCTTGGGCATGACGATATCGAGCACGATCAGGTCGGGCAATCCTGCTTTTGCCTTGGCGAATCCCTGCTTGCCGTCGTTCGCGCTGATCACGTCAAAGCCGTGATCCTGCAGGAAGTTCGTTACGTACCCAACTACGTCGGGCTCATCGTCCACAACCAATATCTTCTTTCCAGACTTTTTTACGGACTCTGCGGTCATATTGATCCTCATTTCCCTCGAATAGCGTCCAATGCACGTTTTAAAGTTTCCTCGTCGGCGCCTGCCAGCGCTTCGGACAACTGGCTGCGAAGTTGGCCAGCGCTGGGTGGTTTGGATGCCGGAGTTTCCACCCCCAGCAACTTGCGCACCGCCGAGACATAGGAGTCTGGGCTCACCGGCTTTTCCAGATAGATGCCCGGACCCGACATGGTCATTTCTTCAAAATCGGCGCGGCCCAACTGGTCGCGGGCGTGGCCGGTCACAATCAGCACCGGGATCTTGGCCAGGTGTTTGTCTTTCTGCAGGTCGTGATAGCAGCGCGCGCCAGAATGGCGGGGCATGATCAGGTCGAGCGAGATCAGGTCGGGCGGATTGCGCCGCGCGATTTCGAGCGCGTCCAGTCCATCCGCCGCCGTCGCCACCTCGAAGCCGGCGTCTTCCAACGCCATGCTCAGATAGGCGCGCACGTCGGCCTCGTCATCCACCACCAGGATTCGCTTGCGATGTTCCTCGCTCATACTTGCTCCTGTATCTGGGCCGCGGCGCGGGCACAGTCTTCGGCGATCATCTGCAGCCGCCGCCGGGGCAGCCGAATGCGGAAGGTCGCGCCCTCGCCCGGATTCGATTCGACTTCAACGCGGCCGCCGTGTTCCTGGACAATCTTGCGCGTCGTCAACAAGCCCAAGCCTGTTCCCTTGTTACCCTTGGTCGTAAAAAACGTGGTGAAGACTTTGCCCTTCACTTCCCAATCCATGCCACTGCCGTTGTCGGTGACCTCGAATACCAGTTCATCATTTTTCTGGAAGGTGCGCAGTACTACTTTGCCTTGTCCGTCCGCGCGCATGGTGGCAGCGTCAATGGCGTTGGAGAGCAGGTTGGTCAGGCAGCTCTCGATGCCTTTGGCGTCCAGCGGTGCGATGGCCACGTCGAGCCCGAGTTCCGCCGACAGCTCCACTCCCTGCAGACGAGCCGCGTCCTTGTAAAGGGCGACAATATCTTTCGCCAGCGTGTTGGGATCGAGCGGCTGGAGGTCAGGCGCGCGTCCTTTTGCAAAGCTCAGAAAGTCCTTGACCAGGGTCGTCGTCTTCTCGAAATTACGCTGCAGCATCTCCCAGCCGTTCTGGATGCGAGTTGCCTCGGCGCGGCGCAGTCCGGTGTCGACCATGTACATGCCGC
>JBAVVP010000074.1:0-28702 GCA_049697355.1 Terriglobales bacterium
TGCTCGCTCCCGCACCCGCGTCGTTCTTGGCAACCATGAAGCCGCGCCGCGCCAGGACTCTGATCAACTACCACAGTGGTGAAGCCCGCGACCACCTGCTACGTTTCCGCTCAGCGAAGTTCGTTCTCTCGCGCGTCGATAAGATTGTCGTTCCCTCCGGCTACCTGGTCGACGTCTTTCGCGAATTCGAATTGCCGGCCTCCGCGGTCCCCAACATCGTCGATCTGTCGCAGTTCCGCTATCGCGAGCGCGTCCCGTTGCGCCCGCATCTGGTCTGTACCCGGGGCTTCTCTAGGTACTACAGCGTGGACGTCGTAGTCCGGGCCTTTGCCGAAGTGAAGAAAGAATACCCCGAAGCCAAGCTCGATCTGGTCGGCAACGGCCCGCTCGAACCCGATCTCCGCAAACTGGTTGCGCACTTGAATCTAACCGGCGTCAACTTCACCGGCGTAGCGTCGCGTCAGGAAATCGGCAACTATTACGATCAGGCAGACATCTTCATCAACGCCTCGTGGCTCGACAACATGCCGCTCTCGGTCATCGAAGCCTTCGCGGCCGGCACTCCCGTAGTCACTACCTCGCCCGAATGCATGCCCTATCTGGTCGAGCACGAGCGCACCGGATTGCTCTCGCCCGTAGGCGATGAAAAGGCCCTGGCCGCAAATGTCATTCGTCTGTTGCGCGACCCGGCGCTAGCCGCAAGCCTCGCGCAAAACGCCCACCAAGAATCGCAGAAGTACACCTGGGGAGCCGTCCGCGAACAATGGCTGAAAACCTACCGCGGACTAATCTAAAGGTGGTAAGGGAGTGTGGGGACGGGCGCCCTCGCCCGTCCAAGCCGAGCGCAGCTCGGCAGCTGCTTGCGGCCATTGCGACTCTGGACTTGCTCGAGAATCCCTCTCACTCACCCCGTTTTCTTCGCCAGCGGCCACACCGTCGTCACCACCAGCGCCACCGCAATTCCCAGTGACACTTCCAGAAACCGATGCCAACCTGTGATCCACGGAGCCCGCGCCCGCGGAATCAGCAAAATAATACTCAACGTAATTGCGGCAAACCGGTAAGCGCCGCCTACGCGCAAGGACCACGCCAACAACCCGCACAAAAGAATCCCAACCGCATAGACCACTGCGGTCGGACGGAAGAACGTAGCGACGGCCGCACCGAGCACGGCTCCGAGCGCTGTCCCTACAAAGCGCTGCCAACCGAGCGTCAGAGGAGGGATGGTGGATTGTACGACCACAATGGTTGAGATTGGCGCCCAATAGTATTCCGGCAGTTTCAACAGACGAGCGAGCAGCAAAGCAGCCACGGCCGCAACCGTGGTGCGGACCGAATCCTGAAGGGAATCGCGACCAACCCGCAATAAAATTCTCCCCATCGCCATCAAACCTCCCAGCACGCCGTCAAGAGCCGCTATTGTACCGTTGCTCGGCCGGCCGCAGCCGCTTGACTCTCCGTGCTATTCTTTCTTCCGTACCTCGCGGGACCCGCGCGCCGATCTCGACAGCTTGAGGCGGCGCCACCGACAATGAGGGTTCCTACCTACGTCCTTCCTCGCAAGGGTCGTGGATGGAGGAGATGCGAGCACACCGGAAGTGTGCGCCATCGTCCTTCATGACGCACACCGTCCGGAATCGATTCACGACCCAATTTACGAAAAAGAGGAGAAACCCATGCAAATCAAGAAACTCACGCCCAATCTCGTCGTCCGCAACGTCGAAGCCAGCCTGAAGTTTTATCGCGAGGTCCTCGGCCTCGAACCTGCTATCACCGTCCCCGAGCAGTCGCCTTACGTGTTCGCGTCAGTCTCGAACGGATCGGTCGAAATCTTCTTCAACGACCAGAAGACCGTCGCCGCCGAATATCCCAGACTAGCCGCGAATATCGGCGCTAGCCTGACTCTCTACATGGAGGTGGACAGCTTGCAAGCTGTCCTCGATCGCGTTCAGAAAGCCGGAGCGAAAATCTCCATGCCCGTCACCGACCAGTTCTATGGTATGAGGGAATTCGCCTTCGAAGACGGAGATGGTTACACGATTACCATTGCTCAAAAGCTGGGATGAGCATTGGCTGCGACTACGAACCCACACATTCGCAAAAGATGACGCGAATGTGTGGGCCTTCACCCCGAACACAGGTCCCCCTAACTCCCACATTCTTAAATACTTTACCTCTAACCCTAATCTCCTCAAAGACTTAGCGTGAACAATCCCTAAGTCTTTGATTTCAAAAGACCGCGGCCGAGGGGTCTCCAACCAGCCTCCCAACCCAAGAAAACCTTGTCAAGAGGCCTAACTTGCCGTTTTCCGCCTAACTTACTCAATCTGCCCGAGATATATTTCCCGAGAACGTGTCCGTTTACCTGTCTGGATTTGAGATAATAGATATATAGACAGAAAAGACCACGCGGCCTCCAGGCCGCGTTTTTTGTTGCATTCAGTCAAGGGGGAACTAATGGCAAGTTATCCGGTTGAAATTCGGCGGTGCCAGCATATCAAGACCAGTGGAGCGCAGTGCGGATCGCCCGCCCTGCGCACCGAGAAGCTCTGTTACTACCATAAGCACAACCGTCTCGCGGCCGCCGAACTTTACCTCGACGGCGACCGTTACTGCGACAGCCAGATCATGATCCCGCCCTTTGAGGACGCGCACTCCATTCAGATGGTGCTGCGGCACGTCGTGCAGCTTATGCTGCAAAAGCGAATCAACCCCAAAGACGCCGGCCTCATGCTCTATGCCTTGCAGATTGCCTCCGGGAACCTGAAGCAGTTGCAGGCGGAGAAGCCGCGCCCGACGCAGGTTGTGATGGATCCGGATAAGGTCGGAGAGACGCCGATAGGGATGACTCCATGGTCGGCCACCGGCCAGGGTCACGATCCCGACGAAGAGGAGGAACGGGAAGGGGAGGGGGAGGGGGAGGAAGCGGCGAAACCAGAAACCGAAGCGGAGAAATCACCCGCTCCTCCCCCATCGGCTGAAGAGTTATACGGCGCCATGACCCCGAAAGAATCAGGGCATCGCCTTAGCGATGCCGTAAGCGCCGCGTTATGAATGCGCCCTTAGGCGCTGGCTCTCGACGTCTGAGTTTTGTCACAGGCTGCTAGGCAACCTGGACGATGGAATGATCCGATACAATCGGCAGCATGGCGGAATCTTTCAGCGCGAAGCTCGCGAATGTTGTGTTGCCTGAAGCAGACGGCGGTGAGGTCCGGCTCGGCTCGCTGTGGGAGAGGGATAACGCCGTAATTGTCTTCCTGCGGCACTACGGCTGAATCTTCTGCCGCGAGCATGTCGCGCAGTTGCGCGAGCACGAACCCGAGTTTCAGCAAGCCGGAGCCAGGCTGGCGGCGATTGGATTGGGCGACCTGAATTATGCCCGCCTGTTTCGCGAGGAAACCGGTATCACGTTCCCGTTGCTGGTCGATGCCGAGCGGACCGCCTACCGAGTTGCGGAATTGAAATCGGGGAACCTGCTTCATCTGTTGCGCCGCGACAATGCCAAGGCAAGAACGCGTGCCAAGTCAGCGGGCCACCGCCAGCATCGCTTCGGAGAAAATCCCTTCCAACTCGGGGCCAGCTTCATCTTCGCTCCCGGCAATCGCGATCTGTTCGTCCACCAGAGCCAAACCTTCGGCGACAACGCCGATCCCAGGACGCTGCTAGCCGTCCTGACGAGATGAGCGGAATTCCACCCGTCCGAAAAGTGCCGAGAATCTCATGCGGTTGAGGCCGCTCAAATCCCACCCTAACGTCGCAAAAAACGCGACGTTAGGATGGGGCACCCGGCGAATGTGTGGGGCAACTGTCCGCGCCGCATCCGTTATACTGACTCCTTTCGGAGCCATCGCTCAACGGAGACGGCATGTCGAGTTTGAAGGAATTTCAGTGCGAGATTTGCGGGACCACGAGCGACAATCCGGTTCGCTGGTTTGTCATTGAGTGCGGAGATGAGAAGCTAGCCGTCATTAAGTGGGATCTGGCGGCCGCCAATACTCCTACGGCGCGGCACTTCTGTGGGGAGGGTCATGCGCAGGTGTATATCAGCCGGTGGTTTGAGTCGATTTGCGCGCCGCGGAAACCGCTGGCCAAGATTTCGTGAGATCTCACGGGGTCGACCGTGTTGGCGCGCGTCCGGTTGAGATGAGGATGATAGGAAAGCAGGTCCTTCCCCTTCGGCTCCGCTCAGGGTCAGGATGACAATACTTAGAGTCTCGAAGGGTCGGGCGAGACGCTCGTCTCTCCATAAATGAAAAAGCCCCACTCTCGCGAGCGGGGCTTGGACGGGCAAGAATGCCCGTCCCCACATGATTCAAGCTAACAGCTAAGAGCCAACAGCTAATAGCTGTTCTTAGTACATTCCGTCCATGCCGCCACCGTGGCCGCCTGGCATCGGAGAACCCTTCTTCTCTTCCGGGATCTCCGCTACCAGCGCTTCGGTCGTCAGCATCAGCGCCGCGATCGAGCCTGCGTTGGTCAGTGCGGTGCGCACCACCTTCGTCGGATCGAGCACGCCCGCCTTCACCAGGTCTTCGTACTCGCTGGTCAAAGCGTTGAAGCCGAAGTTGCTGTCCTTCGACTCCTGCACCTTGCCGATCACGATCGCGCCTTCTTCGCCGGCGTTCTCGGCGATCTGGCGCAACGGTTCGATGATGGCGCGCTTCACGATGTTCACACCGATCTGCTCGTCACCTTCCAGCTTCAGCTTGTCGAGAGCCGCTACGCAACGCGCCAGAGCCACGCCGCCGCCGGGGACAATGCCTTCCTCGACTGCTGCGCGGGTTGCGTGCATCGCGTCTTCCACGCGAGCCTTCTTCTCTTTCATTTCGGTTTCGGTAGCGGCTCCAACCTTGATCACCGCCACGCCACCGACCAACTTCGCCAACCGCTCCTGCAATTTCTCGCGGTCGTAGTCGCTGGTGGTCTTGTCGATCTGGCTGCGAATTTCTTTCACGCGGCCTTGCACATCTCCGGGCTTGCCCTTGCCCTCGACGATGGTGGTGTTGTCTTTGTCGATGGTGATCTTCTTGGCTTGTCCGAGATCGGCAACCTGCACGTTCTCCAGCTTGATGCCCAGATCTTCCGTGATCGCCTTGCCGCCGGTCAGAATTGCGATGTCCTGCAGCATAGCCTTGCGGCGATCGCCGAAGCCTGGAGCCTTCACGGCCGAGACTTGCAGCGTGCCACGCAGTTTGTTGACGACCAGAGTCGCGAGCGCTTCGCCTTCCACGTCCTCCGCGATGATCAGGAGCGGCTTGCCGCCCTTGGCGATCTGCTCCAGCAACGGCAGCAGGTCTTTCATCGAGCTGATTTTCTTTTCGTGGATCAGGATGTACGCGTTCTCCTGCACCGACTCCATGCGCTCCGGGTCAGTGACGAAGTACGGAGACAGATAGCCGCGATCGAACTGCATGCCTTCGACCACGTCGAGCTGAGTCTCGAGCGTCTTCGACTCTTCGACGGTGATTACGCCATCCTTGCCGACTTTCTTCATGGCTTCGGCAATGATCTTGCCAATGGTCTCGTCGTTGTTCGCCGAGATCGTGCCCACCTGCGCAATCATCTCGCCGGTGACGGGCTTGCTGAATTTGTCGAGCTCGCCTTTTTCGTGGTTGCCTTCCTTGTCGAGCTTGCCGGTGATGAGCGTGACAGCCTTCTCGATGCCGCGCTTCATCGCCATCGGATTGGCGCCAGCAGCAACTGTCTTCACGCCCTCGCGATAAATGGCCTGGGCAAGAACGGTCGCCGTGGTGGTGCCATCGCCGGCGACGTCGGAGGTCTTCGAAGCGACTTCGCGGACCATCTGCGCGCCCATGTTCTCGAGGCCGTCTTTCAATTCAATTTCCTTGGCCACGGTGACGCCGTCTTTGGTGATGGTCGGCGAACCGAATTTCTTTTCAATAACTACGTTGCGGCCCTTGGGCCCGAGAGTAACCTTCACAGCGTCAGCCAGCAGGTTGACGCCGCGGAGAATGGCCTGGCGGGACTCTTCTCCGTGAACAATTTGCTTTGCCATAGTTGTTTGCTCCTTAAGATGTGTGCAGGCTGAGCCTGCGGAAATTCGAAATAAGGTCTCAGGTGTCAGGTCTTAGGTCTCAGGGTTTAACTGATGACTGACAACTGATAACTGATAACTGACAGCTACTTGCGCGACCCGGCGGTTTCCTTCTTCGCTGCACCCGAGGTCGCACCACTGAGAATGCCGAGTACTTCCTCTTCGCGCATGATGATGAAATCTTCACCATCGAGCTTGATCTCGGTGCCGGAATATTTGCCGAACAGAATGCGGTCGCCGGCCTTCACATCGAGCGGCCGAACCTTGCCTTCTTCGCTGATCTTGCCTTTGCCGGCGGAGATGACTTCTCCCTCCTGCGGCTTGTCTTTGGCGGAGTCGGGAATAATGATCCCGCCGCGGGTGGTATCGGCTTCTTCCACGCGACGGACCAGGATGCGGTCGTGCAGCGGGGTAAATTTAGTTGACATAGTTGCGTACTCCTTTCGAGAGTGGTTAGTAGGTTGAATCGGACCCAGAGGTGCCCCGTGACGGGGGCTGTTAGCACTCGAACACCATGAGTGCTAATTATAGGATTGTGAGCGTGCAATCGTCAAGCGGATGTCACCGGTATAAGATAAGTCTTGTAGCGTCAATATTATAGTAGTATCCGACCGAGCCATTCTGAAAGGATGGTCATCGTTCCAAACCGCTGTACGCCATAGGGTTGGTGCTGCCCGCCATGCTCCTAGGCATGGTGGGGATAGCTGCGCCCAAGCCGAGAAAACTGCCGAGCTGCTGGCTCGCATTCCTGCTGGTGGGAGGCTGTTTGTGACAGGCGGCTTGCGGAGGTGGCCCCTCGGCACGCACGTACACCGTCTCGGTTGCCGGCGCGGCGGGTTCGACCCAGCACACAACGATGCTGAAGGTGACGATCCCGTGAGGAACTGAGTACTGCCAACTTGCCCAACCGTCGGCAGCGTTGCCAGTCCTCCGGCGAGTCTTGGCGGCCGCAAACGGAATCAAATGCCGGCAAGCCGTGAGTTTAGGCCCAAAATGAAACGGGCCGACATGGCTGTCGGCGTGCTCTTATTCCCTTGTCACTTCCCGCAACGGTCTGGCCAGCCACGAGATCGGAATACCTGGTTGCCTTCAATCGTTACTCGCCAAACCGGCGCACGCGTTTCTCTGCGGGGAGATGGAGGCGCGCCCATGATGTCTGGCTTGCGGTGTGCTGAAAGCTGTCTGGATTGCCATCTGCGTTCCCGCAATTTTTTCTGCAACCTCTCCCAGGACTCGATTGCAGCATTCAACCAAGTAAAACATGCCGCGGTTTTTCCCGAACACGCCGTGGTTCTGGTCGAGGGACAGGGTCCCTGTGGAATCTTCATACTGTGCCAGGGGCGCGCCAAACTCTCTACCACCTCGCGCGAAGGCAAAACCTTGATTGTGCGAATCGCGGAAGCCGGGGAGATTCTGGGGCTGCACGCGGTGGTTACCGGCACGCCTTACGAGTTGACGGTCGAAACCATGCAGCCCTGCCAACTGAACTTCGTGGGGCGGGAAGACATGCTGTGCTTTCTCAAAGAGCACGCGGACGCTTGTTTCCATGCCGCCCAGCATCTTGCCGGCGACTGTTCCGATGCCTATGGCGTGGTGCGCACGATCGGATTGTCACACTCGGTTACCGAAAGGTTTGCCAGATTCTTGCTGGAAACCGCCGCCGACGGCAAGGTCAGCAATGGAAGCGTGCGTGTTCGCCTGGCGATGACCCATGAGGAAATTTCGCAACTGGTCGGCACCAGCCGCGAAACCATCACCCGCCTGATGTCCGAGTTCCGGCGTAACGACATGGCGGAACTGAAGGGGTCGACGTTGATTATCCACAACCACCCGGCATTGAAGAACATGGTCCGGGCCTAGGACCCTGCGGTAAGACTCCCATCTCCCACCTCGCCGCCGGAAGGCGCTCGATTTGGTTCTTTCACCACAGAGTCACAGAGACACAGAGAAACCCAACTTGGAAAGAACCTTCCTTTGTGGTTTTTACAAGTGCAAGGTTTTCTCTGTGTCTCTGTGACTCTGTGGTGAAAAAAGGCAACTTAGGACGCTACCCGTCGCCGTGCTCAGTAGCTTGTTTAGGAGATGAGTTCTAAAATGAACGGCTATGAAGCAGCGCGTTTCGATCGGGATTGCGGTGGTGATTGCGGTTGG
Source organism: Terriglobales bacterium (assembly GCA_049697355.1). Taxonomy (GTDB): domain Bacteria; phylum Acidobacteriota; class Terriglobia; order Terriglobales; family Acidobacteriaceae; genus Acidiflorens. Next base: position 8,207 of record JBAVVP010000074.1, read on the forward strand.
GGTGGGCATGATTGGGTTGGCGCGGGCTCAGAAGGATGACGAAGGGCCGATGTCCGATTTGCAGTTTGTGGTGGTGCGCGATTACAACGGCAAGCCGGTGAGGAATGCGGCGGTGGTGCTGCATCCGGTGAATAAGAAGGGAAAGCAGTCGCGCGGCGGATTGGAGTTGAAGACCAACAACGATGGGCGGACGAACATTGACGGGATTCCGTATGGTCCGCTGCGGATCCAGGTGCTGGCGCCGGGTTTCCAGACGTTCGGAGAAGACTACCAGATCGACAAGCCGGAGATGATGATTACGGTGAAGTTGAAGCGTCCCGGGGGGCAGTACTCGGTGTATGAGAAACACGAGGACGCGAAGAAGGCGGACGACAAGAAACCGGCGGAGCCGAAACCGCAGTAGTCAGTGGTCAGTGGTCGGTGGTCAGTGAGCAGTGGTCAGTGATCATGGTGCGGTGGCGGAGGTTTTAGATTCCACATGAAAAGAAATTTCTCGATAGCGATCGTGGTGGTGCTCGTGCTTGGCATGGCGGGGTGGGCGTGGGCTCAGGACGATGCGGGGCCGACGTCGGCTTTGCGGTTTGTGGTGGTGCGCGACTCCGGCGGAAAGCCGGTGAGAAATGCGGAGGTGGTGCTGCATCCCGTGAAGCGCAAGGGGAAGCAGGCTAAGGGAGAGATCGAACTGAAGACGGACGCGGAGGGGCGGACTAACGTGGATGGAATCCCGTATGGTCCGCTGCGCGTGCAGGTGCTGGCGCCGCATTTCCAGACGTTTGGGGACGACTACGAGATTAATAAAGCCGAGATGGAGATTACGGTAAAGCTGAAGCGTCCGGGCGGGCAGTATTCGGTGTATGAGAATCACGGGGACGAGAAGAAGCCGCAGTGAGGTGCCGCTGGCGGGAACGAAAGTCGTGGGGCGCGGAAAAGCGACCGGAAAACTCGACAAAAATTTACATTTGCGGCCGTGACAGGGAGAGCGTTGTGGCCTACAATCCCCTCCCATGGGATTGCAGGAACTAACCGTCGAGCGCTATGAAGGGGTGGCGGAAGATCAGCGGATTCTGCTGCTCAGCGGGCCCATCACGGTGGAAACCGCGCCCCAATTCGAGCGGGCGGTGGACCACGAGAGCGCGGAGACGATGATCCTGGACTTGTCGGATGTCCCTTTCATCGATTCGGTGGGCTTGGGGTCGCTGGTGAAAGCGCACGTATCCCATCAGAAGATGGGACGATACCTGGTACTGACAGGACTGAAGCCGCGAGTGTCCAAGGTCATGGAAATCACCAAATTGACAGATGTTTTCATGATGTTTGGCACGACGTGGGAAGCGGTGGAAGCGCTGGCGAACACCGGGACAGCTTAATGGCAAACTATTCTGAACCTTGCCGCCGGCTGTGCGGACGGGGCGGTTTCCTGAATCGAAAACGTCGGCGTGCCATCTAAACGGCATTGCTCGCGCCTTTATTTTTGACCTTGCGCGCCGACGCCTATGAATCTTCTTTACCAATATTCCAAACACTACTGGAAACTATTTGTAGCCGCACTTTTGCTAGCCGCCACCAACCAGATCTTTTCGCTGCTCGATCCGCTGATTTTTCGGCATGTGATCGACAGCTACGCCACCAAGTGGCACCAGTACACGCAGGGGCAGTTCATCCGCGGGGCGGGGCTTTTACTGCTGGCAATGGCGGGAGTGGCATTTGTGTCGCGTGTGGCGAAGAACTTTCAGGACTATTTCGTGAACGTGATTGTGCAGCGCCTGGGCGCGCGCATGTACTCGGACGGGATCCAGCATTCGCTCGATTTGCCCTACCAGGTGTTTGAAGACCAGCGCAGCGGCGAGACTCTGGGCAAATTGCAAAAGGTTCGCAGCGACGTGGAGCGGTTTATTACCGCTGCCGTCAATGTGCTGTTTATTTCGCTCGTTGGCATCGTTTTCGTGATGATCTACGCCTTCCGGGTGCACTGGGCGATCGCTCCGGTATTTTTCATTACGGTTCCCCTGCTTGGACTTATCAGCTCGGTGCTAAGCAAGCGGATCAAGAAGATGCAGAAGACAATTGTTGCGGAGACCACGGCGCTGGCGGGTTCGACCACCGAGTCGCTGCGGAACATTGAATTGGTGAAGAGCCTCGGACTGGCGCATCAGGAAGTGGGGCGTCTTAATGGCATCACGGCTAAGATTCTCAAGCTCGAACTCAAGAAGGTGAAGTATCTGCGAAGTTTGAGTTTTGTCCAGGGGACGGCCGTTAACGCATTGCGCACCAGTATTTTGTTTTTCATGCTCTATCTGATCTTCCGTCAGCAAATCTCGATCGGGCAATTTTTCGCGCTGATGTTTTATTCGTTTTTCATCTTTGGTCCCCTGCAGGAGTTGGGGAACGTCATCAATATCTATCGCGAAACCGAAGTCTCGCTGCAGAATTTTCAGCAAATTCTTGACACGCCTCGTGATCCGAAGCCGGCCGATCCGGAACCGGTGGACGAGCTCATGACGCTGCAGTTTGAGGGAGTCAGTTTTCAGCATCAGAGTTCTTCGGCGCTGGCCCTGGATGAGATCGGTTTCAGCGCGGCGCGCGGAGACACGATTGCCTTTGTAGGGCCGTCCGGGGCAGGGAAGTCGACGCTGGTGAAACTTCTGGTGGGGTTGTACGCTCCGAAATCGGGCGAGATTCTTTACAACGGGATTCCATCGAATCGCGTGGACCTGGATTTGCTGCGGGAGAAGATCGGCTTTGTGACCCAGGACACGCAGTTGTTTTCGGGCTCGATTCGCGAGAATCTGCTCTTTGTGAATCCGAAGGCGACGGACGAGGAATGCATGGAAGTTCTGAATCAGGCCGCCACGCACAGCCTTCTTTCGCGGGCGGATCGCGGCTTGGACACGTTGATCGGCGAAGGCGGCGTGAAGGTTTCGGGAGGCGAGAAGCAGCGGCTTTCGATTGCTCGGGCGCTGTTGCGGCATCCGCAGTTGCTGGTGTTCGACGAGGCGACGTCTTCGCTGGATTCGCTGACAGAAGAGGAAATCAGCCGGACGATTCGTGAGGTCGCGACTAATCAGGAGGCGATTACGATTCTGATTGCGCATCGCCTGTCGACGGTGATGCATGCCGACCGCATCTACGTGCTGGAGCGTGGACGCATCGTCGAATCGGGACGGCACTCGGAGTTGCTCGACCAGAAAGGTTTGTACTACGCGATGTGGCGGCAGCAGGTGGGCGAACGCGAAGCGGTGGCGCTGGGGAAGTAACTAGAGCTAATCGAGCATGGCCATGGCGCAGGCAAACTGCCGAGCTGCGCTCGGCCTGGACGGGCGAGGGCGCCCGTCCCCACACAGAGGCCCGTCCCCACAACGGTCTCACGTGATCACCGGCAGGTCGCTGATTCCGGCGGTGCCGAATACGCGGCGATAGCGTTCGATTTCGTGCGGTGTGCCGAGCGCCTTGGCATAGTTGTCGGAGAGCTTCACCGCGGGCTTGCCTTCAACCGTGGAAACCTTGCAGATCAGGCTGACGGGATCAAAGTCGTTGCCGCCGGCGGGATCGCAGCCGCGGAAATCGTTGGTGAGCAACGTGCCCCAACCGGCGCTGAAACGAATGCGGCGGCCCGGCGTCCATTTTTTCGGATCGTGGAAATCGACGGCAGCGCCGAAGTCGTTGATGTTGGCTCCGCTGGCCAGCGTTCCGCCAAAATAGGCGTGGAGGCCGAGGATGTCATCCACGTCGAGCGCGTCAGAAGCGATGAGGAGCTTCTCCTGCGGATTTCGACCACGGGCTTTGAGCCATTCGATATATTCGTCGCCGGCGATGTAGGGATTCTTGCTGTCGATGCGCTGGCCCGTCCAATCGGCCACCCAATCGGGGGCGTGCTCGAGAAATTGCGTGGTTCCGAAAGTATCCGGCAGCAGGATGCGGAGGGCGCCATGGTAGGTGGTCTGCCACAACTCGAGAACGCGGTACTGCGAAGCCCTAATAGCATCGTCATCGGGCGCGAGCGCGGCGAGGACCATAGGGATCTCATGCGCGTTGGTTCCGATCGCTTCGAGATCGTGCTTATGGGCGAGGAAGGCATTGGAAGTCCCAGTAAAGGCCCCGCCTAGATTCGCCGCCATGGCCTCGACTACGTATTCCTGCCACAGGAAGCTGTGACGGCGGCGGGTTCCGAAGTCGGCCACGGCGAGATCGGGGACTCCGTGCAACCGCTCAATCTTGTTCCAGAGCTTGGTTTTCGCCCGAGCATACAAGATGTCGAGGCCGAACTCGTCCAGCTTTTTCATGCCTGCGCGCGTCTTGAGCTCGTCAATGATCGAAAGGGCATAGAGCTCCCACATCGTGGTCTCGGTCCAAAGGCCGTCGAAAGTGAGATCGAACTGTCCATCTTTGATCGTTAGCTCGTAGTCCGACAATCGGAAATCGCGCTCCAGCCATTCCAGAAACGCGGGTTCAAAAATTCCGCTGCGGCCATAGAACGTGTTGCCGGCGAGCCAGACCAGTTCCGACCTGCGAAAACGAAGGCCGCGAACGTGCTCCATCTGGTGGAGCAGTTCCTCGCGCGGAAACATCTCCGCCAGCCGCACCGAAGCCGTGCGGTTCAAGAGGGAGAACGACACGCGGGTTTTCGGGTAATGCTTCCAGATGAACTGGAGCATCAGCAGTTTGTAGAAATCGGTATCGAGCAGGGACCGGATAACGGGGTCGAGTTCCCAGTTGTGGTTGTGCGCCCGCTCGGCGAAGTTGACGATCATCGCGTACTATCCTCTGCGACAGTCTGCAGAAAATCAACCGCAGTGAACTTGTGAGGTTCGTTTTCTTGGGTTTTGGCTGACTTTGGCACGGCAAACACGGTAGTATCAAATTCTCGGATGACCCTGGGATCCGTCACTACCGCACGTCGAAGTTGCGCATCGTTATTCCTTGCGCTGGGGCACGTGCGCGTCTGGGCAGGATTCTCTGGCTCCGCGCTGCATGTGCTGGCGGCCGCAGTCTTGCCCGCGATGTTCCTGCTGCGATCCAGCCGCGACGAAATTTACAACATTCTATGGGCGCTGGTGTTTGGCTTTGCCACGCTGAACATTTTGAGCCTTGGGGCACGCCGCTTTGAGGAGCAGAAGAGCGGCCTGAACTTCGGCGAGACTCTGGCGATCCTGGTGGTGATAGTGTCGATCGTGCTGCTGGGTTGGGAGTTGCTGTATCTGTTCCACGTTCTGCCGATTCGCCTCACGCCGCGTTGACCTCGATTGCGGTATGATCGCGTTGTGAAACGTGAATCCAATTTTGACGTGACTTGCCCCTGCTGCGGCGCGGTGATGAAGATCGATGCCGCAACGCGCAGCATCATCGCGCACACCGCGCCGGTCAAGCCGAAAACTTTCAACGACATGGAAGAAGCGGCGCGCGCCATGAAAGAGCAGGACAGCCGCCGTGATTCGATCTTCCGCCAATCGATGGAAGCGCAAAAGCATGCTTCGGAGTTGCTGGAGAAGAAATTCCAGGAGGCGGTGAAGAAGGCCAAAGAAACGCCGGATACGGGGAAGCCGATCCGGGATTTCGATCTGGACTGAGAAGACAGTTCTCAGTTCTCAGCTGTCAGTTCTCAGTAAAACCTTAAAGCGTTTGCGGCTCTTGCCGGAGAACTGAGAACTCCCATGACACCTCTTCTTCTCGGGCACCGCGGGGCGCGCGCTTGCCGGCAAATTCCTGAAAATACTTTGGCCTCGTTCGAGCTTTGCTTACAGCATGGGTGCGACGGGTTTGAGTTTGACGTGCGCCTTTCCGCTGACGGGCAGGCCGTGATCTGCCATGACGCGGCCGTTGCTGGAATGGAGATTGAGAAGACACTTTCGAAAAGCCTGACGCTGCCTGCTCTGGAACATGTTCTGCGGCAATTTGCCCATCGCGCGTTCCTCGATATTGAGTTGAAAGTTGCAGGACTCGGGCCGCTGTTGCTCGCCGAGTTGCGCAAGTATCCGCCGCAAAAGGGATGCGTGGTTTCTTCGTTTCTTCCTCACGTGCTCACGGAAATCCACGATTTGGATTCGGAGATTCCGCTGGGATTTCTTTGCAATTCGCAGGATCAGCTTCGAGGTTGGCGTGAAACGCCGGCGGAATGGGTGATTCCGCAGTTCAAACTCGCAGACAGAGACTTGGTCGAGCTGGTTCACGCGGCGGGGAAGACAATCATGGTCTGGACGGTGAATCGTGCCGAGCGCATACGTGAATTCACCGGTTGGGGCGTGGATGCGATCATTTCGGACGAAACGGAACTGCTGATTCGGTCGTTGCGGTAGAAGTTTTACAAATGGCGGCGAAGAGCGCTACCGAGCTTCGCTCGGCTTGGACGGGCGGGGTCGCCCGTCCCCACACGAGCATCCTCCGCCATTGCTCCCGGCATTCTCCTCATTTAGATTGAACAGGATGTCCACCACCGGCGAACGATTCGAGCGAGCGGTTCAGATCATGGCGCGGTTGCGGGCTCCGGGCGGATGCCCTTGGGACCGTGAGCAGACTTTCGACACCATCAAGCCCTATACGCTGGAAGAGACCTACGAAGTCCTCGAGGCCATCGACAACCGCGATTGGCCGGAGTTGACCGGCGAATTGGGCGACCTGCTGTTGCAGGTGCTGTTATATTCGCAGATGGCCAGCGAGGAGGGCCATTTCTCGGTGGATGACGTGCTCGACCGGCTTTCTAACAAGCTGGTTGACCGGCATCCACACGTATTTGGCGACGTGAAAGCGGACACTCCCGCCGAAGTGCTGCGCAACTGGGAGGCGTTGAAGGCGGAAGAAAAGAAGAAACGGCTGGCGGCGCGCGGAGACAATCAAGCCGAGCAGGCTGATGGCGCGCAAGTTGTGGATGCGCAAACTGGCTCCGAACCATCTAGCTCCGAACAATCCGTGCTGGCGGGCGTGTCGTCGAAAATGCCCGCGCTGATGGAAGCTTATAAACTCAGCTCGCGCGCGGCGCACGTCGGATTCGACTGGCCGGAGATGGAAGGACTCTTTGCCAAGCTCGAAGAAGAGACGGTGGAGTTGCGGGAGGAGTTGAAGGCTGTGCCGATGATTCATTCCAAGGGCCCTTCCGCGGGGAAGGGAATTGCCGGGTCGGGAAAACCCCAGCTTCCGCCCGAGCTGCGCGCGCGCGTCGAAGATGAAGTGGGAGACATGTTTTTCGTCCTGGTGAACGTTGCGCGCTATTTGTCGCTCGACCCCGAGTCGGCATTGCGGAAGACGAATCGCAAGTTTAAGAGAAGGTTTCAATGGATGGAGGAGCGTCTGCGCGCGAGCGACCGAACGCCGCAGCAGGCGTCGATGGACGAACTGGAAACCCTATGGCAAGAAGCGAAGCAGCAGGAAAAACCGGCGTGACCGGAGCCGGCACGGGAACGCCGACGGGAAACACGCCGAGCGCGGTAACGATCCGCAAATGTGAAGCGATTGCGGAGATGCAGGCCTGTTTTGCGCTGCAAAAAGAAGTATGGAAGTTTTCGGATGCGGAGTTGGTTCCCGTGCGGATCTTCGTGGTGGCGGCGAAGATCGGCGGGCAGGTCATTGGAGCTTTCGCCGGCACGGACGACAAGAAGGAACTGATCGGCTTCGCGCTCGCGCTCCCGGGAGTTCGAAACGGGCACTGCTATCTGCACTCGCAGATGCTGGCCGTCCGCCAGCAATATCGTAATGGAGGCCTGGGACGGCGGATGAAGCTCTATCAGCGTGAGGATGCGCTGGCGAGAGGGATCGAGCTGATGGAGTGGACGTTCGATCCGCTGGAGATCAAGAACGCCTATTTGAATATCGAGAAGCTGGGTGCGATCGCGCGACGCTACAGCGTGAATCAGTATGGGCTCACGTCGTCTCCGCTGCAGGGCGGGTTGCCCAGCGACCGGCTGGTGGCGGAGTGGTGGATGAGGTCCAAGCGGGTTGAGGCGGTCTTGGCGGAGGGTCCGCGCCCGAAGTTCGAATGCCGCGCTCGCATCGACGTGCCGGCGGAGATCTATGCATGGAAGGCTGCGGCAGCGACGCGCGCACAGGCGCTCGCCGTGCAGACAAGCAATCGTGAGCGGTTCAGCCGGGCGTTTGCCGAAGGACTGAGCGTGCTCGGCTATGAGCGCGACGCTAACGGGAATGGGCGGTTCCTGTTGGGGAACTGGGACGAAGGCTGGCGATATTAAGGTTGTGTCCCGTGAATCTGCAGCATATTTTGGATTGTCATCCTGAGCGAAGCGAAGGACCTGCTTTCTCGCGCACCACAAAACAGCAGGTCCTTCGCTTCGCTCAGGATGACAATTCCTCAATGGAGCAAAACGCTTGCCCTCGCTGGGACGCCCTTCTATACTTGCCAGTCTTTCAACGATGACCGAGTCATGAAAATTGAATCTGTAACTCTGCGTGAAATTCACATGCCGCTCGTGCATTTTTTTGAAACGAGCTTTGGCCGCGTTTACAGCCGCCGCATCCTGCTGGTGAGTGTTGAGGCCGACGGAGTCCGCGGGTGGGGCGAGTGCGTCGCCGGGGAAGATCCGTATTACAGCCCGGAATGGACCGAAACCGCATGGCCCACGATCAAGAATTATCTGGCGCCTTTACTGCTTCAGAGCGAGTTGCCGGCCGGCCGCGATTGCGCCGCGCGGTTTTCGAGAATCCGTGGTCACCGCATGGCCAAGGCCGCGCTCGAAAATGCGGTGTGGGACGCGGAAGCGCGGCAGAAGCAACTGCCACTCTGGAAATTACTGGGAGGGACCCGGCGTGAGATCGCCTGCGGCGTCTCGATCGGCATTCAGGACACGCCCGAACAACTCCTGCAGAAAATCGACACGGAGTTGGCGGCGGGATACCGGCGGATCAAGATCAAGGTGAAGCCGGGATGGGATCTGAATGTGCTGGAGAAGATCCGCGCCCGCTGGGCGGATATTGTTCTCAGTGTGGATGCGAATTCCGCCTATACGCTCGACGAGGTTGAGCATGTGCGCAAGTTCGATGCCTTCAAGCTGCTGATGATCGAGCAGCCTTTGTGGAACGACGAAATCTATCTTCATGCGCGGCTGCAGAAAGCGATCCAGACGGCAATCTGTCTGGACGAATCGATACTGAATGCTCGCGACGCCGATTTTGCGCTCGAGACTGGCGCCTGCCGGATCATCAACATCAAGGTAGGACGCGTGGGCGGCTTCGGCGAGGCGAAGAAGGTGCACGATGTTGCCGTGCAACACAACGCTCCGGTGTGGTGCGGCGGAATGCTCGAGTCGGGAGTGGGGCGGGCGCACAATATCGCGTTGTCGACGCTCGAAAATTTCCGCTTGCCCGGAGATGTGTCGGCATCGAAGCGCTATTGGAAACAGGACATCATCGAACCTGAAGTGGAAGTGCGCGCCGACGGAATGATTGCCATCAGCGACGCGCCGGGGACGGGCTACACAGTGCGCGAGGATCTGGTGCGGAAATTCACCGTGCGCGAGGAGACGTTTCGCGGGGGAAAAGTCTAGCGGAAATCCAATCTTGCTGTAATCGCTGGCTGCTGCCGAGCTTCGCTCGGCTGGACGGGCGGGACGCCCGTCCCCACACGGGCAAGGCGTCGTTCGTCGATCACTTATGGGCGAGTCTGCCGGCGGCGGGATTCTCGGCCGAGGTGGCTTCCTCGTGCTTCAGCAGTTCCAGGGCCTGGGCGAACGTCAGGTCTGACGGAACCTGCTTGAAGCCGCTGAAAATTTCGGTCGAGACGATGCTGAGATTTCTCAGCAGCAGAATCTTTCCGGTGAAGTTCAAACTCATGCTTGAAATTTCCCAGAAGTTGCCGCCAACCATCTGCTGATGAACCACAAAGCGGCTGCCCCGGTCGAGGTGTCCGAGGATCCCCCAGCCGAAGCCGACGTCCTTGAAGAGCCTGCCGTCAATGCTGGCAATGCGGTAACGGACGGGGTCCACCAGCACGTAGCCTTGCATGCCGGTCAGGACCTCCTCCACGCGCGAGGGCGGTTGGTAGCGGGGATTCGGACGGAACTGCAACTTGACCAGAGGGTCGCCGGATCGGCCAACGCCTTCCGATCCCGGTTCGTTTCCTGCGTACTCATACAGGAAGGCATCGGGCAGGGCGCGCATGATGCGTAGAGTGCGCTCGGCGCTCTCGCGCTCCTGCTCGTGCTTCTTTCGTAATTCTTCCGGATGCTCGACGAAACGTTCCACGCGCGCCTCCTCCGCCCGCCGTTGTTCGGGAGTCAGAGGCTCGCCGTTGTTGGCGATCACCAGACCGGCAGTGGCCTCTTTGGTCTCGACATAGAGTTTCGTCGTGGACCCCTTGGGCGTGGTTTTGGTGCCGCGAAACAGAAAGTGAGCGCCCTCGTTATCAGCGGCGCTGATCTCGTTCTGCACCGCTTTGCGTACCAATGCCCCCGGATCCTGATAGACAGAAACGGTCGCTGGCTGCCCTCCGAAACCAGCCGCGGTGAGCAGCAGGATCCATGCGCTGGTTTGCGCGATGCTGCGGGCGATGGGGTTGCGCGAACTAAAGTTGATGATCGCCATGACTGGGGTGCCCACGTTGATCCCGTTACGACGATGGTAACAAACGGAAGGTTGCATCGGGATGCCGCTTTTCCCCGCTGCGGTAAGTTCCTGACGGAGAACGATTTCCCGCCAGCAACGCGACTTCGAACCGGGCCGATGATTTACAATCGATGGATTCGCGGCGACCAGAGCGCGAGGAAGATGGAGGCCAGGCCATGGATGCTCCGCAAACCGGAGAGTTCGCCCACATTGGCAAATCGGTGGTGATCAAGGGAGAGCTGTCCGGATCCGAAGACTTGTATGTGGATGGCAGTGTCGAAGGCAAAATCGAACTCCGCAACAACAGCCTGACGGTCGGGCCGAACGGAAACATCAAGGCCGACGTCACCGCGAAAGCCGTGGTGATCCAGGGTAAGTTGGATGGGGCGGTGAACGCCTCCGATCGCGTGGAGTTGCGAAAATCGGCGGTGGTGACTGGCGATTTGACCACGCAGCGCATCGCCATTGAAGAGGGCGCGTTCCTGAAGGGGAAGGTCGATATTCAGAAAGATGGTGGAAAGGCGGCAACGTCCGCGTCGAAGTGAAGGCAGCGAGCCGCGAGCTGCAAGTAGACGTTGCAAGGGTTGCTCGAAACCCGTAGCTCGCAGCTCGAGGCCTTCGGGCGCGCAGGGTCCTTGATCCTTAGGATGGCATCGGTTTCTGACAACGTAATGAAATTCTTTCGCAGCTCTTCGAACCGGACCGCGGGCCCCGCGGTCCCGCAGAAGTTAACCCGCCGGTCGAGCGGCATTGGGGAAATCTCACGCCTGCTGAATACCGAGGAGGGGTTGTGCGTGCTCGACATGGGCGCAACCTCGGCCAGCAACATCCGTTTCTTCACCGGCAAGGGACACAAGATTTACAGCGAAGACCTGCTGTGGTCGTCCCTGGATCCCGTGCTCCGCATGCAGGACAGCGCCGGCAACTCCGTTCTCGACAGCAAGAAGTTTCTGGATGAGAACCTGGTGTACCCGAATGCTCACTTCGACGTGGTGCTGTGCTGGAATCTGCCGGATTACATGGAAGAGAGCCTGGTGAAGCCAACCATTGACCGTTTGTGGTCGGTGATGAAGCCGGGCGGGTTCCTGCTGGCGTTCTTTCACACCCGCGACGCCGGCCCGGATTCAACCTGCTATCGTTATCACGTGACTGGTACCGACCTGCTGGAGATGCAAGAGGTGAAGGTGACGCCGCCCGGCCGGCCTGCGTCTGAAAAGCAATCCCCGCGCCTGCAGCGCGTGTTTAACAACCGGCACATTGAAAATCTGTTCCGCGATTTCGCTTCGATCAAATTTTTCCTGGCGCGCGATGCCATAAGGGAAGTGCTGGTCGTACGCTAGTTAGGCTTGCTGGTGAAGTGCCGAGCGTCCCCGCCCGACTGGACGGGCGAGACGCCCGTCGCTCCATCGAATCATTTACTGCAGGTTGGACATGTTTTCGCGTGAGCCAGTCGGGCCTTTTGTGCCTGTTGATACGCCTCCATTTCTTCTTTCTGATGCTTCCGCTTGGCCTTCTCGGAAAGCTTCGGCTTGACTTCATTGCGGAAGAGATGGGAAGTCCATGCGGCGTGGGCGCGGGTCTCACGATCTTTCAATTTTTTGTAGGTGGCGCATTCAGGCTCAGCCATAGCGTGATTTGATAATAGTCGAACGGCCGGGTGTCCATTCCTGTTTTCGGCGATCTCTTGATAAGATGAAGAGTCAGGCATCGGTTCCGCGCGACGTTTTCCCGCCAACCCCGCCAGGTCCGGAAGGAAGCAACGGTAACGGGCTCTTTCGTGTGCAGTGGACCGCCGGTGCCTGACTTTTGTTTGTGTGGGGACGGGCGCCTCGCGAGCCTGCCCTGAGCGCAGTCGAAGGGTCCAAGCCGAGCGAAGCTCGGCAGTTGCTGGCGCTGATAGCAATTCTTGATTCGCTGTGAAGTAGTGTTGCCATGACCAAACGTCTTTACTACGACAGCTCTGAAACACACGAATTCGATTCGATTGTCGAAGACGTTGCACCCGTCTCGCAGGAGCAGACGCGCCCATCAGTTATTCTGCGCGAGACCGCTTTCTATCCCACCAGCGGCGGCCAGGTCCACGATACAGGATGGTTGACGCTCGACAGTGGCGATCGCGTGCGGGTTTCGGAAGTTGCGGATGCGGAGGATGGCAGGGTCGTTCACTACCTGGAAGCGCCGCCGAGGTTGCCGGTGGCGGGCGCCGCCGTCCACGGCAGCATCGACGCCGAGCGCCGCCGCGATCATATGCAGCAACACACCGGACAGCACGTTCTCTCGGCGGCTTTTGTTGAGCTTTACCAGATGCCGACCGTCTCCTTCCACATGGGAGAAGATTATTGCTCGATTGATCTGGCGACGCCGTCGGTAAGTTCCGAGCAGATTGCCGGGGCCGAGAAGCGGGCCAATGAGATTGTGTTTGAGAACCGTCCGGTGCGGATTCGCTATGTTTCGCGCGCGGAAGGGGAGAAGCTGGGCCTGCGCAAACTGCCTCCGGCGGAGCGCGACGAGTTGCGCCTGGTTGAGGTCGCGGATTTCGATCTGTCGGCGTGCGGCGGAACTCACGTCGGGGCCAGCGGGCAGATCGGCTCAATTTTGCTGCGGAAATCTGAAAAGGTGCGGCAGGGAACTCGAGTTGAGTTTGTCTGCGGCAATCGCGCGGTGCGCATGGCGCGGCGCGACTATAGCGCGCTCAGCGAGGCGGCCGCGCTGTTCTCAGCACAGCTTTGGGATGTGCCGGAGCAGATTCGCAAGAGTGTCGAAGAGAGCAAGCTGTTGCGCAAACAAAAGGACGATGCGCTCGATCAACTGGCCGAGCTTATGGCATCGGCTGCTCTTCGAGATCAAGCGGAAGCGAACGGGCGGAAAATCATTGTGCGGGCGTTTTCCGATCGCGACATCACGTTTGCGAAACTGTTTGCGCAGAAAGTAACGCGAGTGGGTACGCCGGCGATTGCGCTGGTGGCGAGCACGGTGGATTCGCCGGGGCTGGTCTTCGCGCAGACTCCCGGCGGCTCATCCGACATGGGCGCGTTGCTTAAGCAAGTCTTGTCGTCGGTCGGAGGGCGCGGTGGTGGCAGCCGCGATTTTGCGCAGGGCGGAGTTCCGGCGGGCTCGAAGATTAACGTTGAGCAGCTTTTGCGCGAGGCAGCGGGTACAATCGGAGCCTGATCCCGGCTGCACATTGTTCGGGAAAAAGTTACACGGTGGAGCGACGGGCGTCCTCGCCCGTCCGGCGGCGCGGCGGCCGGGCGGGGACGCCCGGCTCTCCACAACCTAGTCACTTCGATGCTGGAACCGCGGCTCATACTCGTCAACCTTCTGATCAAGCTGGGCGTGGCTGCGGCCGTGTCGAGCGCCCTGGTGCGCTCCAAAGAATTCAAGACTTCGATCTTTCGCGAGCAACGCTCGACCCGGCACAAAATCTATCTGGCGTTGTGGATGGCGATCCCGATCGCCCTCGGCGTGTGGATTCGATTCAGCGCCAAAAGCTTCCTCGCCGGCGACCTTTCGCTGGAAACGGCATTGCTGCTGGGCGTGATTGGCGGGCGTTTGTCGGGAGGGCTCGGCGGAGCGCTGATCTCGCTGCCCGCTGCGCTGCACGGCGAGTGGGCCAGCCTGCCCTTGAATGTGTTTGCCGGCATTATTGCCGGTCAGTTGCGCCGTTTCGCGCCCGAACAGGAAGATATCTGGTCGTTCTCGCCGTTCATCGATCTCACGCTCTATCGCATGATTCGGCGCAATCTGCCGCGCCCCCGCGTGTTCGATTGGCAGGTGGCATTTTTCGCCACCATCGTGGGCCTGCGGTTTCTGCAAACCGAAGTCTGGCATTTCTGGCCCAACTCTATCTTCAGCCTGGAAAGCCCCGGCCTGTGGACGCCCGGCCCGGCGACTCTGAACGCTTATCTGGTGGAGAGCGCGATCTACCTGGCCGTGGTCATGGTGGTGGGCACGGAACTGAAAATCTTCAACAGCGTCCGCATCCAGATGAAACTCGAAGAGCAGGAGCGGTTGCTGCTGCAGGCGCGCATGGCGGCCCTGCAGAATCAGATCAATCCGCATTTTCTGTTCAACACGCTGAATTCCATCTCGTCGCTGGTGCGTTTCGATCCCGATACGGCGCGCGAGATGATCCTGAAGCTTGCGACCATTCTTCGCCGCCTGCTGCACTCGACCGATTCGTTCGTTTCGCTGCGCGAGGAAGTCGAGTTCATCGACAATTATCTGGACATTGAAGTCGTGCGTTTTGGGCGCGACAAGCTCAAGGTCGTCAAGGATCTCGATCCGGCGTCGCTCGAAGCCATGGTTCCCAGCATGTTGCTGCAGCCGCTGGTCGAAAATTGCATCAAGCACGGACTCGCGCCCAAAATCGAGGGCGGCAGCATCACGCTGCGCAGCCGCCTGATCAAATCGCGGCTGGTGGTGGAAGTGGAAGACGACGGTGTCGGCATGGGGGCGGCGCAATTGCTCGAGATACCGGATGGTTTTGGGGGCATCGGCATTGGCATGGCCAACGTGGCCGAGCGGCTCAAGGTGCTCTACGGCGATGCTGCCCGCATGAAAATCGAAGCCCGCGAAGGCGGCGGCACGCTGATCCGTTTGCGACTGCCGCTTCTGCCTAACCCTGAAGAGCTAATGACGGCTGCGCCGGCTGCGATGAGCGCTCCAGCACCTTTCGGTAAAAGTCTTCGTAAAGCGGAATAATTTTGGTGGAGCAGTATTTCTCTTGAGCCGCAGCGCGCGCCCGTTTTCCCATGGCGCGCAGGGCGGATTCATCGCTCAGCAGTTCGATGGCGTAACGCGCCATGGTGTCCACGTCACCGACGTCGGCCATAAATCCGGTAACCCCGTGCTCGATCACTTCCGGCACGCCTCCCGTGCGGGCGGCAATCGGGACGACCTCACAGGCCATTCCCTCCAGCGCCGCGAGCCCGAAGGTTTCCAGTTCGCTCGGCATCAACATCACGTCCGAGATGGCGAGTTTTTCCCGGATCTGATCCTGCTTTCCCAGAAACAGCACGTGCTCGTGAATGCCTTTCTGCACGGCCAGCCACTCCGCCTGCGAACGATCGGGCCCGTCGCCAATCAGCAGCAGTTTGGAAGGGATCTTCTTGCGCACGCGGTCGAAGATCTCGACCACATCCAGCACGCGTTTCACCGGGCGGAAGTTGGAAAGGTGCACCAGCAGCCGCTCGTCTTTGGAAACATACTCGCTGCGCTTTTCCAGCCATTCCGGTTTGCGCAGATACTCGTCGCAGTTCACGAAGTTGGGGATGACCTCGATGTGGTTCTTGATGTCGAACACCCGAATGGTGCGGGTGCGCAAATACTGCGAGATGGCGGTCACGCCGTCGCTCTGCTCGATGGAAAACCGCGTGATCGGAAGATAGGAGCGGTCGAGGCCAACGAGAGTGATGTCGGTGCCGTGCAGGGTGGTGACAAACGGCAAATGGCGCCGCGGCGGGGTTGCCGCCAGCATCTGCTTGGCCAGCATCGCGCTCACCGAGTGCGGGATGGCGTAGTGCACGTGCAGCAGATCGAGTTCGTAGAGCTGCGATACCTCGGCCATGCGCGTCGCCAGCGCCAGATCGTACGGAGGATATTCAAACAGCGGATAGCGCGTGACCTCGACTTCATGATAGTGGATGTTGGGTTCGGGCCCGGTCAGGCGAATGGGCTGCGAATAGGAGATGAAATGAATCTCATGGCCCCGGCGAGCGAGTTCGAGCCCCAGTTCGGTGGCGACCACTCCGCTGCCGCCGTAGGTTGGATAACAGGTGATCCCGATCTTCATGTGTCTCCCACGATACCACCCATTGGATTCGCGGGAAGGGCTGGGGATGCAGAAGGGGGGAGTCAAATGGCACTAGGTTGATCCATCGGAACCTGCGAGAATGTTCGTCGAGAGGAGAAGCGGTTGAGGCCTCGTCTGAGAGAAGTTCTTGTCAACTCGCGCCGGTTTAAGGGAGTTCTCGCGTGGTATCGCGGCTGGTGCGCCAAGGCTAGGCAGCGACCGGTTGAAGACGATCCCCTAATCGCTCTTCGCGGCTCCGGCAAAGCTCTTTGGGCGGGCGAGCACGCGGACGACTATGTACGCCGCTTGCGTGAGGGCTGGGAGTGAGCCGTGTTTTTTCCCCCATTCACTGTGGCCGCCAGGTCATTTCCACGCGCACGGGAATGTCGTTCTTGACTGGCATGGTCAGCAGCGACGGCGGGTCGATTTTGAAATCAGCGAGTGTGGCTGGAATGGTCCCTGCGATATGTGTTTCGCCGCCTTGCATCACCAGTTTGAAAGGAACTTGCTTGTACTTGGCAGTCTGGCCGGCAAACTGAATTTCCAGGTCGGCGTTAATGGTTGCGGATGTGCCGGCCGATTCGGGCAACCGGGCACGCAAAACCACCATCGGAAACTCCGCCCCTCGCGTGACCTGCAGCATATGCAGGTCGCGGTTACTGTCCCCGGAATCAAACGACTTGACGGGCACGGCAATCAGGAAATCGCATTGTCCGGCATGACAAACTCCCTTACCTCGCGCCGCATGGCTCACCCCCTCGGACTGATGGAGCGGATGGGATACGTGGTAGGTGAGAGTGCACTGTTGGAGTACCCATTGGCTGTCCGCAATGGCCAGGGTAGAAAGCGCCAAAAGCGCGAAGGGCAGAATGGTCCTTTTCATAAGTTCAGAAGCCCCGGCTCAGAACTTAACCGATACCGACAAAAGAGCTGCTCCAAATGCTCCGGCGGTTACGATGGCCACCGGCCCATGCGCGGCGGCAATGCCGTGAACCTTTTCCCCTTTGCTTTTTTGCTCGAAAGCAATGGCTCCCAGAATCGGCGTCAGGATCATTCCGGGCCCGTGGATCCAAGCCATCGCCTTGTGGAAACGGATCGGCCCGCGGGTTTCAGTTCCAGGCACTCTGGGCGCGCGGATGGCATAGTACGCGCTCATAAAATACAAATCCCCCGTCACCGCGCCGAGGGCCGTATGCAGATCGCGCGAGGTCGTACTGGTGCTCTTGCCCCCGGCGTTGAAGGAGGTGGCAACGGTGGCAATCAACGGAATGGTTGTGATCAAACCCAGCCGCTGATGGATCTTCAGCATGTGTGTCCGCTTGTCGAGCAGCGCTTGCTCGCGGGCGTTGCCCTGGGACTGCTCTGCGGGAAACCCGAGGTCCTGTAGCGAAGGAGGTGCGGTGCTGCTGGAAGGGGCGTTCGGCAAATTCTCCTGTGAGACGGGCGCTGGATTGTTAACTGGTATGGCATTGCCCACTTCGCCGATTTCCAGTTTCGTATCCAGAACCGCCGCCTCAGTTGCATTGACCGCTGCGGAAGGAAGCTCCACCGTCTTGAAACCGGAGGCCTCAAACTTCACCCGGTAGTTGCCAGGCGGCAGCCCATCTAACTTATAGGTGCCATCCGCCCCCGTGGTGGTGCTTCGCGTCTGGCCATTGTCTACGCTCGTTGCCGTCACCGTGACATTTGCCACAACGGCACCGGACGGCTCGGTAACTCTGCCCGTCAACGCTCCCATTCCAGCCGTCTGAGCTGTCAGAGACACAGCCAGGAAAGTGAACAGATAAACAGAAATGAGACCAGGAGGGACGGCGCGATGCTGGTTGCGAAAGATCGTCCTCAACATCTTTCACCTCACCCTGATTCGACCGTGCGGGCCAAAAGGAACGCAAGGAAGCGATTAACCCCAAGTGACCTTTTCACCTCTGATGCACATCCCTCGGCCTGCGATGCCCGCAAGTCGCGGGCGCCAGCGCATTTAGTCTTTGCTCGGGCGGGTGTCCCGTCTTGTTCGCGTACTTCGCGAAAAGCGTGGGTGATACGCTAGTCTTTACTCGGCTTCTTGGCGGTCAGATCACAGGCTTGTTTGACTCGATCCAGGTTCAACCCGCTGGGAGAAAACTCGGCGATCTGCCGGCCGCTCCGGGTGGGGAGCGCGATGTTGAAGATGTTGGCCCCCATCATGCCTCGAACGGTACCCTTGTCCATGGAGAGGAAGTGTCCGCGCATCCAGTTCCAACCCTTGTAGTAGTGGACATCGTCAACCCGCACCTCGACTTCCAACTGCGGCTGTCCCCAGAAGCCGGGGCGGTTCGGGGGAGCCAGTCTGACCCCGGGATTGAAGTCGGCCAGCTTGAGCTTGCCGTTATCGCAAATCAGATTCACTCTAGGCTTGTATTCTGGATCTTCGCGAAAGTAGTTATTCGACTGGAGCTCAAAGCGCACCCTCGTCGCCCCCGTCATCTTGTCCGTGGATTGGAATTCCAGCCATTGCCCGCCGGCGCCGACCCCGTCCGCCTCGCCCTGATAAGGACTCATTCTGCCACTCTGGGCGAACGCCCACGTCGCCGCGCCAAGCATTACGAAGAGAAGAGCGGCTCTCGCCGCCAACCCGGATCCCACTGCTTTATGAACCGAAGCTTTACGAACCGAACGCGATCCTTTCAAGGTTCCCTCCCGGTAATCACACTCTTACATGCTTCTTCTACATACTATGGAACCCGGAAGTTCGCAAGAAGTTGCATGGAGAGGTGAAGAGAGTTTCGCTGGCGATTATCGTAGAATTCAGACATTGCATCGCGTTGCCCGGATGGCGAAACTGGCAGACGCACGGGACTTAAAATCCCGGGTCCGTAACAGGACGTGACGGTTCGATTCCGTCTCCGGGCACCACCGAACTAGAACGATTTCATTTCAGGATCAGCAATGACAATGAAAAGCGGGTTGTGGCTGTTCTGCGCATTTCACATCTTTTGTTCGGTACTTGGTCACGGCCAGGACGCTAAGGAGCACGCCGACACGATTATCCATGGCATGGTCGTCTCCATGGACGGCCAGCGCCACATCTACGCGGACGGCGCGGTCGTCGTGACTGGCGATACGATTGTCGCCGTCGGCCCGCGCACTGAACTCGAGACAAAGTACGACGCCGGGCAGAAGATCGACGGGACGAACAAGTTGATACTCCCCGGATTCATAAACGGACATACGCATGTTCCGATGACCCTATTCCGGGGGTTACACGACGATGTCACGCTCAACGATTGGCTCTACAAGTACATCTTCCCTGCCGAGGCCAAGAATGTCACCGAATCGTTCGTCCGGTGGGGAACGCGTCTCGCCGCCGCCGAGCAGATCCGTTCCGGCGTGACCACCTTCGCCGATATGTATTACTTCGAAGACGCCGTTGCCGAGGAGACCAAAAGCGCAGGCATGCGCGGCATACTGGGCGAAACATTCATCGATTTCCCCGCGCCCGACAATAAGACCAATGCCGCCATGCTCGCCTACACCGAGAAGTTCCTGCAGAAGTGGCAGGGGGATCCGCTGATCCATGCCGCGCCCGCTCCTCATTCGATTTACACCTGCTCCAGGAAAACACTCCAGGATGCGGCAACGCTGGCACGCAGGTATCACGCGCCGATCCTTATTCATGTGGCTGAGATGAAGAAGGAGTGGGACGACAGCGAGAAGCAGAATGGGATGTCCCCGGTGCAATATCTGGACAAAATCGGAGTACTCGGCTCCGATGTCATCGCCGCGCATTGCATTTTTGTCGACGAGGCGGACCGCAAGATTCTCGCAAGATATAACGTAGGATGCGTCCACAACCCCTCCAGCAACATGATGCTCGCGAGCGGTGTGTCTTCAGTGCCTGAGATGCGCGCAGCCGGAATCGCCGTTGGCCTTGGAACCGATGGACCCGCGGGCAGCAACAACGATCTTGACCTGATGGAAGAAATCGACCTTGCGGCAAAACTGGCGAAGATTACAAAGATGAGCCCGCTGGCTCTGACTGCTCAGGCGGTCGTGGAAATGGCCACTATCGACGGAGCCCGCGCGTTGCACATGGAGAAAGAAAATGGGTCGCTGGAAAAGGGCAAAAAGGCTGACCTGATTCTAGTCGGCCTGGACGAACCGAACGCCGTGCCGATGTATGA
>JBAVVP010000075.1:0-2175 GCA_049697355.1 Terriglobales bacterium
CCGTGCCGACGAAGCCGAGCGCGGTCTGATGGAATGGAAGAAAGTGAAATTCATGGAGCGCCGCATCGGAGACGACTTCGACGGCCTCATCATCAGCGTAACCAAATTCGGATTCTTCGTGGAACTCGCCGACCTCTTCGTCGAAGGCCTGGTCCCGCTGAACACGCTAACCGACGACCGCTACACCTACCACGAAGCCACG
Source organism: Terriglobales bacterium (assembly GCA_049697355.1). Taxonomy (GTDB): domain Bacteria; phylum Acidobacteriota; class Terriglobia; order Terriglobales; family Acidobacteriaceae; genus Acidiflorens. The sequence continues at coordinate 203 of JBAVVP010000075.1, forward strand.
CGCCAAATCATCGGCCAGCGTTCGCGCAAGGCCTACAGCCTGGGCGGTCGCGTGCGGGTGCTGGTCGACCGCATCGATCCGGTGGAGAAGAAGATCCAGTTCGCGGTGCTGGAAGAAAAGCCGCAGCGCGCAACCCCACGCCGACGCAAGTGACCTTCAGGACTCGCCCTTCACCGATTCGATCCGCCCACCCAATACGTCCTCCGGAATAGTACCGTCTGATTCGAATCCGCGTTCTTCAGACGTACGCGAATCTGGTGCAGACCAGAGTGTGGGTCTCTCGGCTCAAAGCTCAGGAGATACCGGCTGTGGAGGTGATTCGCAAAGCCGATCATGTCCGACTCAAAACCCTTGCGCGTGGCGAAAGGCTCGTACTCGCCGCCCGTCATCGAGGCGAGCGCCTTCGCGCTATTCTTTCTCATCGCCTGTCGTGCTGCGGCAAGTTTCTCGATGATATCGACGCCGTTCCCCCACTCGTCCCGGTTGTTGCCCCGCGCGGTATCCAGTTGTTGCGAAATATATGGCGAAAACGGCAGCGCGTAAACCAGGGTGTGAGTGACGCCCACCAACCTCACCGCATCGTCGACCCTTGCGAAATGGCTGCCGTGGTCGCGAGTCTCGCTGATCAGCAGCAGCACGCGTTGCCGACCTTCCGGCCGCTTGGCGAGCATCTTCGCCGAGTAGGCCACGGCATCGAGAATGGTAGCTCCGTGGTCTCCCGGCTCTAAGTTCTTTAGGTCTTCTTCGATGACTTCTGCATGTCTTGTGAAATCGCGCACCAGATTCAGTTTGCTGTCGAAGAGGAGCAAGGCTGCTTCATTCTGAGGTCCGCTCAGCACTGGATCGAGCATAGCAGCGAGCCCAGCCATTCTGCCAAATTCCCGCTGAGCGCGGCGTCCGCACTGGACGGCGACCACCAGGGAGATTGGTTCGGCTTCTGCAGCTTCGTCCAGATGAACCGCTTGCTCGATGCCATCATCCTCGAGAATGAAATCTTGCGCGTGAAGTCCATAAACGGCCTTACCGTTTGCGTCTCTCACCAGCGTCGGCACCGGTACGAGGTTGCCCTGGGAGGTGAAGCTCGGTTCCTGCTGGCCCGCGGCAGGTCCGAAATACAGCAACAGCAGCAGCAGCCGTGAGCAGAATCGGAGCATATGTCGACGACCGGTATGACGTTTCCTGTATAGAATTAAGTTGTACAGGGGAGCAAGGACCATGCCAACACCGAGCGAACCCAAGCCCGAGCAAAATCCAACCCAGGCCGCAGAGCACGTCGCCAGCGCTCACCAGCTTCTGAAGGAACTCCAGGAGAGGGTCGGACACCATCCCGAACTTGGCGAAGCCATCACGAAACTCGAGATGGCGCTGAACATCCTGGCAATCCGGACTGGCGGGCTCCTCTGAGCCCTAAAGCTTAGCTTCTCCGCCGTCGATAACCACCCCAGGGATGGTATCGACACGTGAATGTTCTTCTGGTGGATGACAGCCGGGCCATACGGCGGGAAAATCAGCGCGCTCTCGAGAAGGTGGGCTATCGGGTAACGTGCGCCGACGATGGAGAATCCGCTCTACAAATTGCCCAGCAACAGCCCGTCGACTTGATTCTTCTGGATCTGATGTTGCCCAAGATGAGCGGCATCGAGGTGCTCAGCCGCCTGAAAGCTGACCCCAAAACCGAGGCTATTCCAGTTGTGATCCTCAGCGGCCTTACCGATAAGAACCGCGACAAGCTCATCGCAGCGGGTGCGGAGGAGTATCTGGAAAAGAACTCGTTGATGCCCGAGTACGGCCAAAACTTGCTCCCACGGATTCTGGAAGACCTGGTTTGCCGGATCAACCGGCGCCGAGGCAAAGCCTTCACGGACGTGCATACCAGCCTTTGAGGGCCGAGCCGACAGCCAAGACAGGCGGGTCTGCTCGCCTGTTAGAATCGCGTATCACCACTCTTGGCGCCTGCCTAGGAAGTCAGTCTC
>JBAVVP010000076.1:0-4766 GCA_049697355.1 Terriglobales bacterium
GTTCAAAACAGAGGTGATTCCATGACAACGAGCGAGTCAAAAGGTAGTGCCCGATCGAGAGTTCCGGCATTCATAGCAATGCTGTCTGCTGCGATCTTTACGATATTGCTGCTCCCCGCCTATGGCCAGCAGGAAGTCGATCCGACCTGGTATGACCCCTGGGCTGCGCCAACCGCGGCGGCCGTTCATCCTGCTCAACCACCCGCAGTCCTTCACGCTTCTCCAGCGCCCTTGACCACTCACCAGTATCGACAGACAGTCAGGCCTGCGTCGTCGGCTCCGCAAGCCGCGAAGCTTCGCGGGAAGGACGCACGACTCGACCAAAGCCGTCGGAACGCTGCCCGCAAGAATGGTGAAGCGGAAATTACCGTCACTTCGCCCGGGGGTGCGTCTGATCGTAAACGTTCATCACGTGCTTGACCGAGAGCTGGGTGTAGCGTTCGGTGGTTGCCAGGCGCTCATGTCCGAGCAGCTCCTGGATGGCGCGCAGGTCTGCTCCCTCCTCCAGCATGTGCGTGCCGAAGGCGTGACGCAGCGTGTGCGGATGAACCTCGGGCGACAGTCCCTTGGCGACGGCGATGCGCTTGACGATGCGCCCTACGCTGCGCGTGGTGAGGCGTCCGCCGCGCTGATTGACGAGCAACGCGGGCATGCCCTTCTCCGGTTTCTTTTTGAGTGTCGCGAGCAATTGTTGTCGCCACGGCAGGTAGGCAGCCAGCGCCGCCAGCGCCGAGCCTCCGAAGGGTACGTAGCGTTCCTTCTTCCCTTTGCCGCGAATCAGAATGGCTTCGTTGCTCAGGCTGATGTCGTCGAGATTGATGCCGACCAGCTCCGAGTTGCGGATGCCGCAGCCGTAGAGCAGTTCGAGCATCAGGCGATCGCGCTCGGGAAACGATGCCACCTCGGGCATTTTGCCGTCGAGCACGAAATTCATTTCCTCAATGGTCGGAACGCGCGGCAGTTTCTTCGGCAGCCGCGGCGTGGAAACCAACTTCGCCGGATTCTGCTCGACCACGCCTTCCTGCGCCAGCCAACGGTAAAGCGACCGCACCGCGGCCAGAGAGCGGGTGACCGAGGTCTTGCTCAAGCCTTGGTCGTAGAGATGCGAGAGGAAGCCGCGGATCGCAATGTGGTCGATCGTCCGCCAACCGCGCGAGCCGATATAGGCAGCAAAGTTGTCGAGATCCCCGGTATAGGCCTTGATCGTGTGCGGGGAGGCGTTGCGCTCCCGCAAGTGGCGGAGGAAATCGTCGGTCGCGCGTTCGACGATGGTGCGAGCCTGAACCATAATTTGTAATTTGGTAATTTGTAATTTGTAATTTGAAAACGTGCTCCCTTGACTTGGCGTTAATCTGTTTTCAATTACAAATTACAAATTTCCATTACAAATGGTTCTTCGCTTTTGCCCGCGGATGATGTTTCGCGTACACGCTCTTCAGCCGGTCGAGCGCGACGTGCGTGTAAATTTGTGTCGTCGAAATGTCGGAATGGCCGAGGATGGTCTGCACCGTCCTCAGGTCGGCGCCGTTCTCCACCATGTGCGTCGCGCAAGAGTGCCGCAGCATGTGCGGGCTGGCGTGGCGTCCGGAGGCAAGACTAGCTTCTCCGACCAACTGCCAGACCCGCTGGCGGGTCAGCCGCCGGCCGCCAGCGCCCAGAAATAAAAGCGGAGAACTTGCTGTCTTTGCAATCACTTCCCTGCTACTTTTCAAGTATTTCTGTATCGCCAGTTGGGCCGGCACTCCCAGCGGCACCATGCGCTCTTTGTCGCCTTTGCCGCGCACCAGAATGTATCCCATCTCCAGCTTCAGATCTTCGAGACGCGCGTCGGCGACTTCGGAAACGCGCACGCCGCCCGCGTAGAGAAGCTCCAGCATGGCGTGATCGCGGAGCCGAAGCGCCTGGCCCCGCGCCGTTTCGTTTCGCGGCGGAGCATCGGCCAGCATGGCCCCGACTTCGTCGCGGCTCAGAGCCTTGGGCAGCACCTTCCACTGCTTCGGCAAGTCGATGTTCAGCGTCGGATCCTTATCGATCTTTCCGTCGAGCAGGAGATGGCGGTAAAGATGGCGTATGGCAGAAAGCTTTCGCCCCACGGAACGGCCGTCGAGCGAATTGGAAAATAATTCCTGGATGTATTCGCGCACGTCTTCGCGCCGCGCTCCGCTCAGAACCACGTGCCGCTTCTCCAGAAACTCCGCGAACTGCGCCAGATCGCTGCTGTAGGCAGCAATCGTCAACTTCGCCGACCCGCGTTCGACTCGAAGATAGTCGAGAAAGGCAGAGAGCGTCCGGACGTTGGCATCCGAGGCCATGGAATGAGTATGGGATGTCAGGCGGAACCCGAGAAGTAACGAGCGGGATGCCGGCTAAGGAAGGCGCCTCTCGAAGCGTGGACGGCCGAGAGCCTGCCCCGAGCGTGTCGAACGGACGCCGTCTCTCCACGAGTTTGCCCCCTAGCCATCCTGGCCGCTTGCTCGCAGAACATCCACCGCGTACAGCACACCCTCCGGCGTCTCTTCATGCTTGAAGTAGGCGAAGACATCGCGTCCGGCGGCGCGATGCTCCCGTATGCGCGCGACCATCGCCTTGCGCTCGTCGGCTGTATACGTGGGTTTGCGGTAGCGGTAGTATGCATAGTCGGCGGTCACTACGTCGGGAGTATCGCGCTCTTCGGTTTCGGCAACGCAGAGCGCGATGTTGCGCTCGCGCAGCGTGTCCCAAGTCGCATCGGTGAACCATGATTCGTGGCGGAACTCGAACGCCGCGCGCACGCTTCGCGGCAAGCTTTTCAGAAACTCTGCAAGTACGGCCTGATCCGCTTTGAAATTCGGTGGCAGCTGAAAAAGCAGCGGCCCCAGCCGACCCGCGCCCTCCAGAGCTTCAAGCGTGCCCAGAAAGCGCTGCAGGAATTCTTCCGCGCTCTTCAACCGCTTGATGTGGGTGAGCACCTGGTGCGCCTTAATGGTGAAGCGGAATTGTTCAGGCGTTTCGGCGATCCAGTTCTGGACGGTCGTCTCTTTTACCAATTGGCGGAAGGTGTAGTTGACCTCGACGGCGTTCAGTTTCGAAGCGTAGAAGTTCAGAAACTTCTTCTGCGCAAGTTTCTCGGGATAGAAGGCGGGCTTCCAGGTCGCGTACGCCCATCCGGAAGTGCCCACGTAGAGATGCGCCATATCAGGCGCGATTATAACTTGCGACGCTTTCCCGCGGCGGACTTCCCTTTCGTCGTTTTCTTCGTCGTCTTCCTGGGCGGACGTGTTTCCGCATGGGGGGCGATGCCTATGCTTTCCTTCTCTTCTCTTTCTGATTCGGCCGCGAGTCCCGCCAGTTGCGGCAGTTTCTGCGTCAATTTCTGCACGGGCTCGAACAGGTCGCCCATCTTCTCCACGCGCGCGAGCACGTCTTTTGCCTCAAATACCAGCCGCACAGCATCTTTCTTCTTCAGCGCCTGCTCGACTTCGTCCCAGGTCACCGGCGTCGACACCGTCGGATGCTCGCGCGCGCGCAGCGAGTATACCGAGATCGTAGTCTTGTGTTCATCGTTCTGGCTCCAGTCAACGAAGACTTTATTGGTGCGCACCGCCTTTTTCATGTCGGAGACAACCAGTTCGGGATGTTCCTGCTCCAGCAACCGCGCCACCGCGTGGGCAAAAGACTTCGTCTCGTCGTAACTCGTCTCCGTATTCAATGGAACATAGATCTGCAGCCCCTTCGAACCGGAGGTTTTCGGAAAACTCCGCAGCCCGAAATGATCGAAAATCGCACGCACCCAGAGACCAACCTGCGCGCACTGCACGATGTTCGCCGGAGGTCCGGGGTCAAGATCAAACACAATCATGGTCGGCGTGGCGATATCGGCGGCCAGCGAGAGCGACGGGTGCAGTTCGATCGACGCCAGGTTCGCGATCCACACCAGCGTGGGCAGATCGTTGGCGAGAATGTAGTGGATCGTGCGGCGGTTGCTCCCGCTCCAGACTGGGGCGGTCTTCACCCAGTCGGGCCGGTGCATTGGGGCGTTCTTTTCGAAGAAATACTCCTGGTCGACTCCGCCTGGATAGCGCTTCATGGTCAGCGCCCGTCCCGCAAGATGCGGCACCAGCAAGGGGGCAATGCGCGCGTAGTAGTCCACCACCTGGCCCTTGGTGAAACCCGAGGCGGGGTAAAGAATTTTTTCCAGGTTCGTAAGCGAAAGCTTGCGGCCCTGCACTTCGACGATGGTGGGCGTGGACATATTCGCGCGGCGAGCTACGGCTTCGAGACGGGTTTCAGTATAACGGCTCCTCTTGACTCGGTCTCTGTATTTCTAGTATTATCGAAATATGCCAGGCGCAGGGAGCAAGATTCGAACCGACAGTGAACGCGTCGCCCGCTATGCCGACATGTTTTCCGCCATGGGCACCGAGCCGCGTTTGCGCATTATGCAGTTGCTGCTCACCGCCCATCCCGAGGGGCTGGTGGTCAGCGAGATTCAGGACGAACTGGAGATTCCCGGCTCCACGCTTTCTCACCATCTCGATAAGCTCAAGAACGAAGGCCTGGTGAACGTCGAGCGCAAGGGCACGTTCCTGCGCTACACCGCCAACACCGACGCGTTGCGCGAAATTCTGCAATTTCTTTATGCCGAGTGCTGCACACGAAACAAGGCGCTCAAGCCGCAAGACCTGGTTCAATTCGGCAAGGTCCAATTCGGCAAAGTTCAATTTTGCAAATAGGAGAAGCCATCATGCCCGATACGAATCTCGATGTCGTCAATCCCAACATCAAAG
>JBAVVP010000077.1:0-17592 GCA_049697355.1 Terriglobales bacterium
CCCCCGTAGAGACGCGGCTTACCGCGTCTCGTCCCACCCAGCCCCACCATTCCAACGATTGCCAGAAATATGAATGCGTAGCGACGGCCGCCCCCGGCCGTCCAAGGTCTGGTTGTGTGAGGACGGGCGCCCTCGCCCGGCCCCTCAGTCGTAATCGTCAGCGTAACCGTTGTTGTCCCCGACCCCGCCGCAACGGACACTGGATTGAAACCACAGCTAGTGAGCGCCGGAAGGCTCGAGCACGCAAGACTCACCGCCGAGCTAAACGCCGTCCCTCCCACGGGCACCGCCGAGAATGTATAGCTGGCGCTCTGTCCCGCCAGCACCGTCACCGACGCGCTGCCCGTGTCCGTCCACGTCACATCCGTCCCCACCGCCAGCGACTCGGTCGGCGTAGCATGAGTCAGCGTCCCGTCCGTTCCCTGAATGGTGAAATTGAACGCCCCAGTCGTCGCGTTGCCGAGCGTCACCGCGAACCCCGTTCCCCCAGCCTTTGGCGCGACCGTTGCCGGCACAATTCCGCACGTCGCCGGAGCGCCCGCCGTACACGTCAGGGTCACGCTCCCGCTGTATCCGTTCACCGCCGTCAGCGTTCCGTTCCACGTCCCATTCTGACCGGCCACCGTTGTGTTCGGAGTTGCCGTCACGGCAATCGCAAAGTCCGGAACCGGCCCCGTCACCGTCAACGAGAAGGTCTTCGTCTTAACCGAAGGCGCTCCCGCCGAGGTCGCCGCCACGGTCACAATCTTCGGACCACCCAGCGGAGTCTCAGGCCCCGCCGTCACCGTCAGCGTAACCGTCACCGGCGCCGAAGACGTCGGATTCACCGAACTCGATGGTGAGAACAAGCAAGCCGCTCCCGCAGGCAGCCCCGCCGAGCAACTGAGCGTCACCGTCCCCGCAAAACTTCCCGACGCGGTCATCTGAAACGTGCTGCTCGGCGTTGACGTTCCGCCCTGCCCGACGCTCATCGAATTCGGAGTCGGAGCCGTCAGATTGAAGTCCACCACGTGCAGCGTGACCGAGGCATCGCGCGTAATCGCGTTTCCATCCGTCCCCACCGCATGCGCATTGAAGCTGTAATCGCCTACTATGCCGCCCGCGGTCAGCGTGTAGGTCGCAGTGGGCGTTTCGTGCGTCGGCTGCAGCGTGCAGGTCGCCGGCATCGCGCCGGTGCAGCTCAAGTTCACCGGGCTCGAGTATCCGCCCTTCGCCGTCAGCGTGCCGTTGAACGTGGCCGTCTGCGCCGGAAACATCGTCTGCGGCGAATTCGAAATCACATTGCTGTAGTCCGCCGACGTCACGAGCGCGTAATTCCAAATGCCCCGCCCGTACGTCGACGCCATCAGCGTTTTCGTGCCTGCGTCAGGATGAAACATCTGCAAGGCCGTCACCGGCGCGTCCGGCAGAAATCCCGACACACCCGGCCCCGGCGCCGGACCAACTTCGGTCCAACTCGCCGCGGTGGTTGAACTCACAAAAACGCCGACATCGGTTCCCGCGTAAATCTGAGCAGGAGTGACCGAGGAGTCCACCAGCAAAGCGTTCACCGGAGCATCGGGCAACCCCGTCCCCGTCCAGTCCGTCCAGCTTGCGCCGGCGTTCGCCGACTTCCACACATGCGGCGTGGGAAACCCCGGCGTGCTGAATCCCATGATTCCCACATACGCGGTCGTGCCCGTGGCATCGGACGGATCCATCGCCACCGACGAAATCGCATACCCGCTCGGATTCACATTTTGTGTGACATTCGTCATCAGCGTGACGCCGGCGTTGGTCGTGACCCACACCTCGCCGCCCGGCAGCCCGCTGAGCGGCCCGTATCCGTTCGTCACCGCGTATACCACCGTCGAATTGTTGTTCGTGTCCTTGGGGCCTCCCGCAGCCAGCCCATCCACCAGGTTGATTTCACCCCCTGTGCATACCCCTGTCCCCAACGTGTCAAAATCATTGCTGAGTTCGAGGGGCGCGGTTCCGCTGGTGCTGACCCGCCACACCCGGCAGGTTCCGACCAGCATTTCGCTGGTATTTTGCGGATCGAGAATGTAAGGAGTATAGAAAGCTCCCTGATCTCCGCCGAGATTCGCCGAACTGACTACTTCGGAAAATCCGCTATCGTTGCAGCTCGTGCCCAGCTCGCACTTCAAGATCGTGACGTAAGGATTCGCCGCAAACCACTCGCTGGGATCCGTGGGATTGATGGCATTGAATCCGCCATCCCCACCGAGCGCATTCTGCCAGGTGCTGCTGCTGGTTGCGCTGCTGGTTTTAGGCGACCCGTTGTCTTGCGTTCCGCCGAGCAGAATGTCGGCGTTAGTAGGGTGCACCGAAACGGAAATGAATTCCGTCATCGATCCCAGGCTCTGGCTCAAGCTGTCAAACTGGTTCGTCCCGGCGCAACTGCTTGTCGTGAGCCCGGCATAGCCATCGAGCGTCCGGCTGATTCCGCCATCGTGCGCGAAGTAGCCCACCGCTTTGCCGCTCGCCACCATAAATGCGATTCCGTGCTGGTCGGGATGCACATGCGCCGGCGCCCCCAACGGGCTGCACCCATAGACATGAGTTAGATTGATCCAGTCGCCTTGCGTGCAGGTCGTTCCCCCCGTTAAGGTGCACTTGTAAAGATTGATCGCACCCGCGTAGAGATCCGTGATCCCCGCTCCATTCGGAACTGCCGCCAACCCCAGGTTGTAATATCCCTGTTCTACCCCGCAGCCGCTGTAGTCTGGACCAAATGCGCTATCCCCGCAATTCGTGATGCCGTTGTCTGGAATGTGCGTCCAACTCGTTCCGCCGGTCGTCGACCTCCAGATCCCCTCATCGACCGGTGCCGGATTTCCATTGTTGTCCGTCTGCACATCGACCACCCACACATACATCTCGTTGCGCCCCGGCGCCACCGCAAACTCGCCGCGATAGATCGGGCAAGTGCTGGCATTCGATCCGGAGGGGCAATTCGCGGACGCAAGGCCCGCGGCAGGTTGCGTAGTCAGCCGCGTAAAATGCTGGCCGTCGGTCGAGGAGTACAGCCCGTGCCGCCGGATAAAAGCGTAAAACGCCCCCTGGCTCGCGTTGTAGATCACCGCCGTAGCTGAAGCGGGAACCGCGCCGTCCGACAGCGTGACCCGGTTCCACGTCACTCCGCCGTCTTGCGAGTAGTAAAGCCCGCGCGCCGTCGAATTCCCATCCTCTTCCCGGCCAACGTATAAGCCGTTGTCTCCCGCCGCCGCTGCGACCACTAAGTTAGGATTCGCCGTACTGAACGCGATCTTGCTGAAACCGATTCCAAGAAAAGACTGCCCCGTCCCCGCGCTCTGGATCTCGGACCAAGTGGAACCTCCATCCGCCGAACGCAGAATTCCCAAGCCATAATAAGAATCGCCCGAGCTGTTCGTCTCGCCGGTACCAATCAGAATGGCGTTGCTGTTACCCGGCTGCAAAGCAATCGCGCCCACCGCCAGCGTCGCCTGATCGTCCATCAGAGCCTGCCAGGTAACCGCTTCAGGATTAGAACTAAGGCTGCCCGCGTTCGTCGATCTCCAAAGCCCGCCGTACGCGCCGCCCAGCAGCACGGTATTTCCGGTTGTATCCCCAGCGTCGATCAGTACGGAAGTGGCGCGCCCCGAAACCCAGTTGTAATCCTGCGCGCCATCTCCCGTAGCATCGGAAGCCAGCGGCGCAGGGCCCAAAGGAGTCCACAGAGTCGATCCCGAATTGGCCAAGTCGAAATTGGAAGAAGCGGGTGCCCCACTCATCGCTCCTTTTGCGATGAGTGGGTGGGTGGACGCGGCCGCCATAGCGCGTTGTGCGCGGAAAGCCATCTTCTGCCGGTAAGCCCGCAACCGCAGCCCCGCCGCCGATTCTCCCGGAGGCACACTCCGCCCCCGCTGGTTCCAATTCCAGCTCAAATCATCGCGCAGATAAGGACCATCGCCGTCGCGCTCACCCCGTGCTCGAGAAGGCGAGCCAACTGTCTTCCGATTGGATTCCTGACTCAAGGCGAAGCCCGAAAAGAAAATGAAGAAGATCACGCAGAAAAGAAGAAGAAAAAGAGAGGAACGTGAACCACGGCAGGTCATAAATTGAAACGCCACATTGAGATAGCGCTACTCGGCGCAACTCCAGTGTGGGCGCTCCGGCCAGGATTTCCACGTCCACGAAAGTCCCCCCGTCCTTGGTAGCCATCTCTATTAAAGAGCGAGAGCTGAGAACTGAAGGCTGACAGCTGATAGCTGATAGCTGACAGCCGTCCCCGCCCCCACATCCGCTATAATGACAAAGCATGTCCGTGATCAAGAACATCGGAGCCGTCGCCCAGGGCATGACCATCACCCTGAAGGAGATGTTTCAGCCCTCCATCGTCGAAAATTATCCCGACGGGCCCGGCCCCCTGAAAGGGGCAAAGTTCCAGGAACGCTTTCGCGGCATGCACGTGCTGCAGCGCGACGAAAACGGCCTGGAAAAATGTGTAGCCTGTTTCCTCTGCGCCGCTGCCTGTCCCTCGAATTGCATCTATATCGAAGCCGCGGAAAACACCGCCGAGACACGAGTCTCGGGAGCCGAGCGCTACGCCCGCGTCTACAACATCGACTACAATCGATGCATATTTTGCGGCTATTGCGTGGAGGCTTGCCCCACCGATGCGATCACGCATGGCCATGGATTCGAGTTGGCGAGTTTCAACGCCAGCAATCTGATTTACCGCAAAGAACAGTTGCTGTCGATTGCTCCAGCCCATATGGGTGCCAATGCCGTCTTTAACGGCGCCGAAATGGAGGCTGGCGCGCCCACCGAGATGATCCCGGGGAGTTAGCGATCTTCGAGATTCTTCTTCCAGCGCCGGTCCCCAGCGGGACCGGCGTTGTTGTATGGTAAACAGTCGTTATTCGTCAGTCGGTCGATCGCGCCCTTAGGAATAGTCGCCGGTTTGGGCGAACGACCCGCCATGAAACGGGAAGGCACGCGGCGGCCAAGAAACTTTTAGTCGACATGACCATTGACTCTAAATCGTTGAGCGTTTTCTTCCGCAGTCAGGGCATTTACCTGTGCCTTGCTCTCGTGGTCTGCGCGATTTTCTGGGCCATCGGCCAGCCCATCAATCCTTTCACCGTGATCTTGTACTCGCTGTGCATCGGCAATTTTCTTACGCCTCCGGTGCAATGGCTGCACGCCCTGTACGAAAAGCCGTCTCCCTATGACTGGCTGATCTTCCTGGCCGTGCTATGCGTCGTGATGTTTCCCGTTTACGCCCTGAGCAGCGTAATCGTCTGGTGGTTGGCCCCGCCCTATCCGCAATCGCTTGGGCACTACCTCGCTACCGGCTGGAAGATGCCCTTCCTGATCACCTTCGTCTACGGGGTGTTGAATTTTCTTTATGGCAAGACGAGGGCGCGCCTCGAACGCCGCAACGTCGAACTGCAGGGCATGGTCAAGGCCGGTGCAGCCCGCCTGGAAGTCCAGGAGCAGGATTTGCAACGCGCCCGCGAAATCCAGCAGTCGCTTTTGCCCAAGGAAATCCCCCAGCTTCCGGGAATCGCCGTAGCCACCGCCTGGCGCCCGGCGCGCGCGGTCGGTGGCGATTACTTCGATGTGCTGCGGCTCGACGGCAACCGGCTGGCTATCTGCATTGCCGATGTCTCCGGCAAGGGAGTTTCCGCCGCTTTGCTTATGGCGAATGTCCAGGCCAGCCTGCGTGCATCGGTGCGCGACTTGGATAGTCCGGCGCGCGTGTGCGGGATCATGAACGGCATGCTCTGCGAAAGCATCGCTGCGAACAAGTTCGTGACGTTTTTCTGCGGCGTTTTCGACGGCAATTCGCGGGTGTTTCGCTACTGCAATGCCGGCCATTCCTACCCTATTCTGGTTTCGGCCGGCGCGGCGCACACTCTGGATCAAGGCGGCGCGGTGCTCGGCGTCTTCCCCTCGTGGAATTACCAGGACTGCAGTGTCGATCTGAAATCCGGAGACAGGCTGCTTCTATTCACCGACGGCATCACCGAAGCCGAGGACACGCAAGGCGAAGAGTTTGGAGTAGAGAGGGTCGCCGCCTTCGGCAAGGCGCACGCGCTAAGTTCCGCCGCAGAGTTGAACGAGCAACTGCTCGCGCGGGTGTCGGATTTTTGCGGCGCGCAATTCCAGGACGACGCCACCTTGGTGGTTCTTGCCGTTAATCAGCGTTTGGACGAACAGGACCTGGCGACCAGCGAATCGGGAACGGCCAACGACTATCGACTAACGACTTTATGACAAGTTTTCTCCAAACCGTAAAAGAACGCGTCGTCATTTACGACGGTGCCATGGGCACCAACATCCAGAAGCGCAACCCCACCCTGGACGATTACTGGGGCAAGGAAAACTGCAGCGAAGTTCTGGTGTTGAGCCGCCCCGATATCATCCGTGAAATTCACGCGGACTTTTTCGCTGTGGGCTGCGACGTCGTCGAGACGAACACCTTCGGCGGGACAAGCCTGGTCCTAGGCGAGTTCGATCTGCGCGACAAAGTCCGCGAGATCAACCTGAAAGCAGCGCAGCTAGCCAGAGAAGTGGCGCAACAATTTTCGACCAAAGACAAACCGCGCTTCGTTGCCGGATCGATGGGTCCGACGACAAAACTGCCCTCGCTCGGGCACATCGGCTGGGACGCAATGGTGGCCTCCTATGAAGAGCAGGCAGCCGCGCTGATCGAGGGCGGCGTCGATGTGCTGCTCATCGAAACTTGCCAGGATTTGTTGCAGGCAAAAATTGCCACCGTCGGCGTGCTGGAGGCGCTGCGCAAAGCCGGCAGGCGCCTGCCCGTGACGGTGCAAGTCACGCTGCAGGAATCCGGAACCATGCTGCTCGGCACGGAAATTGGTGCGGCGCTCACCGCGCTTGAGCCTTACGACGTGGACATCATCGGCCTGAACTGCGCCACCGGTCCCGCCGAGATGAATGAGGCGGTCCGCTATCTCAGCCTGAACTCCATCAAGCTGATTTCGGTTTTGCCGAATGCAGGGCTCCCGCAGAACGTGGGCGGCCACGCAGTGTACAAGCTCGCGCCGAAGGATCTCGCCGAGTATCACAAACATTTTGTAAAAGATTACGGCGTGCGCATCGTAGGCGGCTGTTGCGGCACGGGCCCCGAACATCTGAAAGCCGTGGTGGAAGCCGTTTCCGGCGTGGAGCCAGCGGCTCGTGATGTGAAGCCGACCAGCGCAGCCTCCAGCGCCTATACGTCAGTTCCGCTCGATCTGGAGCCGAAGCCACTGATTGTCGCCGAGGAGATGAACACCACCACCCGCGTCGATCATTTCCGCAAGCTCGTCCAGGCAAAAAAGTATGGTGACATTCTTTCGCTGGCCAAGAAACTGGCCAACGAAGGCTCGCACATGCTCGATCTGTGTTGCGCCATCGTCGGCGAGGACGAGAAGGGCTACATCTCCGCCATTCTGGAAAAGATCGCGACCCGCGTACCGGCGCCGATCTTGATCGACAGCACCGAAGCCGACGTGGTGGAAGAAGCGCTGAAGCGCATCCCCGGCAAAGCCATCATCAACTCCATCAATCTCGAAGACGGCGAGAAGCGGACGTCGAAAGTGTTGCCGATGGCGAAGCGCTACGGCGCGGGCGTGATCGCCCTCACCATCGATGAAGAGGGCATGGCGCTGACCGCCGACAAGAAAGTTGCGATCGCGCATCGCATCTTCGATCTGGCGACACAAAAATATGGCATCCGTCCCGTGGACTTGCTCTTCGACGCGCTGACGCTCCCGATCTCCACCGGCCAGGAAGAATACCGGACGGCGGGCATCGAGACCTTGAAGGCGGTGAAGCGCATCCGCGAGGAATTGCCGGAAGTGAAGACCGTGCTCGGCGTAAGCAACATCAGCTTCGGGCTCGACGCGTATCCGCGCCGCGTCTTGAACTCGGTGTTTCTGCACGAGGCGGTCGAAAACGGCTTGGACGTTGCCATCGTCAATTACACAAAGATTTATCCGCTCTACAAGATTCCCGCCGAAGAAGTGGAACTGGCGCGCAAGCTGATTTACCAGGACCGCTCGAATGGCGATCCGCTGCAGGTTTACATGCAGCATTTCGCCGGCAAGAAAGGCAAGCCACAGGCGCAGACCACGGCGCACGTAGAAACCCTCTCCATCGAAGACAAGCTGAAGTACGCCATCATCAACGGCGAAAGGTCGGTAGGCGAAGGCCAGACCAAGCGCGCGCTGGAAGAGTTACTCGAAGAAGCGCTAGTCGGGTACAAGCCGCTGGACCTGATCAACACCGTCCTGCTCGACGGCATGAAAACAGTAGGCGACCTCTTCGGAGCCCGCAAGATGCAGTTGCCGTCGGTGCTCGATTCCGCCGGAGTGATGAAGGCAGCCGTCGCCTATCTGGAACCAAAGATGGAGAAGAAGACCGGCTCGCAACAAAAAGGCACGATTGTCCTAGCCACGGTAAAAGGCGATGTACACGACATAGGAAAGAACCTGGTCGACATCATCCTGTCGAACAACGGCTACAAAGTCGTGAACCTTGGAATCAAGCAGCCCGGCGATACCATCATTCACTCCGCGCAGGAGCACCAAGCCGACGCGATCGGGCTGAGCGGCCTTCTGGTGAAATCGACGCTAGAGATGAAGTACGTCATCCAGGAACTCGAGCGGCAGAAACTCGCCTACCCGGTGATCTGTGGCGGCGCGGCCCTGACCCGCAAGTACGTCGAAGACGATCTGCGGCGCGAGTATTCGAATGCCGTGTTCTACGGAGAAGATGCGTTCGCGGGGTTGCACGTGATGGAGGATCTGGCCTCGGAAGACGGCAAGCGCGAGGCGCGGCTGCAGGATGGCAAGACAGTAAAGGACTACGCGAAAGCCGCAGCCGTGGATGAAGAGATCGGTCCGGTGTTTTCCGAACGCAGCCCGGTGGTCGGCGATGCGCCGAATATTCCCGAGCCTCCGTTCTGGGGCGTGCGGGTGGTGAAGGATTACGATCTGCGCGAGCTTTTCCAGTATGTCAACGACACAGCGCTGTTCAAGAACCAGTGGCAGTTAAAGACGGCGTCGCAGGAAGATTACGCAAGGCTGGTGGAGGAGAAATATCGCCCGATCAAAAAGAAGCTGGAAGAAGATGTAATCGCAGCCGGATGGTTCGAGCCCAAAGTAGTCTACGGATATTTTCCCGCTCAAGGCGACGGCAACGACATAGTAGTCTACGACCCAAGCTCGTGTGGCTCGTGTGGGGACGGGCGCCCTCGCCCGTCCAGGCCGAGCGAAGCTCGGCAGCAGCCGGCGCCAACAGAAATCCTGCGCTTCACCTTCCCCCGTCAGAAAGAAGGCCGCCGCCTCTGCATCTCTGACTTCTTCGCAGCCCCGTCCTCCGGCAAAATGGATGTGCTGGGCCTGTCCCTGGTGACGATCGGCCCCAAGGCCTCCGCGGAAACGCAGCGCTTGTTCGAGGGCGGAGAATACACGCGCTATCTCTATCTCCACGGCCTGAGCGTGGAGACGGCCGAAGCCCTCGCCGAGTTCCACCATAAGAAGATGCGGGAAGAGTTGGGCATCGCCGCCGACGACTCTCCGCACATTCGCGATCTCTTCCATCAGAAGTATCGCGGCTCGCGCTATTCGTTCGGCTATCCCGCCTGTCCGCACCTGGAGGATCAGACGAAGCTGTTCGCGCTGCTCAAGCCGGAAGAGAACGTGGGCGTGCGCCTGACGTCAGCCTTCCTGCTGGAGCCGGAACAGAGTACATCGGCGATTGTGGTGCACCATCCGGGAGCTAAATATTTTGTGGTGTGAGCTTCGTGTCAGGGCATCGCTTCAGCGATGCCGCAATTACAACCTCTTAGTCCCCGAACCGGACTTGGACAGCCTCCACCGTTTCACGGGAGGCAGCCTCAAACCTCCACCTGCGGACGGCATCGGTGGCCGCATCGATCAGCACCGGGTTTCCCCCCAGCACATTCGTGGACTTAACGCTCCCATCTTCCCGGACGACAACCTCCAGCTTCACCATACCTCGAATGTGGTAACGCTTCGCAACTTCCGGATAAACCGCGGGAGCTTTGGCGACCGCTTTTCGTTCGGGGCCCTCCCCCGCCTGAGCCCTGCCGGTCCACGCGAACAGACCGGCGCACAGCGCCATCGCAACTATCAAACTGCCTGCTCGACGCATAGGGGGACCTTACTCTTTCCAATTTATCGGCAGGCGATACTCATAGAATAGTGTCGAAAGTAATCGACCCCAGGTGACTCCTCACCGTCCGCGACCCGGTGGCTGGGCTACAGAGCAGTTCCATAAGCCGAGCTTACCCGTTGACCAGGGCGGAGTAGGACTATACTGGTTCGATTTCATTCCCAAAGGGGGGAAAACATGCTGCGTAATACTTTGCTGACTTTCTGCCTGGCACTGGCCGTACTGATCGTCGGCTGCGCGAATGCCCCGGCTCCACCACCTCCGGACACGCGTGCCGCCGATGTGCAAGCGATCAAGGACCTCGAGGTGGCTTGGGTTAAGGACGCTAATTCCAAGGACGCCGACAAATGGGCCGCCTACTTCGCCGAAGATGGATCCGGACTGTACCCCGGCGCGGGAATCCTGAATGGGAAGGCTGCCATCAAGGCGGCGATGGGGCCGTACATGGCGGATCCCAATTTTTCGATGTCGTTTCAGTCCACAAGGGCGATCGCATCCAAGGGCGGTGACATGGTCTATTCGCAGGGCACTTACACCATGACCATGACCAACCCGAAGACCAAGAAGCCCATGACCGACAAGGGGAAGTATCTGACGGTTTACAGCAAGCAAGCCGACGGAAGCTGGAAAGCCGTCGCCGACACATTCAATTCCGATTCGCCCATGTAGGCGAACTGGGAAATGATCTGGCGGTGTTGGAGCCGCCTGCGGCGGCGAAACTGCCGTGGGCGGTACGTCCCTGCGAAAGAGGGAGATGCCGCGATTCAATCGCCTTCTTCAGCGTCTCGTCCGTCCTTGGCCGCCACGCCCGGCATCTCCTGCTACCATATTCTTAGCGCCCGAGGGGGATGCGACTCTAATCGGCTGCAGCAGCCGTGAGTGCCTGTGGAGATCCTAGCTTGTTCGAACGTGTCTTTCCGCCAATCTTTCTGTTCACATCCATCGTGGTGGCGAGCGCACAAGCACCTAGCGCCCCAGGCAAGCCGCTTCCGCCCGGACCCATGCGGGCCAAGATCAAGGCCGCGTGCACCCAGTGTCACAACACAAGTCGCATCACCGAGCAACACCTCACCCACGAGCAATGGTCGCGCGAACTGGAAAAAATGGAAGGGTTGGGCGCCGTCATCCCCGACGCCGATCGGAACGCCTTTCTGGAGTATCTGACGGCGAACTTCGGCGCCCAAAAAGGCGCAGTCAAGGACGCACCCAAGGCCACCACCAAGAACTAGCTCGTGTGGGGACGGGCGCCCCGCGAGCCTGCCCTGAGCGAAGTCGAAGGGTCCAGCCGAGCGAAGCTCGGCAGCCGCACTGACCCTCGCCTCCCCACACCCAGCCAAAACAAAGCGCTGCCCGACCCAACCCCCTAACGGGTGCTACGGGCAGCGCCGTCGTGCTCGAACTGGCTTCAGCATGCTGGCCGCGCCCGGAAACTTCAAGTGATTGTTTAGGTACTCGTAACCCCGCCCTATTCCTTCTCCGCACCCTCCGCCGTTGAATGTTTTTCCGGCCGCAGCAGCGGAAACAGAATCACATCGCGAATCGTATGCGAATCGGTGATCAGCATGGCCAGCCGGTCCACGCCCACTCCCACTCCGCCCGCCGGAGGCATGCCATAACTGAGCGCGTTGATGTAGTTCTCATCCATCTGGTGGGCTTCTTCGTCGCCGCGCTCGCGCTCCTTTAATTGCGCCTCGAAGCGCGCCCGCTGATCTTCGGGATCGTTCAGTTCACTGAAGCCGTTCGAGAGTTCCATCTGCCCGGCGAAGATTTCGAAGCGCTCGGTCCAGTCGGGCTCGTCCGGCTTTTGCTTGGAGAGCGGCGACACCGCGGTCGGAAATTCGTAGATGACCGTCGGCTGCATCAAGTGTTCTTCCGCGACCGCCTCAAAAATGGCGGCGATCGTCTTGCCCGCCGGTTCCGCCGGATCGTAAGCCAGGCTAATCCCAGCGCCGCGCACTCGCCCGACCAGCGCTTCGACCGCTTCCGGAGTGGCGAAGTCGCTGCGTTCCGGCTTCGGCCCGGCCTTTTCCGGCCAGAACTGCACAATCGCCTCCCGCATCGTCATCCGCCGCCAGTTCGCGTGTGACCAGTCGATCTCCTGCTCGCCCCACTTCGTCTTCATCCCGCCGGTTACGTCCTTCACCGCCTGTTCGATCGCTCCCTGCGTAGTGTCCAGGATGCCGAGATAATCCGTGTACGCCTGGTACGCCTCGAGCATCGTGAACTCAGGATTCCATCTCCATCCCAGCCCCTCGTTGCGGAAGTTGCGATTGATCTCATACACCCGATCGAATCCGCCCACCGTCAGCCGCTTCAAATAAAGTTCCGGAGCGATGCGCAGAAACAAATCCATATCGAGCGTGTTGTGGTGCGTCTTAAACGGACGAGCCACGGCTCCGCCCGCAATCGGATGCATCATCGGCGTCTCGACTTCCACAAACCCCTGCGCGTCGAAATGCCGCCGCAGCGACTGCGTCAGCTTGCTGCGCTTCAAAAACACTTCGCGCACTTCCGGATTCATCACCAGATCGACATACCGTTGCCGGTAGCGCAGCTCCACGTCGGTAAGCCCGTGAAATTTTTCGGGTAAAGGCAGGAGGTCTTTCGCAAGAAACGTCAGTTCCTCGGCATGAATGCTCAGTTCGCCCGTGCGCGTGCGAAACAGATATCCGCGCACCCCGATGTGATCGCCCAAGTCGAGCAGTTTCCACAGTTCGAACCCGGCATCGCCCACCGCGTCTTTCTTGACGTAGATCTGCAGCCGCTGGCCAGCCTGCTGCAAGTGCGCAAACCCGGCCTTGCCCATCAGCCGGATCGCCATAATGCGTCCCGCCACCCGCACCGTCACCCGCGACGGAGCTTCCAGCTCCTCCGCCGTCTGCCCGCCATACTCGGCCAGAATCTGGGCCACCGTGTGGCTGTAGTTGTACTTCCGCGGATACGCCGGATGCCCGAGAGCTTCGATCTTCTTCAGCTTCTCGCGCCGGATTTCATAAATATTTTCGTCGAGTGCCAAGGAGTGTCCTTCGCCCAGTGAAAAGTAAACTGGAAGCAGCGATTATAAATAACCCGCGAAGGACGTAGGGTCGCGGGGATTCGTCGTCCCTCGATAAGTGTCATCCTGAGCGCAGCAGGGACTTCACGAAGTGAAGCCTCTGCGGAGTCGAAGGACCCCTGCATCTCTTCACCGCATCAGAGGCGCCAGGGAGTTCTCCCCAGTCAATTCGGTTCGGGAAGGTCACGGCTTTAGCCCCCGAGGGCGACGTTGTCACCGGTCTCTAGCCGCTTCCGCCTGCGGCCCAAACTCCTAAGACGTGGTTGCTGGCCTTGATCGGCGAGCAGCGCTCTCTTAAGCAAGAGCGATATGTTCGCTTACCATTCGCTTCGATGTCGATCCTGATAAGTAATGTAAACATAACAAAGTAAAGCACAAATTGACGGAATTGTGGCATTTGACGCAGGACTTGCACGCGGCGTACCATTCCAGCCATGTATCCACCGACTGCTATTTTCCAACTACCAGATACAGGCGCGGTGGATGCACTGCACAAGGAGTGGCCTGTGATTAAAGCCGCTCCGTGGTCGTTCTTTTCAAGCCTTGGAATTCTTATATTTATAATCACGGTGATTATCTGGTCTATCTTCCATGCACGCTTTGAGCGCTACAAGGAAGAAATTGATGAGCTGAAGCGGTACGTGGAACGTTTGGAAAAAGGTCGCCACCCACGTCCGGTAAAATTAACCTTCTTCGCGAGGCTGATCGAAATATTTGACAGGGGTCATCCGCAAAACGCGAGGACATTGCGCGATACCTTCAGTAATCCACGTTGGAATGTTGTCAGCAAGCACAGGTACGAGAATCACTCTCTTGAAGTCGACGGGAACAGTTATCAGGATTGTAGTTTTAAGAATGTGACGTTCATTTTTCATGGAACTGCGCCATTTGAATTTCGAGGGAAAACCGAACTAGACAAAGGCGAATTTGCGTTTCATTCCGATGATCCAGCGATACAGAATTTCGAAATGATGAAGGAGCAATTCATAAGACTTTCGAAGGGGCAGGTCGAAGTCGGCGTGAAGGATGCTGCTGGAAACCGAGTGGCACCGCCGAAATTACTAGTGGTTCCTGCCATTGTGAAGGTCGCAGATTGGATTGAGGATGGCACTGCCGATCCTAAACTCGGTTACCCGCTGAAACTTCGGATACAGTTTCGCAACGATTCTCCGATGAGTGTTGCTGTTCGTATGTCGGAATATACGGCTAACCTCGCCCCAGCGAAAGAACCAGTGCCATCGGCGGTCTTGCAGGTCAAGTTGGGTGGTAAATGGTTGCCTGCACCGAA
The DNA here is from genome assembly GCA_049697355.1 of Terriglobales bacterium. Taxonomy (GTDB): domain Bacteria; phylum Acidobacteriota; class Terriglobia; order Terriglobales; family Acidobacteriaceae; genus Acidiflorens. Next base: position 14,520 of record JBAVVP010000077.1, read on the forward strand.
CGCCGAAGAGCAAATTGCGGTAGCGCCAACTCAGCACTTCCGCGCATGGGTTGGCATAGATCACAAGAAAACAAGCGCACAGCAGTTAGAGGAACACAAAGGCCAGCTTGGAACTCTAGCACTTCTCGTTAATGGAGAAGCCATCAACTTTGAACTGTGATTATGCGAGCGGGTGCCCCACGTCTCGCGGTTTTCGAGACGTGGGTATCGGTAGTTTCAATCCTTGCCCGCAGCCGCTTTCTTAACCCCTTCAAACTGCGTAATCTCGACGGTCCCCTCCGGGAACTTGGCAGTGATCTTCAGTTCTCCACCCATGGCTTTGACAAAATCCTGAAGCGTGCTCACGTACATATCGGCGCGCCGTTCGAGCTTGGATACGGCGGCCTGGTTGACGCCGAGAACTTTGGACAGATGCACCTGCGTCAACTCGCGAGCCTGCCGGAGCTCGTCCAGAGCCATGCCGGAACGATATTTGGCCGCCAGCAAACGGGAACGTTGCTGAGCCGTGGAAGACATCTTTGCGCGGAGCGAATTGAAATTCTTGGGCACCGTACTTCTCCTCGAATCGAATATTGACATGCTATGTTGCTTACTTCTGCCGTTTCCGCTCCAGTTGCCTTAGGTGCTGATCGAACAAATCGTCCGCAATCGGCACAAACTTCTCGTACCAGTTAGGATCGTCCGTCTTGTCGCCACCAAGCAAAAGCAGCGCCGTACGCCGAGGGTCGAACGCATACAGCACGCGCAGCTGACGCTCCTCGACTTTGCCCCGCAACTCCTTCATGTTGGCGTGGCGCGAAGTGGAGATCACGTCCGCATGAGGCCGGGGAAGCGTCGGGCCGCGCTCCTGTAACAGCTCAACCTTGGCGCTGATCTCGACTTGTTCATCTTCGGAAAGCGAGTTCCACCAGCTTTCAAACTGGCCGGTGAACTCGACGTCCCATGCCATGCGGATAATATTCCATATAAGGAATAGTCTGTCAAGGGAATAGTGCCCTGAACCACGGGTGCCCACTCATCGCGCACTTTGCGATGAGTGGCATTCCACCGCCGCGCCCCTTGCCGCACATTCCCAAAATGGCACGGATTCATCACAAACGCGGAGTGATGGCCATCACTGCACCGCGCGCCGAACTGTGCCAAAGTAAAATCGGGCAAAAGATAGGCCTCCAAACCGCTAGAAAGTTGCGGACAAATCGAGAAGAGATCAGGGCGTGGCCACCGGCTACGCCCTTAGTTTTGGCGCCCGCTTTCAGTGGGAGGAGTGAACATGGCAACCGGAATAGAAACGATGAAAAGCGAGAGCAACACCGCATCCGCCCTGTTTAACCACCCTAAGCCATTGATTTTTAAAGACTTTACCCTTAAGTCCTTCAAACTCAAAGACCTGGAGGAATTTTCTCCCTAACTCCATGATTCCAATAGACCAGGGGGGAGGGGGGGTACCCCATACCAACTGGTTAGTAACTGAAACAGAAACACCCGGATCCGGCCCCAACCGAGAGCCGGAAACTGAGAACTGAATTCAAGGAGCTGCAAAATGCCATCGTATCCAGTAAGTATTCGTCGCTGTCAACAACTCAAGGTCAACGGAACGCAGTGCGGATCGCCGGCGCTGCGCGACAGTAAGTTTTGTTACTACCACATCCGGTACCATTGGCCGGAGTTGCAACTCTTGAAAGACCATCAAGAGTGGGTCAAGAGAATTCCAACTCTTGAGGATGCAAATTCCATCCAAGTGACATTGGCCGACGTGATCTATCGGCTGATGACGGAGGAGGTCGATCACAAGACGGCAGCCTTGTTGCTTTATGCGTTGCAGACGGCGTCGATGAACCTGAAACGCACTACGCTCGAACCGGAGCTGCCGACGCAGGTGGTGATTGATCGCGAGACGGTGGCGCGGCGTCCGATTGGGGCTACGGCCTGGTCGACGGTCGAAGGGCGCGAGTACGACGAGGTGGAGAGCGTGGCTGCGGATGCGAAGAAAAACGGTGTGGCGAAAGAGGAACTGTCGGCAGAACCGGGTGAGGATGTGAAGGAATTTATGCGCCTGTGCCGAGGGGTGCAGGCGGATCCCGATTTTGTGCTCGGAACACCTCGCCGCCGGGCAGGCGATTCGGAAAGAGGAGTATCGAGTGGGGATGGGCTCCAGCGGTGAGTCAGATCGAAAGCTTGTGGGGGATGCGGCGCTTAAAACCCACCCCTTCGGCTTCGCTCAGGGCAGGCTCTTGCGCACAGAACGCGCAAGGATGGGGCACCCTCGCGGAATTCCCTGAAAAGAGTTTTTCAACAGCCACTGGTGTTCGCACCAACTACCCCACGCGCCGTTCAGTAATCAGCGGGTTTAAACTCAAAGTATGGCGGAGATGGGACGGCTGTTGGTAATTCTCGGCGTGGCCCTAGTGGTGATCGGGGGCATTGTCATGTTGCTGGGACGGACGGGGTTGCCGCTGGGCCGGCTGCCGGGCGACATCCTCTATCGCGGGAAGAACACGACGTTCTACTTCCCCTTGGCAACCTCGATTGTCGTAAGCGTGGTGCTCTCGGCGATTCTGTTTCTCATCAGCCGCCTCAAGCGCTAGGGTGTGGGAAGGTGCTCAAGTGCCGAATCTCTCCGCGGCGCGAGCTCTGGCCTTGGCGGCTTCTTCTTCCCGATTCTTCGGCGGCGCGTTCGTATCGAGCGAATGGAGCAGGCGAGCCGACACACTGGCGATTTCATCGATGGCGCCCAGGAAAGCGGCTTCATTGGCCTTCGACGGCTTGTTGAAGCCCGTGATCTTTCTTACGAACTGGAGCGATGCCGCTCGAACCTCTTCGTCCGTAACCGGCGGATCGAAGTTGAAAAGGGTTTTGATGTTCCGGCACATTCAGCATGACCTCCCGGCGTGAGCTCGGCCTTCAGAAGCCGCAAACGGAGTGAGACAAGAGTTCCTTATGTCAGGCCAACTCTTGATATTTTCTCACGAGGCAGCGGCCTGAGTTCGAGTACCTGCGACGACTCAGTTCTTCCGGGCTCCCTGGATGGACGTGATCATGGATTTCCCAGACTCTGATTTCCCGGAGGTGGATG